>JAZDGL010000001.1:0-5119 GCA_043806975.1 bacterium
AAGAGGGATTTTAAAATAATTTATTTTGCGGTCAACTCTGTTTATTATATACTAGATGCGGGGCAAGTGAAATCTTGACATATAGCAAGATATGTTTTTCGTTTAGTTTTTTGGATAATTTTTGGATAAGCGGTATAATTAAACTATGATTTTACCAACAATTGAAAAAGAATTGCAGCTAATTCGGATTGGGCATAAATTGATTGCCGGGGTTGATGAAGTTGGACGCGGACCGCTGGCGGGACCGGTGGCGGCTTCTGCTATAATTTTTGATTGGACGGATAAATATAAAATAGTTGCAAATAAATTAGAAAATCAAAAATCATCCGCTAGCCGGCGGAGCAAAAGTCAAAAAGCTGGAATAAATTTAATCGGGGATTCTAAATTGCTTTCAGAAATTCAACGCGAAAAAGCGTATAAGTGGATTATTGAAAATTGTCTTGCGTGGTCAGTCGGAATTGTTTCGCAAGAAGAAATTGATAGAATAGGGATAAGACAGGCAAGTTTAAAGGCGATGGCGGAGGCGGTTTTAGGGCTTTCGCAAAAGCCGGACGCGGTTTTAATTGACGGAAAAGATATTATTGATTTTCAGCGGTTTGCGGGCGGGGGCAAAATAGATGTTTATCAAGAGTCCGTCATAAAAGGCGATCGCGATATTTTTTCTATCTCTGCTGCGTCTATTGTGGCAAAAGTGAGCCGCGACACGATTATGAAAAAATTGGATAAAGTTTTTCCGCAATACGGTTTTGGGCTGCACAAAGGGTATGGAACAGCGGCGCACAGAAAAGCGATTGAAAAACACGGATTATGCAGATTACATAGAAGGAGTTTCCATATTTCTTAAGGTTTATGGTATTTGTCAGTGAATTAACACAAAAAATAATAATAAATAGTGGCTTATATAAGCCACTATTTATTAGGGAGTGCGAAGAGGCAGTCCAAAGGTCTTGACAATTTCTAAATAGATGTTATAATGGGTGTATAATTGAATGTGCGACTTTGAAAATTTGTTGTTAATAATTTTGAGTTGCGCCATTCTTCACAGAATGGAGTTCGCAACTCTCGGGTTTACATTTTCCCGATAAACTTCGAAAGGAGAAAAAAAATGGAATTAAAAAAAAGGACAGTTGAGGAAGTAACTTTGTACTTTGTTGACGATGTTATTGTCAACAAGTACAAAACTATCGTTCTCCCAGACGGGAGAACGATAGAAGTCTTTTGCCCTGCTCCCTTTAAAGGGAAAGGGATTGTTATTTTTGAAAAAGAAGATGGCGGGTGGTTGCGACCTGCCATTAGCGGACAACAGTTTTACCCCGAGGGTTTAGAAGCCCTCGGAGATAGGGGATGCGCCTTGAAAAACGATATGCCATCAAAGGGAATTTGCCCCTTTGATGGGGCGCAGTGTTATTCTTTGGGGCGATATGATTTTTGCCCCAAAGGAGAGAAGGAAAACTCTCAAAAATAAAACCAAAAAAGGGAATCTTGTTAGTTCACAAGATTCCCCCTTTCTTCAGATTTCTTTGAAAAAAGAAATCTGAAGTTGAGGTTATTTGAAAAAAAAGGGGCATAACGCCCAGCGCCCAAATATAATCGGGCGATTCATCTTCTTCAATTAGTGGAGCAGATTATTGAATCTGTCTCTAACTAATAAGGAGAAAAAAAATGAAAAAAATAAAAGTTGGAAAAGTCGACCTTGATACGGTCGGCTGCGCGTTTCTTCTCGGGGTAACCCGAGAAGATGAAGTTGAGGTTTTGCGTGGGTGCAAAGCCACTCCTGAAGACCTTGCAGATCGTAAAGTGATTTGCATTGAAGTCGGGGGGAGTGGTCAATCCCAGTTGAACAACTGGGATCACCACGGAGAGGAGGCTCCCGATGCTTCCGCCACGCTTCAGGCGTGGTGGAGCTTGGGAAGGGACGAGGACGCCGCCCAACGCGCACTCTTTGAGACCCACTCAAAGGGCGCGGGTGTTTTCGGGCCCGCTTCCATGGGGATCCCCAGAAAGTTGGTTGATTATATCAACCAGCTGGACACCGAGGGGATCCAGTCATTCGGACAAAGCGAATTTCCGACTTTGTCCGATGTATTTAGCGGGATGCTCTTGGTAACAAGAGATCCCGTTGAACAACTCCATCAGGGGATAAGAATCCTGTGGTTGATTTTGGCCGCAGGGATTTTAGACCCTTTCCGCTCCTTAAGCGCCCTGGACGCGTTTAAGGAGTACGCTGAGGCAAAAGCCGAGAATAATCGGCAGATTGCCTCAGCGGTGGGGAATACCCGATGGGATGAAACCACATCGGGCATGAAATTGGGAGTTCTGGAGACAAAGTTCTTCGGAGCTCCCGGCGCGCTTTACGGAGCGGGCGCGCAAGTGGTGGTGATTTTGAACCCCGATTTAAACGGGGTTCGCAAGTTCACTATCGCTGGTAACAACGGCATCAGGGTTGATGCCGTTGCGACGCTCCTTAATGAGAAAGAGCCCGGTTGGGGAGGCCCTCCAACCGGAACAATAATTGGTTCTCCGCGAGAGGGTTCCGTCCTCTCGCTGGAGGAGGTAGTAGAAATAGTGCGGGCTACTCTTTAAGTAAAGGGTAAGCTCGCAAGTGGGAATACAAAGATTGTATTCCCACTTTTTTTAAAATTATTTATCGTAAAAAATCAATGATTTTAGATAAAGGTTTAAAATATTTGTTGTGAAATGGAAAAATCCTTCTGTCAGTTTGACACAAGGATTTTTTGTATTTTATGGAATATGGTATAATATAAAAAATATTTTTAATGTGTAAAATAAAAAAATGGAAATAACGAGATCGTCTAATGAAAATGAATTGGAAAAAATGCAAAAATTCGATTCATTAGAAAAAGAAAAAAATAAAACAGAAAATTTACCTAGTTCGGAAGAGCTCATTTCTAGTTTAGAAGAAAAAGGTCTAGATAAATATGCTGAGGTTTATAAAACGGTGGTGGATTTATCAGAAGAAATTAAGAGCGCGGGAGGGCAAGCCTTGCTTGTTGGAGGGTGTGTCAGGGATATTCTAGCGGGAAAAATTCCAAAAGATTTTGATATTGAAGTGCGAAAATTAACTTCTTCTAAAATTGAAGAAATATCAGAAAAATTTGGGAAATGTTCTGATATTGGAAAGTCCTTTGGAATATTAAAGTTGTCGCTTGGCGGAGGTCTTGATTTAGATATTTCTCTTCCAAGAAAAGATTCAAAAATTGCGGATGGTCATAAAGGGTTTGAAATAAAAACAGATCCCTTTATGAGTATAGAAGATGGAGCGAGAAGGAGAGATTTTACTATAAATTCTATGGCTAGCGATCCAATTACAGGAGAACTTTTTGATCCATTTGGGGGAGCGAAAGATTTAAAGGAAAGGGTTCTTAGAATTACCGATGAAGAGCGTTTTGGCGATGACCCTTTGCGAGTTTTACGAGCTTTGCAATTTGTTGGGCGACTAGGGCTTTCAATAGAGGGAAAAAGCGCAAAAATTATTATGAATATGGCGCCTCAGCTTAAAGAACTTCCAAAAGAAAGGATTTTTGAAGAATGGAAAAAGATGCTTTTAAAATCGGAAAAGCCTTCATTGGGTTTGGCTGCGGGGATGGCTTTGGGAGTATTTAAGGAAATCCATCCTGTTTTTCCTCCGCTTGCGGAGACACCGCAGGATTCCAAATGGCATCCGGAAGGTGATGTATGGATTCATACACTAATGAGTGTGGATGAAGCGGCAAAAATAATTAGACGGGAGGGGCTTGACGAAGATAATTCTATGGTAGTAATGTTTAGCGCTCTTTGCCACGATCTCGGCAAACCTTATGTTACGGAAATTGTGGATGGTTGCATACGCTCTTATGGTCATGAAGACGCGGGGGATCAGCCAACGAAAGTTTTTTTAGCTAGTTTAGGCGTTCAATCTATATTAAGAGAAAAGATAACGCAGATTGTGGTTAACCATCTTGCGCCCACTCTTTTATATACAGATGAAATAATCAAAAATCAACCGATATCTGATGGCGCCATTAGAAAATTAGCAAAAAGAATATATCCCGCCACAATTCGTGAGCTTGTTCTTGTTGCGGAGGCAGATCAATTAGGAAGGGGGCCATTTAAAAATCCAGAAATTTCTGAGCAGCTTTTATTCCCAAATTCTTTTCCTCAGGGAGAGTGGCTTTTAAAACGAGCAAGAAATCTTGATGTTGAAAAAAGCAAGCCGGTGAATTTAATAGAAGGAAGAGATTTGATAAGTTTAGGGTTTAAAAATGGAAAACATATTGGAGATATAATTAGATTGGCGAACATTTTAAGAGATGAAAAAGAATTTACGAAAGAGATGATTTTGCAAGTGGTGTATGGATTAAGCGATGATTGTGATAAAGCCATTTTTAAACTGAAATCTTTAGTGGGAGATTAAGTGATATAAAATTAATTTTTTTTTGGGCTTGCCTTAATGGTGCGATATCTAGCTCCCGCAAAACAAATTCCGATGTTGTCCCCTTTAACAAGGGGGAATTGAAGGGGGTTTTAAAATTTTCTCCCTTTTTACCGCCCAAGGCGGTCTGCCTTGGGTAGAAGAGGGATTTTAAAATAAATTTGTTTTGCGACAATTATAAATAAATACAGACGCATTTAAAAAATTTGCCAAAAATGAATATATTTGGTATTATGTTTTTAGAAGTTTAGTTAAATAATAATTTTTATATATTTATGCCGAATCCAAAAAAGCGCAAGACCAAAGCTAGAACGAATACAAGGCGATCCCACCATGCGTTAAAAGCGGTTCAAACCGTTGTTTGTTCAGCATGCCAAGCTGATATTTTGCCTCACAAAGTTTGTCCTAGCTGTGGAATGTATAAAGGAAAAGAAGTTTTGAAGATTGAGAAAAATCAGGAAAAATAAGTTTTTCTGATTTTTTAAATTACGAATTTTTTTTAATTCGTAATTCGTAATTCGTAATTCAAAATTAATTATGGCTAGTCGTCATTTATCAAGATCAATAGCCTTACAAAGCCTTTACGAGTGGGATTTTAAAGGTAAAGACACAAGCAAATTAGACGGAATGGTCCGTTATAATGTTTGTGAGTTCGGTCCTGGAATGAGCGACGAGAAGTTTATTTTG
>JAZDGL010000002.1:0-10050 GCA_043806975.1 bacterium
TTTTTAGTTCAATTTGACTTTTAATCTGTAGACAAAGAAGAGAGTTCTCCGAGGATAGATTTAGAAATATCTTTAAAAAAAGACGACCAAACCGTCCGACATACTAAGAAAAGCCCTTATTTTGTCGCAATATTAATTTTGGCGCGCCAAAACAATTGTCCACAGATTAAAAAGCGAATTGTCAAACCGTGATTACGATTTGCATTATATCCGATACATTTTTTTTGTCAAGGGGTCTGATATGTCATCCCGACCGAGCTCTGCCTGCATTCAGGCGGAGGCGAGTGGAGGGATCCTTTAAATAATATATGCTCCCACAAAACAGATTCCGATATTTCCCCCTTGGCAAGGGGGGATGAAGGGGGTTTTATAAAATAATTTATTTTGCGGGAGTTATAATATGCAAAATTTTAGGTTTTCTGCAAAAAAAACATTAAAGAGACTCCTCCGCTCGTAATTTCTGCCTTGCCAGCAGAAATTATTTCGGTCGGAGTGACAATAAAAAAATAGGATTAGTGAGCAGGTTCACTATTGACATTTTCTTTCATTTATGCTATAATGTAGCCAGTTTTGAATATTGACAATTAAATAGCAACTACCTTTAAATTCGCCGAAACAGGCGAAAAGGAGAAAATAATGGCTGATGAAAAAAACAAGGGCAAGAAGGATAAAGAAGAAGATAAAGAAAAAAAAGAGAAACAGGAAAAAAAGGAGAAGCCCCAGGAAGTCCCAGAAGTTTTCAGAATAGAAACATTGTTTTTCAAAGATAGAGATAAGGCTTTTTTTCTAAAAGTATGGTTATGGGATCAGTTCGATTGTCCCATATTTGGGAAAATAGATCTTTATGCAAAAGAAAAAGGAAACTGGCAATTTTTAGAACAAGCAGAAACCAATTTAACAGAAAATTTCGTTTTTTTTGAAATTGAGATCAGGGACCATAATAATTGGTTTTTAATAGGATCAGGGGGGATAAAAAGGGAGGTTAATTTTAAGCTTCCCAAAGAAGAAATCCTCGATCGGATAAAAACAATGCCGTTTTTTAAAATGGCAAAAGATGCAATTAAAAGAGGGTCAGGAAAATGAAAAGAACAATCCAAGTAACTTGTCTTTTTGTTTTATGCTTTTTGATGTATTTATTATTATTTAAATTTTCGGTAATATGGAACGCAATAAATCCAATTCAAGCAGAAAAAGCACCTATCCACCCCATCCTCGTCCCCTTTATGATTTCTCTTTCTTTTGTTCTATTTGTTGATTTTGTGTTGGTGTTGTTTAGTGTAGTATTCCAAGGTTTAATTTCTGGAATACTTTGGAATCGAGAAATCGCCTATAATTCATTTGAAAACATAGGTGAGATTTTCTTGGGCGAGCATGGAGTGCTCTCCAGCGCACTCCTAGCCTCCCTGCTAATGCTCCCTATCGCATCATGGAAAGTACTGTTTTCTAAACCATCTCCAATGAAAATAATACTCTGCAAAATGTATAACAGCTATCCGGTCATAAGAGAAATTTGGCAAATAAACAACTCGCTATTCAATGGATATAAGTTGGCAGCCCCAGATTCAATTCCCATAAAAAATTATTACTCCGTCCAATGGCTTCTTGCCGTTATAATCATCTTCCTGATTCTAATCCCTTTGACACCCTGGGCGCTAAAAGAAGATTGGCAAGAAATTAAGGTAAAATCGGAGCGACACAAAAGAACGCGCGCAGAAACTGCGGAGATTACTAATACTGCTGCCCCAGAAATAGCAACAAAAGCGATTGAATGGATTGTTTTGAAAGGATCCTTTATTGCTGAGCTGCTAGGAATAGTAGCGAAAAGATTTTTGTTTTTTATTTTCAATTGGAAAAAATAAAATAACAGGAGATAAAAAAATGAATATCCATTGGACAAAGTTTGTATTGAGCATGATTGCGGTGCTTTTTTTGGCCCCAATCATTTTCTTGTTTACCGGATTTCCAGTCCTTATAATCGCTTTCGTTTTATTCTATATAAACATAGGACTGGCAATAAAGGGGGCTTTTTCGGATCAATACGATCTGAAAAAGTTTTCGAACGAGCTGTTTAAGCTCGTGGCAACCGTACTAATAATCTGGATTTCCAGATTATTAGTGGGAATATTTTTTGATATTCCGCCGGCAACATCCTTGCTAGTGCTGCGATCGCGATTCGGAAGTCTGTCCGCTTCCGAACCTATCACCCTGCTCCAAAAATTAACCCTGATTTTTGACATCGGTTTAATCTGTACTGGATTGCTGGTTTACATAGGATGGGCAGAAGGAAAATGGGGAAAGGAAATCATTGTCACTTCTTACTTGGCAATGGTCATTGTCCCCATCGCAATTTGCATCTTGATAAAAGTCGGGTTGTTTTTACCCGACCTAGCGAACAAAATTACCGGTTATGCTCAGCAATTAAGCCCCCTCATTGGAAATGTGTTTCCGAACGAATTAGGACCAGGCTGGCTGTTCTTTTTTGGTATTTTTGTTTTTTTGGGAATTCAAACAGCCCGAAAATCTAAAAATAAAATCGGGGCAGTCTTGGGGGTTTTAGGGGTTTTAATGTTAACTTTATTCTTTAAAGCCTGGTTTATTGGAGCAATTTATGCTCCAATAAACCACTGGACACATAGATCATGCTCCCCTTCTCCCACCTGTTCATCCCGCGTAAAAAGAATCCCCATCCCCCAAGAAGACTTGGGAGATGGAGTGGTTAGGATAGGAATGCCCACTCAAGCCGAGTGGGCAAACACGGGAGTCAGTAATTGCCAGATTGTAGCAGTGTCTGGTAATTTCCAAAAAATTTTCTGGGGGACGAGAGGATCGGAAGTTCGTCCCTTGGAACTTTGCATAGAACCGCCCGAACGAAAAGAAGATTTCTCTCTCGTATTATCAAAAATACGAACGAGAAAATTTTCTCGCGCAGATGACCCAATCTATTTCGGTAAGGTTTTTATCCCAAAAGGGCAGAAACTTTACTTTAAAAAAACAGGCGGTCAATTTGACGCCTGGATATTATGAGTTCTTTTTTCCGCAGGGGTCTCTCCCGATTCCTCTGCGTTCATATAAATAAAAGGGGCAGTGAATTTCACTCGCCCCTTTTTTCTAAATATAGCTCCCGCAAAACAAATTTATTTTAAAAACCCCCTTCATCCCCCCTTATTAAGGGGGGAAATAATCGGAATTTATTTTAAAATCCCTCTTCTGCCCAAGGCAGACCGCCTTGGGCGGTCTGCCTTCCCAAAGGGAGAAAATATCGGAATATCTCTCAACCTCCCTTACTATGTCCCGCCGAAGCCCTTAGAGCGAAGAAGAATTAAGGGAGAAAATATCGAAATTTGTTTTGTGGAAGCTATATATTTAGAGCATAAGAATTTTTGAGGATTTAAATTATTGTTAATGCCCACTTTACAATAAATGCCGCCAACGCAATTACTACAATCCCAATTATCGTATAAGTGATGATGGATCTTCCTTTTTTTGCGCTTTCAGCTTTATCAACTCCGCCAAAAATCACCAAAAATCCCCCGTAAATTATTAAACAGATTGCCACGCCTCCCAAAACTATTAGCGCTTGATTGATTATTTTATCTACAACTGTCGCAAAATCTCCACCATGATCATCTAAAACATTTCCTGTCGGAATATCTGCTTCAATCGCTAAAACGCTTTTTGGCAAAAGAGTTAATAACGAAATCATCAACGCAGTTTTTAATTTACCAATTTTTTCTATAATCTTTTTCATATTTTCACCTCCTTTCTAATCAATTTTTAAATTTGATATTAGAATACGCTCACAACAAATTTTACTATAGCCGCCGATAAGCTCGTTACTACTAACCCAATCACCACATATTGAATCATTTTTTTAGCTGATTCAACTTCTTTAGAATCATAAACACCTGCCGTCATCATCTTAAACCCGGCAAAAATTATCACCAACACCGAAATACCAACAATTAACCCGAAAAACCACGGAATCGCCCTTTCCACAAAATTAAAAAAACTATTGTCCGATTCCGTTCCATAAAGCAAGGCGTTCACCTCGCTCATTATTATATTAGCGCCAAAAATTATCACCAGCCCGATTACAGAAGACTTTATGATCCCGATCGCTTCTTTTACATTATTCGGATTGCCCGCGCTTGTCACATATCGGAAACCTCCATACATTATCATTAGCACTGCCACCCCGCCCACTACCCCAGAAAGCCAAGTGGAAATCATATCCACCAAAGCAGGCACAGTTTTCGGTTCTATCGGACTGCCAAAATTGATTGTCCCGCCTCCTCCACCACCGCCGCTATCGTATGTCTCACCGTATGCATCGGATTCTATATCCGCCGCCTTAACTATTGCGAATGACGCAAAAGCGAAAAAAGCTAACATAACTGCTGATAAAATTATAAATTTTGATTTTAATTTCATAAAATTAAATTAATTTCTATTTACACACTATCACAAACCACCCCTGCGGGTTTAACAATCCCTGCGATGCGGAAAATTGAGCCGCTCCCGTTCCCAGCAAAATTATATTTACAATAAGCCAAGCGCCAAAAATAAATCCCAAACCAATTCCTGTTGAGCTAAAAATTTTATGCGCTGTTTTCACCATTCCTGAATTTGCTCCTGCAAATATATACATCGCCCCCCCGATTGTAATAGACAGAAACGCAATTGAAATGGAAACATTCACAACCCAATCCAGCGCCGCCTTTGCCATAGTGATCCCATCACAGACAGAACAGCCACCGCCTGGATCCGTGCAATAAGAAGAAACCCCCGACCAAGCGCCAGCATATCTTGGGATAGCAAAAAGAAAAAATGCCGCTATAAAAATGATGAAAAATTGTTTGATAGTTTTTGACATAGAATTTTAAATTAACCTATTCCCCCAGCACTTGTGTTGCTCTGCTTGCGCCGTATTTCAAAGCCTCTTCCGCCGATCTTCTTCCATAATTAACATCGTCTATCATATCCATAAATATCTTTTCCATAGCGGCGCTGTCTTTTTGCGGCCAGCTTCTTGCAGTTAAAACTTGCCCAGCAAATGTTTTTAATATCGGATCATCGCTTTGTGTTTGGGAAAGAATTAAATCCCTTAAAGCAGTCGGTTTTTTTGTCGCCGTTAGATATTTCTCCGCCTCCGTTCGCGATGTTAAAAACTTTACAAAATCCCACGCCGCATTCGGACTTTTTGAAAGACGCGAGACCGCAAACACCCAATAATTGGCAAAATTGATTTCTTCCGCAGAATTTTTAATTTGCGGAATTTTAGCCGCAGAAAAATTTAAGCCGTATGGCTGCTTTTTCTTGATTTCATCTTCAAGATAAGAATATCCAAAGATCATTGCGCATTTTTCCTGAGCAAAAACATCAATTGAACTTTCCATTTTCGGATTCCATGTATAAAAAGAATGGGCAGAATTAGCAAAATCCGTATAAAATTTTAAGGCGTTCGCCCCGGGAGAAATCATATTTTCGCCGGAAGCAATCATCTGATCAAAGCTCGCCAAACTTCCATTCCCGCCAACCATCGGAGTGCCTGTTTGCGCCATTAAAAGCATTAACAAATCGGATGAACGAGAGATATTTTGCGCTGTTCCCATCGCCGCGCCAGCCTTAATTATATTAGATTTTTCATCAACTTCCCGCAATTTTCTAACAACATCTTTAAAATCCGTCCAATCGGTTGGCGGTTTAGGCACGCCGGCATTATTAAACATATCTTTATTATAATAAAGAGCCAAAGTATCAACAGAAAGCGGGAGCGCGTAAATTTTTCCGTCCGAAATAACATCATCATAAACGACATCAGCAAAATCTTTTTCAATATCTGAAATGCCGATTTTCTTAAAAGGCTTGGGAACTTCTTCTGCCGAAGGGATATTTTGCGACATAGAAACTATTTTCCGCATATACTTTTCAACCCACTGGCTATTGATCAAGAAAATATCCGGTCCATCTCCTTCTGCCATTGAATTTAAAATCAAATCCTCATAACCCGCATAATCTTTTTTATAATACTTAATAGTTATATTCGCATTTGCTAATTTGTAATCAGCAATAATATCTCTGAATGCGTCAGAATCATCAAAAAGATTCCAAACTTCCAAAGTAATCTCTTTTGGCTTCGCCTGTGGAGTTTTGCAAATCGCCCCAGGGAGAAAAACAAGAGACGCGAGGATTATTGCGATAAGAGAAATTTTATAATATTTAGACATAATGATAGCGCCCTTTTTATTTTACGAAAACTACCCCGTAATGATACTTATCTGCTTCAAACCTTTGCGTTTTTACCAGCCCGGCATCGGAAGAAAATTTTGAAATTTCTTCTTCACTTAACTTTTTCACCGCGTCAGGGCCAATCGGCATTTTAGATTGCGTCCATTCAACCAAAAGAAGCTTCCCGCCTTTCTTTAAAACGCGCGAAGCCTCGTTTATAATCTTTTCTGGGCTTTCTGATTGCGACAAAACATTTTTTAAAATCGCAAAATCAATAGAATCGCTTGCTATTCCCGATCCATTTTCAACTTCTAAATTTCCTCTTGCCAAAGATAAAATCTCTTCCACATTATCCACAGACGCTTTTGACCTAAGCGCGTCCAAAGCGCTTTCCATACAATCAACAGAAAAAACCTTCCCTTTTTCTCCAACGATTTTTGCCGCAGAAATGCTAAAATACCCCGATCCGCACCCTAAATCGGCAACCCTCATCCCTTCTTCCACTCCGACATCCTTTAAAATTAGATCCGGATTCATAAAATGGTTTGTGTTTGTATTTATTATCATTGTTTATTTTAAAATCCCCCTTCTGCCCAAGGCAGACCGCCTTGGGCGGTAGTCCCCCTTCTCAAAGGGGGAAAAGATTAGGCCAAATTATCAATTGTTCATTTAATAACTAATAATTAGCTAGTTTGGAACATTGGCTAAATTCTTGTCGCCGATGCGATTTTATCGTCCCCGTCCATCTTCATAATTCTTACTCCCTGCGTAGATCTTCCTAATTGAGGCACGGTCGCTATTGGAAGCCTGATCACCTGCCCTTTGCGAGATATCACAATCAGATCTTCGTTCTCGGAATTTTTGTTTATAACTTCTGAAAATACTAATTTTCCTATTTTACTGGTGGTATTGGCGGTTTTAATCCCGCTCCCGCCTCTTTTTTGCTTTTTGTATAAATCCAAACTGGTTCTTTTCCCAAAACCATTTTCAGAAAGCACCAAAAGATCAAAATTCTTATCGCTTCCTTCCGCGCCAATCGCGCAAGCTCCTACTACATTGTCGCCTGTTTTTAGTCTTACCGCTCTCACGCCCGCAGCCGTTCTTCCCATTTCCCGCACATCTTTTTCGCTGAACCTAATAGACTGCCCCGACTTCGTTACTAAAATTATATCATCTTTTCCCTCTGTAAACAAAACCCACCCCAATTCATCGCCATCATTTAGCTTAATTCCGATTAAACCTGACCTGCGAACATTAGAAAAATCTTCCAAGCTAGTTTTCTTAATCACTCCTTTTTCCGTGATCATTGTTAAAAATCCCGAAGTTTCGTAAGTGAACTTGTCGCCTACTGATTTAAGCGAAATAGTAGTAGTTACTTTTTCATTTGCGGCAAGCTGCAAAAAATTCACTATCGGACTTCCTTTGGCAACTCGCGACGATGTTGGGACTTCGTAAGCCTTGGTTTGAAAAGCGCGCCCTTTATTAGTGAAAAACAGCAACAAATCGTGAGACTCGCAAATCATAAACTGATCCACAAAATCTTCCTCTTTTGGCGTTATCCCGATAACCCCTTTGCCTCCCCGCTTCTGAACTTTATAATTTTCGGGATCCATTCTTTTAATGTATCCGCCTTTCGTTAGCATTATAATATTTTCTTCATTTGGAATCAAATCTTCTTGCGTAAATTCCCCTACTGGGTTCGCAAAAACACGAGTTTTTCTTGGGTTGCTAAACCGCTCTTTAATATCCGCAAGCTCTTTTTTAATAATTGCAAGTATTTTTTTAGGATCTTCTAAAATACTTTCCAATTCAGCAATAAGCTTTAGTTTTTCTTCCAGCTCGTCCTCAATCTTTTTTCTTTCCAGCCCTGCCAAAGTTTGCAATTTCATCTCCAAAATCGCTGTCGCTTGTTTATCGGAAAGCCCGAATTTTTTCATTAAACTTTGATGGGCGATTTCCTTTGTTTCCGATTTCCTAATCGTAGAAATTACCTCATCAATATAATCCAGCGCCTTTTTAATCCCTTCTAAAATATGCGCCCTGTCTTTCGCCTTTTCCAAATCAAATTTAGTCCGCCTTTCAACGACTTCTTGGCGGTGCTTTATGTAATACTCTAAAATAGCTTTAAGACTTAACACTTTCGGCTGAATTCCATCAACCAGCGCCAGCATATTAAAATGAAAAGTTTTCTGCAAATCCGTATATTTATACAGCTTATTCAAAACTTCTTTGGGGTAAGCGTCCTGCTTTAAATCAACTACTACGCGAACTCTATCGTCTTTATCAGACTCATCTCGCAAATCTTTAATTCCTTCTATCTTTTTGTCGCGAACCATCATAGCAATTTTTTCAATCAAAGCCGCCTTGTTTGTCCTATAAGTCATCTCGGTGATAATAATTTGGAATTTTCCCTCTTTTTGTTCAAAAATTTCCGCCTCTGCCCTGTTCACAACCCCGCCTTTGCCCGTAGCGTAAGCTTGCAAAATTTCCTTTTTATCAAAAATAGAACCCGCCGTCGGAAAATCGGGTCCCTTCACAAATTCCGCCAATTTTTCAATATCAGCACTTGGATTGTCAATTAAATGAGCCGTTGCATCAATTATTTCCCCCAAATTATGCGGAGGAATATCTGTAGCAAGCCCAACGGCTATCCCCATTGTTCCATTAACCAGCAATTGGGGGAATGCCGCAGGCAAAACGCGAGGCTCTTTTCGCGTCCCATCATAGTTATCTGTAAATTCCACCGTATTTCTTTCCAAATCCTTCAACATTTCTTCGGCAATCGGCTTCATTTTTGCTTCGGTATATCGCATAGCCGCCGCCGAATCTCCGTCCATAGATCCAAAGTTTCCCTGCCCGTCAATCAACGGATGGCGCATTTTAAAATCTTGAACCAAATTAACCATTGATTCATAAACAGCCGCATCGCCGTGAGGGTGGTATTTACCAAGCACTTCTCCAACAACAGTAGCAGACTTTCTGTGCTTTCCAGAAGATCTTAATCCCAACTCGTGCATTGCATAAAGAATGCGCCTATGCACCGGTTTAAGACCGTCTCTCACATCTGGGAGCGCGCGCTGAACAATTACGCTAATCGCATAATCCAAATAAGATTCCTGCATCTCATTAACAATCGGGCGAATTTTTATATTTCCAATTTCCATAAATTTTATTCTGTCGGCAACAAAAGATTGCTAACATTTTTAGGTTGTTCAACTTTTTTAATTTCCTTAACGCTTTCAATTTCGTTTTTTTCCTCAACACCTTCTGCCTTTTTATTCTCTTCTGTTTTTTCTGGCTTTGCGATATTTTCAACCTTTTCAACCTCTTTTGCGCTTTCTTGCTCTATGCTTTCTTCCGCCGAATTATTTTGCGCGCTGCCGTTTTCATTATCGGTATTTTTAAAATAATCAAAATTAAGCGGCTCTTCTTTTTGAGCTTCGTTTAGCGTCGCCTTCAACCCCTCTGCGGTGTCCCCGAATATTCTGCTGAAATCGGTTCTATAACTTTCTATACTCGCAGACCAAATCGTTAAAACCAAAATAACTGTAACACCCCCTGATGCCCAAAAAATTTTTGCTTTTGTTTTTTCTGGCTTTTCCTGAATATTTTTTAAAAAATCGCTTATATTTATCATGAAGATAACGCCATTATATAAATTTCATTATTATCGGCTTCGGGAAGCGTCTTTTTCTTCAAAACTACCTTTGCAACATTTAAATTTTCTTTTTTTACCCCTGCTTCTTTGGCAAACTTATCAACAGTGTCCAAATCAATTTTTAAGCCGTTTATTTTATAATGCATTGGAATGACAACCCGCGG
>JAZDGL010000003.1:0-2319 GCA_043806975.1 bacterium
ATGTGGCGGTTATCGGGGGAGGGCCGGCGGGAATGATGGCGGCGGGAAGGGCGGCAGAACTTGGCGCCAAGGTTGTTTTGATCGATAAAAATAAAAATTTAGGAAGGAAGCTTCTCATTACCGGAAAAGGGCGATGCAATATCACTCACGCCGAATTTGATGGCAAAGAATTTGTTAAAGAACTGGGGAAAAACGGGAAGTTTATTTTTTCTTCTCTCTCGGCTTTTGGCCCGCAGGATGTGATTAAATTTTTTGAAGAAAAAGGGCTAAAGACAAAAATAGAAAGGGGCAGAAGAGTTTTTCCGGTTTCGGATAAAGCGATGGATGTTCTGAGTGTGCTCTCCGAATATCTCAAAAAAAATAATGTAAAAATAATTTTCGGGCAGGAAGTTTTAGGATTTAATATTAAGGATAAAAAAATAACCGGCATCAGATTAAAAAACGAAATAATAAATTCCGATAAATTTATTCTTGCCGTTGGCGGAAAATCGCATCCGCTCACCGGTTCAACGGGCGATGGATATTCTTTTGCGAAAGAAATGGGACACGGGATAATCGAGGCCAGCCCATCACTTGTTCCGATAAAAATAAAAGAAGATTGGGCCAAAGATCTCCAAGGGTTGAGCCTAAAAAATATTGCGATAAATATTTTTCAAAATAACAAAAAACAAGACTCGCGTTTCGGCGAAATGCTGTTCACTCATTTTGGATTAAGCGGTCCGATTATCCTCGACGCCAGCAAAAAAATCGGAGAACTGTTAAAAGATGGAAAAGTGGAAATTAGAATTGATCTCAAGCCGGCTTTAGATTTTTTGCAACTCGATAAAAGGCTCCAAAGGGATTTCGAAGGAAGCAGGAAAAAAGATTTCAAGAATTATCTTCCCGAACTTTTGCCCCAAAAACTAATCGAAACATTTTTAAAATTATCCGGAATTGATCCGCACAAAAAATTGCATTTTGTCACTAAGCAAGAAAGAAAGAATATTTTGCATCTATTAAAAGAAATGAAGATGACTGCCAGCGGCCTTCTGGGATTCGATCAGGCAATTGTAACGAGCGGGGGAGTGAGCCTTTCTGAAGTTGATTCAAAAACGATGAAGTCAAAGATAATAAGCAATCTATTCTTTGCCGGAGAGATTTTGGATCTCGACGGCCCGACCGGAGGATACAATCTTCAAATCTCGTGGAGTACGGGATACGCGGCGGGAACGTATGCTTCCGGGAAATAGTAGTTTTCTTAAAATACTTTATAAAAAATAAGGCGATATAGGAACTGATAGCAAATGCTATCGGTTTTTATTTTCATCGAATTTTTGCCTTGTTTAAGGAAAAAATTCGATGAAAAGCGAAAAAATTCTCCAAATCATTTTTTAGGTTAAAAATTATTTGTGTACATACTGTAAAAATTGTATAATTTATGTGTAATTTAAGGCAAATATGCGATAGCGCACATACCTCAATATTCTTCAAAAAATCACAGTGGAAACAAATATAGAAAAAAAATTTACCCAAACACCAAAGCATGAAAATAAGACTGTAAGCCAAGAATTGGAGACAGGAAATTCGTTGTCGCGAAATTACGAAAAAGGATCTTTGGTGTCGGGGTTCATTACTCTTTCTCAAGCTTCCAAATTATCCGGATATGCCCGGGGATATTTGAACTTGCTTTCCCGCAAGGGAGTTTTAAAATCGCAGAAGGTGGGAAGGAACTGGCACACAACAGAAGAGTGGCTTAGTGATTTTTCCAGGATGAAAGAAATAGAGAAAAGATACGAAAAGGCCAGGAAGTCGAAAATGATTTTTGGGAAAGCAGAGAAGATTAAAAAAGAAAAATTTATTACCCTTTCGCAAGCTGCTAAAATGTCCGGTTACGCCCGGGGATATTTGAACTTGCTTTCCCGCAAGGGAGTTTTAAAATCGCAGAAGAGGGGAAGAAACTGGCACACAACAGAGGAGTGGTTAGCACAACTCATTAGTTTGAAAGAGATTGAAAAAGAAGAAGAAAAAACCAGAAAGTCCAAAATGATTTTCGGGAAGAGTAATGAGGCAAAGGAGTCGGAAGTAGAGATAGCAATAAAACACCCCCACACCAATAGCGATAACTCTTTACTCTCAAATAATAATAAAAATATTGGCGTGGGGGTAAAAAGATTCCTGTCTCTCGCTCTCGGTTCCATTATATTATTTTTCCTAAGCTCTGCTACTTTCTACTTCCTGGAAAATTCTCCGCTTCAAAACACGAGCCTCGGGAAAATTCTAAACGCCCCAAATCTTAAAATAAATTCAAGCTTCACGGATAAAACTGCGAATAATTTTTCC
>JAZDGL010000004.1:0-4158 GCA_043806975.1 bacterium
TATGTAAAAAATAAAAAATAAAATTATTTATGGATTCTACAAGCCAAACTATCAAGAATCTTTCCGAAGTTGATTCTCAAAGGTATCTAGACGAAGCGCCTGCAAAATTTTTTGCGATGATGGAAAAATTTTTTCACTCAGATTTTTTTAATAAGTTTGTTTTTTATTGCAGGACATTTTTCATCATATTAACAATTATTTTAGTAATTGCGCTGGTTTTACTTCTTTTGGAGTCAAAGCCTATCAAAAGATGGAAAACATTTCTTACGGGAACAGAAGTAAAAAAAATTCCAAAAACAAGGTTGAAATTCTTATGGAATAAGGCGCAAAGGAGGCTTGCCATAAGGAACGAATCTGATTATAAAATGGCTGTCATAGAAGCTGATAAAATTTTGGATAAGCTTTTGCAAGCGATGGGCTATAAAGGCGAAAGCCTGGGCGAAAGATTAAAAGTGCTTACCCCTTCGCAGATTAAAAACATTGATGGAATTTGGAACGCGCATAGGCTTAGAAATAGAATTGTGCATAACCCAGATGAAAAAATAACTTTGGATGAGGCGGAAAAGGCTATGGAGGAATATGGGAAAGTATTAGAAGAATTAGGGGTGGTGTAGTGAAATGTTCACGAGCGGTTATTGTTTTAATTTTGTCATTGCGAGGAGCACCTATTTGTCTTTAAAGACAAATAGCGCGACGCGGCAATCTCGCGACAAAGCAGGATTTGCAATTTATTTTTAACTTAATGTTATTTTCTGCATTGTCTCTAGATTGCTTCGTCGTCCTTGTTCTTTGCGAAACTGCGAACTCCTCGCAATGACAAATTTGCGTTAGTGAGCAGTTACTGTTTTTTAGCTTGCTAAAAAATTTAAAGTATGTTATCAATAATTGGAAATTGATCATTGATAATTGAAAATTGAATTTGGCAGGGTAGCTCAGTCGGTTAGAGCGCGGGACTCATAAGCCCGAGGTCGTGAGTTCGATCCTCACCCCTGCTACTAAATATATAAAATTCAAACCCCCATCCGCACGCGGGTGGGGGCGATCCTCACCCCTGCTACTAAAAAATTGATTTTGAATTCTGATTATGCTATAATTTCAGTATGGAAAAGCAATTGGAAAAAATAAAAATAGAATTTCAAGAAAATATAAAAAAATGCGATAGTTTAGAGGTTTTAGAGCAAATTCGCGCGAGCTTTCTTGGAAGAAAAGGGAAGCTTTCTTTGGTTTTGAAAGATTTAAAAAATTTGTCTAGTGGAGAGCGAAAAGAATTGGGTCAAAAAGCAAATGGATTGAAAGAAATCATAGAAAGCGGGATTGCGAAAAAAGAAAGGGAAATTGAGCTAAAATCCGGGCAGAAAGATCTTGAAAAAGAGCAGATTGACATAACTCAGCCGATTATCGGAAAAGAAGAATTGGGGCATTTGCATCTGCTAACTCAAATTCAATATGAGATTGAGGACATTTTTAAATCTATGGGGTTTATTGTCCTGGACGGTCCAGAATTGGAATCAGAGTATTATAATTTTGAAGCGCTTAATATCCCGCCATGGCATCCGGCAAGGGAAATGCAAGATACATTTTATATAGAAAATGATAAAAAAGAAAATAAAAACAGATTTTTAATGCGGACGCATACTTCTTCGGTGCAAGTGAGGGCGATGCAAAAATATGGCGCGCCGATTCGGGCGATAGTCCCAGGAAAAGTTTTTCGCAATGAAGCGACAGACGCAAGGCACGACCACACTTTTCATCAAGTTGAGGGTTTTATGGTAGGCGAGGATATTAGTATGAGTAATTTATTTGCAATTTTGAAAAATCTTTTGAGCGCGATTTTCAAAAAAGAAATAGATATAAGAATTCGTCCCGGGTATTTTCCTTTCGTGGAGCCTGGGATTGAAGTGGATTTAAAATGCCAAATTTGCGCGGGGAAAGGGTGCGGAGTGTGCAAAAAAACTGGCTGGGTGGAATTTATGGGCGCAGGGATGATACATCCGAATGTTTTAAAAGCGGGGAAAATTGATTGCGAAAAATATCAAGGTTTTGCTTTTGGTTTTGGCTTAACTCGGCTTATTTTAATGAAATACGGGATTGATGATATTCGCTTATTGATGGGAGGGGATTTAAGATTTTTGAAACAGTTTTAAGATGTTTCCCCCCTCTTTTATAAGGAGGGGTAAGGGGAGGTAAAAATATAATACACCCCCTCCAGCTCCCCCTTATTAAAGAGGGGAGAGATCAAAAATTTATGAAAATAAGTTTAAATTGGTTAAAGACAATTATAGATATTCCCGATGAGATAACCCCAGAAAAACTGGCAGAAGATTTAACTTTGAAAACGGTAGAAGTTGAGGGAATTGAAAGAAAAGGCGAAAATTTGGAGGGGGTTGTTGTCGGGCAGATTAAATCCGTAAAAAATCATCTTGATGCGGATAATTTGAAAATTTGCCAAGTTGATATAGGAGAAAATGGCTTAAAACAGGTAGTTTGCGGGGGCATAAACTTATTTGAAAATATGTTTGTTGCAGTTGCGAAGCTTGGCGCGCGAGTAAAATGGCATGGACAAGGCGATTTAGTTGAAATTAAAAAGACAAAAATTAGAGGGATTGATTCGGAGGGGATGATTTGCGCGGCAAGCGAAATTGGGCTGGAGGATTTATTTTCGGCAGAAAGCGAAAAAGAGATAATTGATTTAGAAAAAACATCATTTACCCCTCCCCTCCTCTCGGAGGAGGGGTTAGGGGAGGTGTGTCTCTCGGAGGATGATAAAAAAGATGCGAATAGATTTAGAAATTTAGAAGCTGGAAATTCGCTAGCAGATTTTCTCGGTCTAAACGATGTTATTATTGATATTGATAATAAATCGCTTACAAATCGTCCAGATTTGTGGGGGCATATTGGAATTGCGCGGGAAGTTGCGGCGATTTTTGGGTTGAAGACGAAAATAGCGGGATTGCCGCGTAGTATTTTTTTTCAATTAGCAAACAATACTCCTCGCAATGACAAAATTGAGATAAAAGTGGAATCTTCAAAATTATGTCCTAGATATATGGCGGTTGCGATGTCGGGGATAAAAATTGAGCCATCTCCGATGTGGATGCAAGAGAGGCTTTTAGCTATTGGGATGAGGCCGATAAACAATATAGTTGATATTACAAATTTCGTAATGCTGGAAACAGGACAGCCGATGCATGCGTTTAATCAATCTTCAATTATCAATGAGCAATTATCAATTAGAAATGCGCGGGAAGGAGAGAAAATCATTACGCTGGATGGAGTTGAGCGGGAATTAGACGAAAATATGTTGGTTATTGCGGATAGCGAAAAGCCGATTGCGATTGCGGGAATTATGGGCGGAGCGAATAGCGAAATTGATGAAAATACAACGGAAATAATTCTTGAGGCGGCAAATTTTGAAAAAGTAAGCAGTAGAAAAACTGCGTCTAAATTGGGATTGAGGACAGAAGCATCAATGCGCTACGAAAAAGGGTTGGATCCAAATTTGGCGGAACTGGCGCTCGCGCGATGTATTGAACTAATTAAACAAATTATTCCAAACGCGGAAATTTCTAGTGAAATTGCGGATATTAAAAATTTTAGCAATAATTCGTTTGTGGTTGAAATATCAAAAGAGTTTATTAACAAAAAAATCGGTATAGAAATTAAAAAAGAAAAAATTGAAGAAATTTTGAAATCACTGGGGTTTGAAGTAAATTTCTCGTCTTCTCGGAGGGGGGAATTAAAGGGAGGCGAGGAGATTTTGAAAGTAAAAATTCCGTCTTGGCGGGCGACTGGTGATATAGAAATTCCAGAGGATATAGTGGAGGAGATAGCGCGAATTTACGGGTATAACAGCATTGATCTTAAAATGCCTGAAGTGTTTATTGATGTTCAAAAAGAAGACAAAGAACTGAATGTAATTAAAAAAATAAAAGAAATTTTAAGTATGGGGTCAGGGATGTCCGAAGTTTGCAATTATGCTTTTGTTAGCGCTAAACAGATAGAAGATTTGGGGATGGAAACGGAAAAACATATAAAAATTGCCAATCCTTTGTCAAAAGAACAAGAATTTTTAAGATCGAATTTGGCAATAAGTTTAATAAAAAATGCGAAGGAAAATTTGCGATATTTTGATAAATTTAAAATTTTTGAAATCGGTTG
>JAZDGL010000005.1:0-7384 GCA_043806975.1 bacterium
AACGGAAAAACATATAAAAATTGCCAATCCTTTGTCAAAAGAACAAGAATTTTTAAGATCGAATTTGGCAATAAGTTTAATAAAAAATGCGAAGGAAAATTTGCGATATTTTGATAAATTTAAAATTTTTGAAATCGGTTGCGTGTTTATTAAAAATATGGAAGGTCAGGATTGCGCTGATTCGCAATGCGCTAAAAAACTGCCTAAACAAGAAAAAATTATCGGCGGGGTAATTGTGGATGATAAAAATTCAATTCCATATTTTAAAGCGAAAGAAGTTGTGGAAAATCTTTGTGAAAATTTAGGGGTTGAAATTGTTTGCATTGAAAGCGAAAAAGCAGATTGGCAGCATCTTTACCGTTCTGCGGAAATTAAAAATTTTGATGGTGAAGTTAAAATTGGCTGTATTGCGGAGCTTAATCCGAAAACGGTTAAAAAAATTGGAATTAAAAATGCTAAAATTGCGGTTTTTGAGCTTTCCTTGGATGCTGTCTTGAAATTGGCAAGAGAAAAAGAATATCGTGAAATTCCCAAATTTCCTGCTGTTTTGCGAGATATTGCGGTTGTTGTGGAAAGCCGAATTTTAGCGTATAATATAATTGAAGTGATTAAAAAAACAGGCGGGGCGATATTGAAAAAAATTGAGCTGTTTGATGTCTATGAAGGGGATAAAATTGGCGCGGGAAAAAAGAATTTGGCATTTCATTTAGTTTTCCAATCTAGCGAAAAAACTTTATCTGACGAAGAGGTTGACGAAGTTTTGCAAAAAATAATTGCGGCATTGGAAAAGCGATTTGAAGCGGAGTTGAGAAAGTAATTTTTAATTTTAAAAATTAAACAAAAATATATGAGTTTTTTAAAGCCATCAAAACTTAAAATTACCTTCACTTTGATTTTATTAGTATTGTTGCCAATGTTTATTAGAATTGAGTGGACGGGAAGTTCTAGGGTTGATTATGCGCTTGCGAGACCGATAGCGGGTTTTATGTGGAATTTAACTGAGATTCCTCTATACTCAATACCGCAGTTTATTGTTGGTTTAATTTTAAGTTATTTAATTGTTTGCTTTTTATTTTATTTACAAAGAGATAAAAAAACAAAGAAAATTGTAATAAATTTTATAATTATTTTCTTAGCGATAGTTATTTTAGGATGGTTGCCTGTACTTTTTAATTCGAATGTTAAGGAAAATGATTATTTCTTCAGATTTAATTACAAGATGCCTAATCCGGAGGAACATTATGCTCCTTGTAATGCAGTGAGCGGTTTTATGGATGCGATAAACAGTTTAGACCCGCAAAAGTGTCTATCGTTAGAAAACAATGGACTTGGATGTATAAATAGATGCTTAAAAAATGTAGCTATAGAAAGTAAAGATTTTAAGGTTTGCGGCTTAATAGATGAAGATGATCAAATAGATCTTTGTTATTCAAGTTTGGCGAGAGAGCTGAAAGATATTTCTATTTGCGAGGAGGATATTATTAGTAGGAAAGGACTTTGCCAGCAGCTCTATCATTATTATGAAAATAATCCTGTTGAATAAGTAGTTGGGTAAAAATGAAATTATGGTTAAAACAGCAAAAAGTAGTGGTTATGGTGCGGAGCAAATTCAAGTCCTTGAAGGGCTTGCTCCTGTTAGAAAAAGACCGGGAATGTATATCGGGGGAACGGGGATTGAAGGACTGCATCATTTAGTTTGGGAAGTGGTAAATAATTCCATAGACGAAGCTTTGGCAGGTTTTTGCAATGAAATAAAGGTGGAATTATTGCCGGAAAATATCGTAAAAGTGACGGATAACGGCCGCGGCATTCCAGTAGATAAGCACAAACAGACTGGAAAATCTGCGCTGGAAACTGTTATGACTGTTTTGCACGCAGGAGGAAAATTTGAAAATCAAGGATATAAAATTTCAGGAGGACTTCACGGAGTGGGAGTTTCTGTTGTGAATGCGCTTTCTATTTGGACAAAGGCAGAAGTAAAAAGAGACGGAAAATTGTATATGCAGGAGTATAAACAGGGGGATCCGCAAAAATCCGTAAAAGCTATCGGTGATGCAGAAGGAACGGGGACTATCATTTCTTTCCAGCCCGATCCAGAAATTTTTAAAGAAATAAATTTTGATTGGAGTTTGATTGTAAGCCGTTTAAGACAGCAGGCGTATTTAACCAAGGGTGTCAAAATTAAGCTGGAAGATGCGCGAGGAGAAGAAAAGAAAGAATATACTTTTTTCTTTGAAGGGGGAATTTCTGCTTATGTAAAATATCTGAATAAGGGTAAACAAGCAAAGGGCAATAAGATATTTTTTGCGGAAAAAATCATTGAAGGAGAAAATGTTTCTGTGGAGTTGGCGCTGCAATATAATGATGACTATAAAGAACATGTTTTAACCTTTGCTAATAACATTTATACCCCTGAAGGCGGCACCCATTTGGTTGGGTTTAAGTCGGCTTTAACTAGGGTAATAAATGATTATGCGCGCAAAGGGAATATATTAAAAGAAAAAGATGCCAATTTAACCAATGAGGATTTGCGCGAGGGACTTTCTGCAATTATAAGCGTAAAATTGCCTCAGCCGCAATTTGAGGGGCAGACTAAATCTAAACTGGGAAACCCAGAAGTAAGATCCATGGTTGCTTCTATTATGACAGATGCTTTTCGGGAGTTTTTGGAAGAAAATCCAAGCGAGGCAAAAGAAATTTTGGACAAAGTTTTGCTTGCGGCGCGAGCGAGGATTGCGGCAAGAGCGGCGCGTGATTCTGTAATTAGGAAAGGAGCGTTAGAGGGAATGACTTTGCCGGGGAAACTGGCGGATTGTTCCAGCAAAGATGCTTCAAAAAGCGAAATTTATATTGTAGAGGGAGATTCTGCGGGAGGCAGCGCTAAACAAGGACGAGACCGCACTTTTCAGGCAATTTTGCCTTTAAGGGGGAAGCTTTTAAATGTAGAAAGAACTCGTTTGGATAAAGTTGTCGGTTCGGATACTTTAAAACCGATAATTATTGCGATGGGAACAGGAATTGGCGAGACTTTTGACATTTCTCGTCTGCGATACGATAGAATTATTATTATGGCAGATGCGGATGTTGACGGATCGCATATTAGAACTTTGCTTTTAACCTTGTTTTACAGATATTTCCCTGAGGTTATCGAGAAAGGGCATTTGTATATTGCCCAACCTCCGCTTTTTAAGATTCAATATGGAAAAAAGATCATTTATGTGCATACCGATGAAGAGCTTCAAAAAAACTTGGATAGGATAAAGAAAGAAAGTCCGAATGTGAATCCGAATATTCAGCGATATAAGGGGTTGGGGGAAATGAATGCTGTGGAGCTTTGGGAAACCACGATGGATCCGCAAAACCGCGTAATGCTAAAAGTAGTGATTGAGGACGCCGAAGAGGCAGACAAGGTTTTTGATACCTTAATGGGCGCCGATGTGGCTCCAAGAAAGCGATTTATCCAAACTCATGCAAAAAGCGTCCGGAATTTGGATATTTAAAAAATTTGACATTTTTTCAGAATTGTATATAATTAGGGTAATAGATGCCCCCTGAGGGGTTTTAAAATCCATGAAAATCATCAAAAAGACATTTTTAAGTATCTGGAGATTTTTAAAAGAAGTTTATACAGAACTTCGCAAGGTTGTTTGGCTTAGCAAAAAACAGACAATTGATTACACATTTGTTGTGATTTTTCTTTGTTTGGTTACAGCTGTTTTTGTTGGAGGGTTGGATTTTCTATTTACTTATTTAATGAATAAAATTATTATCTAAAAGTATGCCTAAGCAAACTGCAAATTTTGGAAGAAACTGGTATGTTCTGCACACTTATTCTGGATATGAAGAAGCCGTTGCCAAAAATTTGAGACAGAGAATTGAATCTATGGGGATGGAAGATATGATTTTTAATGTGATAGTCCCCACAGAAAAGAAAATTAAAATAAGAAGCGGAAAGAGAAAAACCGTAGAAGAAAATCTATACCCAGGGTATGTTTTAGTAGATATGGTTGTAACTGATGCTTCTTGGTATGTGGCTAGAAATACTCCTAGAGTGACTGGTTTTATCGGGTCGGGGAATACTCCTATTCCAATTTCTCCTGATGAAATGAAAATTATTCAGCAAAGAATGGGCAAGGAAGAGACTAAATTTAAAATTGACTTGGATATGGATGACAACATCAAAATCGTTGATGGACCGTTTAAGGATTTGGAAGGGAAAATTAGCGATGTTGACGAGCAAAAAGGAAAGGTCAAAGCGCTTGTTAATATATTTGGAAGAGAAACTCCTGTGGAGCTAGACTTTTTGCAAGTAAAAAAGATATAACGCTAGTTATAGTTCCCGCAAAACAAATTCCGATATTTTCCCCCTTAATAAGGGGGAATTGAAGGGGGTTTCGTAAATAAATTTTTTTTGCGGGAGTTATAACTAGGAATTAAAATTAACTAAAATTTATGGCTAGAAAATTAAAGACAGTAATTAAATTGCAAATTCCAGCGGCTAAAGCCTTGGCTGGTCCTCCTGTGGGTCCTGCGCTTGGTCAGCATGGAGTAAATATCCAAGATTTTTGCGTTAAATTTAATGAAGCGACAAAAGATAGAGCTGGCGATGTTGTTCCTGTTGAGATTTCGGTCTATGACGACAGAACATTTGATTTTGTATTAAAGGTTTCTCCTGCGTCTGAATTAGTGAGAAAGGCGGCGGGAGTTGCCAAGGGAGCTAAAAAAGTCGGCGAAGAGAAAGTAGGGAAAATCACAAAAGCGCAATTAGAAGAAATAGCGAAAAAGAAAATTCAAGATCTTAATGCGAACGATATTGAGGCGGCTATGAAGATTTTGGCGGGAACGGCGCGATCAATGGGGGTTGAGGTAGTTGAATAGTTAATATCTTTAAATTTAAAAGTTATGTCCAAACGATACAATCAAGTCAAAGAAAAGATAGCCGAAGAGCAGGTAAATGTTTCTGATGCTATTAAAACAATTAAAGAAAATGCCAGCGCTAAATTTGATGAAACCGTTGAAGTTCATATCAGATTAGGGATTGACCCTAAAAAATCTGATCAAAAAGTGAGATCTTCTGTGAGTTTTCCTTTTGGAGTTGGAAAAGCGAAAAGAGTTGCTGTTTTTACTGAAACTAAACAAAAAGAAGCTAAAGAAGCTGGCGCTGATTTAATAGGCGGGCAGGAATTGATTGAAGAAATTCAGAAAACATCAAAAATAGATTTTGATGTTGCGATAGCGACTCCTGAAATGATGCCAAAACTTGCTAAAGCGGCAAAAATTTTAGGACCGAAGGGTTTGATGCCAAATCCAAAGACAGGAACGGTTTCAGAAGATGTAAAAAAGGTTGTTAGCGAATTTAAAGCGGGAAAATCTGAATTTAAGTCTGATGATTCAGGGAATATTCATATTGCCGTTGGAAAGGTTTCTTTCGCGGAAGAAAATTTAAAAGAAAATTTTGATTTTTTTATTGACGCTCTCAAAAAAGCAAAGCCAGACAACCAAAAAGGGATATTTATTAAGTCTGTTTCTATGTGCTCAACGATGAGCCCGGGAGTAAAAATCAAGTTATAAAGTTTATAATGTTATAAAGTTTTCTGCTTTGTTTTTGTTTTTGAGCTGCTTTACAGTTTTTAATTTTATGAGCTACATTCCTACAATTGGTCTTGAAATTCATGCCGAATTAAAAACAAATACAAAAATGTTTTGCGGGTGCAAAAATGGGTTGGGGCTAGAAAATGACCCCAATGTTAATGTTTGCCCTGTTTGTATGGGGCATCCTGGAACTTTGCCTGTGGCGAATAGGCAGGCAATAGAAAATATAATCAAAGCGGGGTTAGCCTTAAATTGCGAAATTCCTAAATTTGCGAAATTTTACAGAAAAAATTATTTTTATCCTGATTTGCCGAAGGGGTATCAAATTACTTCTCAAAACTCCCCGTTTGCGCTAGGCGGTTTTATTGAAATTGGAGATAAAAAAATTAGAATTCATCATATTCATTTGGAGGAAGATGCGGGAAAATTGCAGCATAGCGGGAATAGCTCGCTTGTTGATTTTAATAGGGCAGGAGTGCCGCTTATGGAGCTGGTGAGCCAGCCGGATATAAAAAGCGGAGAGGAGGCTCGGTTATTCTGCCAAAAATTGCAATTGATTTTGCGTTATTTGGATGTTGCGGATGCGGATATGGAAAGAGGGCAGATGCGCTGTGAAGTAAATATATCTGTGTCAAAAGATGATAAATTTGGGACAAAAGTAGAAATAAAAAATTTAAATTCATTTAAAACGGTTGAAAAAGCGGTGAATTATGAAATTAAAAGGCAATCGGAAATTTTAGACGAAGGCGGGAAGGTGATTCAGGAGACAAGAGGTTGGAATGATTTTAAATCAGAAACATTCTCTCAGCGTATCAAAGAAGAGGCGCATGATTATAGATATTTTGAAGATCCTGATTTGCCTGCGATAGATATTGAAAAAATTGATTTAGAGCGGTTGAAATCGGAGATTGTTGAACTTCCCGAGCAAAGGCGCGAGCGGTATAGGAAAGAATATAGTTTGGGAGAAGAAAATATAAGTTTACTTGTTTTTGATAAAGAATTAGGAGATTATTTTGAAAAAGTTATTTCGGAATTGGGAGGGTGGGCGAAGTCAGTCGGAAAAGAATTATCCGAAAAGGCAATAAAGTTGGCAGCAAATTATATTGTGAGCGAACTACAAAAATTATTGGTTGCAGGCGGAGTAAAAATTTCTGATTGCAAAATAAATTCGGAAAACTTTGCAGAGTTGATAAAGATGATTGTTAATCAGGAAATTTCTAGCTCTGCGGCGCAAGCGATTTTAAAGGAGATGTTTATTGCGGGAGGGGATCCGTCTCAAATCGTTGAGGAAAGGGGGTTGGAACAAGTGAGCGGCGCGGAAGAAATAGAAACAATTGTGGGCGAAGTGATAAAAAATAATCCAAATTCAGTTGAAGATTATAAAGCAGGGAAAGAAAAGGCATTACAATTTTTAATCGGTCAGGTTATGAAGCAGTCAAAAGGAAAGGCAAATCCAGAAGTAGCAAGGGAAGTTTTGGTAAAGAAATTAAAATAGTTTTACATTAAAGAATATATTTTTTTGAGATTGCCGCGTCGTTTCTTAATAAAGTTTTTTTAAAAAACTTTATTAAGCTCCTTTTCGCAATGACAATTTAACCAACTTTTCCATTTCTTTATAATCCTTTACCCAAATAATTCTTTTATCTTTTCTAAACCAAGTCATTTGCCGTTTTGCATACTGTCTAGTATGCTTTTTTATTTCATCAAAGATTGCATCGTTGTCGTAGGGGCGGACCTGTGTGTCCGCCCTAAATTCTCTATACCCAATCCCGCTCATTGACGGCAAATCCCA
>JAZDGL010000006.1:0-3895 GCA_043806975.1 bacterium
TGCCTAGCAAAAACGGCAAAACAAGCTTTATGCTTCCTAATTCATAACTAACAGCCATTGCCAAAGCCGAAAAGCTAAAAAGCAAAACAAATGTGATTGACGCGCCATTTATAAAATTACGGCTTTCGCCTGATTTTTTAATCGCGATATTTAAAACGCCGATTGCAATTTTACTGATTAAAATTGCCGAAATAGCTCCTGCGATAAAAAAAGCGGCATTTTTAAATCCCAAACTGGATCCCGCAATCAAAAGCGCAATAATAATTTCAGCGACGATGGCTAGCTGGCTATTTTCTTTTGTAAAACGACCCGCGCCTTTTTGAAAAATTTTCAAAAATTTGTCCTGTTTATCATTTTTTGCTTCTTTTTTCTCTAAAAAGAAAACAGAGATAACTGCAAAAATCAAACCAATCGCAGCTATAATATATGAAGTAAGAATAATTTTAGGCATAAATTTATAATTTACTGTTTATTACTGATTATTTGATTACTGGTTTTCTTTGTCTTTTGTTATTTCTTGCGCAGACTCTTCCGCGCTCTCGCTTTTTTCTGCCTCAGGCGCTTTTTCTTCTTCCGCAACCGCAATTTCAGAAATTTCTTGCGCAGGCTTTTCATCTTCCTTTTCTTCCTGCTGAACTTCTTTTTTATCCGCGCTCACATCTATATTCCACCCCGTTAATTTAGCCGCCAGCCTAACATTTTGCCCTTGCTTTCCAATCGCAAGAGAAAGCTGATCTTCCAAAACTTTAATTCTAGCTTGGCGCATCACTTCGTTTAAATCAACATTTAAAACTCTCGCTGGAGAAATAGCATTCGCAATATATTGCTCTTGATTGCTGCTATATTCAATCACATCAATCTTTTCCCCGCTTAATTCGTTAATAACAGTCTGCACTCTTGTTCCCTTTTGACCAATGCAAGACCCGATCGGATCTATGCCCGGCTCTTTTGAGGCAACCGCAACTTTCGCCCTAGAACCTGCCTCTCTAGCGATAGCTTTGACTTCCACTGCTCCACTAAAAACTTCGGGAACTTCCATTTCAAAAAGTTTTTTAACAAAATTTTCATGCGATCGCGAAAGAACAACCAAAGGTTCTTTTGTGTCGGTTTCAATTCGCAAAACAAGCGCCTTTATTCGCATGCCAGAATAATAGTTTTCTGTTGGGATTTGATCCGAAGGATAAATTACCCCAACAGCGCGTCCCAAATCCATATAAATTGCTTTTTTTTCAATTCTTTGAATTACTCCGCTCACGACTTCCCCTTCTTTTTGCTGAAATTCTTGCTGAACGGCTTCTCTCTCCGCTTCTCTTATCCTTTGAAGGATAACTTGCTTCGCGGTTTGAGCCGCAATTCTTCCAAATCCCTCAGGCTTCGGCATTGGAAAAACTATTTCATCGCCAATTTTAGCGTCGGAATTAATTTTTCTCGCCTCTTCCAAAGTTAAATGAGATTCTGAATTAAACTTTTTATAAGGGACTGCCGCTTCTTCGCTCCCTTGCTCTCCAACGGCTGCCTTAAAATTTTTTTTGTCTTCTGTGCTTTTACCCGCTGCATTTTTCCCCGCATCTTCTTTCAATGCCTCTTCGGAATTTTCAATTTCCTCTAAAACATAGGTAACCCCTTCTATGTCCACGGTATTCACCACTTCTTTCGTTAAAGTTACCTCCATATCTCCTGTGAGTTCGTCAAATTTAACTTTCAAGCTCTGCCCTTTTTTTCCATAATCTTTTCTATACGCAGAAACTAGCGCTGTTTCAACAATTTCAAGCGCTTTTTCTCTGGAAATTCCTTTTTCTTCGCAAATCTGCGCAATCGCAGACGCGAATTGTTTTGGTTCTAGCTGCATAATAAGTTTATTTAAAACAATTTAAATTTGGCTAAAAATAAAAACCAATTTTTTCAAAAAATGATCCCTCTCGGGACCTTTTCAATTTCAAATTCATTATATACTATTTAAAATTTTTGTCAAATTGATGATTGTTAAATAGCTGTCCTAGGCAAGCCCCTAAATAAATTCCAATATTTTCTCCCTTGATAAGGGGGAATTGAAAGGGGTTTTGTAAATAGATTTGTTTTGCGGAAGCTATATATATATGATATAATTATATTGAAATTTATCTTATCGCTTAATTGGAAAATCAAAACAAAAATCAAAATCAAAAAAGCCAATCCCCCTTCCCTCAATGGAAAAGAACCGCAAAACAAACTTCGGGAAACAACATCAGAACGGAAATTTCGGAAAAAGCCGAAGAAAAATTAGACGATATTTACCGCAAAGGGATTGAAGAAAAAACAGCCCAGCGAGCGCGAGAAATGGGTTTTTTGTATGCCGACCTCGGCGCAATCCCAATTGAACCTGACGCGCTAGGAACGCTAGAAGAGACTAAGGCAAGAATTGCAGAAATCGCCGTTATCCACAAAAAAGGGAAACAGCTCAAAATTGCCGCGGCAAATCCAAAATCGCAAGGAACGCTAACGGCGCTCGCTAAACTCCAAGAAAAGGGATTTGAAATTTCCGCGATTTTTCTTGCAAGCCAGCAAAGTTTAGAAAAAGTATGGAAAAATTACGCAAATTTAGTTGAAAAAGAAGAAAAAAGCACCGACCAGCTTGTCGTTTCCGAAAAAGATTTAACCGATTTTGATAAAGCGCTAAAATCCATAAGCCATTTGCAAGAAATGGCTGAAAAAATTCCCATAACGGAGGTTCTAAATACTATCGCCGCGGGAGCAATCAAAATGAATGCCAGCGATATCCACTTGGAACCCTCAAAAAAAACCGTGCGCTTGCGATACCGCCTGGACGGAGTTTTACAAGAAATCTGCCAGCTTCCTCAAAAATTTTATCCCTATGCTGTTTCTAGAATAAAAATGCTTGCCGAATTAAAATTAAATGTTTCCAATATCCCCCAAGACGGAAGAATCACAATGAAAGTTGACGAAGAAGACATAGATTTACGGGTGTCGTCCATCCCTGGAGAATTCGGAGAAAATTTTGTAATGAGAATTTTACGGCAAAAATCCATTTCACTGCAATTTGAAGATTTAGGGATTAGAGGAAAAGCGCTAGAAATAATCCAGCAAGGGCTTCAAAAACCCAAGGGAATGATTTTGGTCACTGGTCCAACAGGATCAGGAAAAACCACTACGCTTTATTCTTTTTTAAACAAGATCAATTCTCCAGAAGTCAAAATAATCACATTAGAAGATCCGATAGAATATCGCGTGGAAGGAATCCAGCAAACCCAAATTGACGCAGAGGCAGGATATACTTTTGCATCAGGTTTGCGCGCTATTTTGCGCCAAGACCCCGATGTAATTTTAGTGGGAGAAATTCGCGACGAAGAAACCGCTAACATTGCTATTCAGGCAGCTTTAACGGGACATGTTGTGTTTTCAACAATTCACACCAACGATGCGCCTGGAGCAATCCCCCGCTTAATAAATTTAGGAGTGGATCCAACTTTACTGGAACCAGCTATAAATGGATTTATCGCCCAAAGATTAGCGCGCCGCCTTTGCCCAGAGTGCAAAGAAGCCTACGCCCCCGCCCAAGAGACAACAGACAAATTGCTCGCCAGCCTATCAGCTATTTCTCCCGAAGCGAAAATAACAATTCCTAAAAACATCGGCACGCTTTACAGAAGCAAAGGTTGCGCAAAATGCAATAATATCGGGTACAAAGGACGAGCTGGAATTTTTGAGATTTTCTCAATTACCCCTGAAATAGAAAAAATTTCCCTGCAAGAACACCCCTCAACCTCGGAAATAAGAAAAATTGCAATACAAAACGGAATGATCACAATGCTTCAAGATGGAATTTTAAAGGCAATCAACGGAATTACTACTTTGGAAGAAGTTTACAGAGTAACAGGAGAGTAAAATCAATTTTCAA
>JAZDGL010000007.1:0-9208 GCA_043806975.1 bacterium
TAAAAGAATTTATGGGAGAAAAAACTCAAAAACAAGTAGTGGGAAAATTGGGAGAAGATTTGGCGTTGAAATTTTTAGGTCAAAAAGGGTATAAAGTTGTTGCTAGAAATTTTAGACAGAAATTTGGAGAATTGGATTTGGTTTTTAAAGATAAAGAAGAATGGGTTTTTGTGGAAGTAAAGACAAGAAAGAAAATAGAAAACAATGCTTTCGGTTACCCAGAGCAAGCCGTAAATAGAAGGAAGATACAAAAAATAAGCAATACTGCTCAAAAGTTTTTGGAAATAAATTCTTGCTCTTTGGATCGCGCTAAGTGGAGGATTGATGTGATTGCGATTTATTTAGATTGGAGAACTAGACAGGCTGAGATTAAACATATCAAAAATGTGATTTAGCTAGGCAGTATAATCAAAAGATTTTTGTAAATTAGCGCCTTTTTCAAGTAAGAAAGCAGCTTTTTTTAGCAAATCAGAAGTGGTTTTTGAATTTTTGAATTGGTTTGATGCCGAAATTAAAGCGGAATAAAGGGCGGACAAAGCCTCTTGGTTTATGGTATTTTTTTCTATTTCATGGAAAAATAACTGGCAGATTATTTCGGCAATTGTCAGATTTTCTTTTACAATATAAAGCTTTCCAAAATGGGAATTTTTTAGTTGGTTGTCAATATTTATTATCAACTCTTCCGTTTTTTCAATTTCAGAGAAATTTGGGATTGCTGTTTTATTTTCCATCCCCAGCGCGATTATGAGATTTTCTTCTGCGCTATTAGAAAATTCATATTTCCCTGGCTTTGCTTTTGGATTTTCGGGAACAACGGTTATGGTTAAACCCGTATCGGTTTTATCGTATTTTACAGATTGAATTTTTGTTTGGGCAATATCTATGTTAAATTCCCACTGATTTTTTAAAGTTAAATGGCGGGAAAATTGTTTGGTAATGGCTAAATTAGCAAATTTTGCTGTATTTTCGCATACTAATTTGGCTTGCGCGCAGTTTTTTTTGTAAGATTCACAAAGTTTTTTCAAGGCAAAGGCAGAAAAGAATGCATCTTCACTTGGATCTGCGGGGATGATGATGAAGATATTTTTATGGGAATTGATCAATTCAAAAAAATGTTGTAATGTATCCATAGAAGTTCAGTTGGGTTAGTTGTGATATTATTAAGTGTATTCTAGTATTTGCGGGCGATATAGTCAATTATTTGCCGAGGTGGTGAAATGGCATACACGCATGGCTTAGGACCATGTGCCTTACGGCGTGGAGGTTCAAGTCCTCTCCTCGGCACTAACGCATAAGTTATAAACAAGTTATCCACAAGCGAGATGGTTTTAGAGTAGCAATAATTAACGGCTAAAATATAATTTTTAAGCCGTTTTTTTTGGCATTGACAATAATTTATTATGGGTATATACTCATAATATAAAAAGAAAGGAGGCGATAATTATGCCAAGATTTAATGGAATGGGTCCCTGCGGGCTTGGGCAAAGAACAGGTAGAGGAATGGGATATTGTGATATTGAGTGCAATTTTAGGAGAAGATTGTGGGGAAGATTAACCAAGGAAGAGCAAATCAAATATCTAGAAGACGAAGAAAAGGCGTTGGGGCAGGACTTAGAAGATATTCGCAAAGAAAAAGAGTATTTGCGCAGTCAGAATAAATAAAAGAAAGCTTTTCGCCCGGCTTATTGAAAAAAAGGAGTCGGGCTAGCTTCCTTTAAATAAAAGATATTTTTTTAATCTATGCCAAGACCAAGATTGTTTAGAAAAATTGGGTTTAATCCAAATATAACTTATTTTAAGCCGCAGGGCGCGCCTATGCGGTTTTTGGAGGTTGTTGAATTATCTGCTGAAGAAGTGGAGGCATTGCGATTGAAAAATTTAGAAGGGTTTGATCAAGTTGATGCGGCGAAGGAGATGAATACATCGCAAAGCACTTTTCAGCGGATTTTATCTTCCGCCTATAAAAAAATATCGGATGCTTTAATTAACGGAAAGGCGATTAGGATTGCGAAAGAATAGATTTTCTAGTCAATAACAATTTTTTGAGATCTTTGAGAGTTTTTATTTAAACTGACTTGGATTGTTTTGTTCTTTTCGGGAATAAAAATTTCATATTCTCCAAAATAAGCATCAAATTCAATTTTACCATTTTTAGTTGGAATATTATAAAGAAAGGTTTTCCATTTTTTATTGATTAAATTATTGATAGCTATTCCTGCATCATTTAGTTCAAAAGATCTATTCGTTAGGGAAGATTCGGGGATATTCAAATACCAATATATTATTCCTTCAACATTCGGGTGGTTAAAGGCCATTTTGTAAAAATCTTCTATAAATTTTGTTCTTTTTCCTTCGTTTGAACAATAAAAATCAAATTCGGATATAAGGACTTTTTTGTTAGTTTTTTGAGCGATTGCGCTAATAAGATCCTTATATAAAGTAATAAAATCTTCATCTTCGTAATTAAATTTTAATTTTTTGTTGGCAGAAATGTCGGATTTGCTTTGAATGTGTGCTTGAAGAGCGATTTTATCGTAAGGAACGCTGTTTATCCCCTCTAGAAAACTTAAAAATTCATTGATAATAAAATTTTTGTATTCCTCTTTTGTTTTTATGCTGTCGCATTTGCTATCGCGGCAAAGATGAAAAGGCGATTCATTTATATAGAGGGCTGTATCAGGAAAATTTATTTTGGTGGCTTTGTAGATGTCTTTTATTATGTCGTTTCCGAGGCGCGATCTATAAAAATCATAAGCGATCATTTCGTTAACTACATCAAGAGAGGTGATATTTTGAGCAAATTCTTGTTTTGTGTAATTTATGCGATTAAAAATGGATTTTTTAAGTTCTATCGAATCCATATTGTATATCCAATCGGGTTGTTCTTCTGGGTTAGACCAAAAAAGGCAATGATGGCGGGTTTTTTTGTTATTTTCTCTTGCCCATTCCATTATTTTTTTTGTAGAATTAAAGTTTATTTCTCCTTTTGACTCTTCTGTGTTTTTCCATTTAAACATGGATTCATCAACTACTAGATTAAATATGGATTTTATATGTTCCAAACTTTTCTTTTTTTCTTCGTCATAGTTGGACATAATCCAGGGGTTTATCGCTGCTCCAAAAATAAATTCATGGTTTATCTGCTTTACATCTGCTGTCCCTGAAATTGGATTTCCTTGAGAATCTATAAATTTTATGGTGAAAATATCTTTTCTTGCAAGATATTCTTTAGGGTTTTCATTTTGGGGTGCCTTGATGGGCGAAAAATTTTTTGTAAAAAATAGGGCGATTAAGAAAACTATAATCAATGTCAGCAGAAAGTTCAATATATATTTTTTGTTTTGTAAAAATCGCATTTTTGTTTAGATTATTTTTAAATAAAAATCGATTTCAATTTTTTGGCGGAGGCGAGAGGATTTGAACCTCTGATTCGCTTTTGGCGAATACCGGTGTTCGAGACCGGCGCGTTCAGCCGCTCTGCCACGCCTCCAAATAAGAGATAAGTTGTTAAAAAGGACATCTAAATTTACGCGTTTCCGCCCCAGGCGGACCAGCCTTGGGCTGGCAGCCGCTCTGCCACGCCTCCAATCAATTAGCAATTTTTTAAATTTTCAGGGTCGGTTTCCCAATTTTCAGGATTAGAATCTATATAATATCGGATTTTTTCCAATGAATTATTCCCTTTGATTATCTGTTCAAAATAATTTCTTTGCCAAAATGGGTTGTTCGGGGTTTTTCTTAATATATTTATGGATTTTGCTGATTGCATTTTAAATTTGCCGATAACTTTGGGAATAGTCATTAACCTTCGCTGTTTGCGATCGTTTATAAGTAGGGGCAATTCATGAATTGCCCCTACCGGGCTATCAATTATTAGGATTCCATGAATATGATTAGGCATTATTACAAATTTGTCCAGCGCTATATTCGGAAAATTTAGTGGTATTTCTTGCCAGTATCTTTTAACGATTTCTCCAAAGTTTGTTAATTGAATTGTTTTGTTCTCTATTTTTCCCAGTATAGAAATTCTTTTTTCAACGCAAATTGTTATAAAATAATATCCCGGCTGGCTATAATCATAATTATTCAATCTGATAGATTTTCTCTTTAAAACATTTTCCATCTTTTATATTGAGGGTAAATCCTATCAAAAGCGGGGCAATTTATGAATTTTCTTTTCCTTGATGCCTATAAAGCCATAATCCTAGCGGCATTGGCAGCCAAAAGGCGAATCCGCGATAAATTAAGGTTATCATTAAAGCGGCTTCCAAAGTTGCGCCGAATCCTCGCAGCGTCAAAATCATCGTAGTTTCAAAAACACCTAGTCCGCCGGGCATAAAGGTAATTAGCGCGAATAAATGAGCCATTAAATAGGCGGTCGCTATTGCAATAAAACTGGGCGTTATCTTAAAGGCGAGAAATATCATATATATTGTTCCGCATTCAAACGCGAAAGAGCTCATTCGCAAAAAAACCGCTTTAAAGTAAACTTTTTTCTCTTGCGCGATTTGCGATTTGCTTGTAAAAAGTTCTTGGGCGATTTTGTCTGCGTCAATTAGCCCAATCGGCAAAAAAATGCTTAAAAGTTTTAGCATTTTGCGAATGCGGCTTATTTTTCTAGTTAGAAATCCGAGAACAATAATTAAGGCAAGCGTTCCTGCCGCCATAATGATTGTTGCGGTTAATTGTAAAGAGCTTAAATTTCCTCGCGCCAGCAAATATGCCACAACAGTCATTATGGAAAATAGGTAAGAGGTATAAAGAACGATTAGATTAAATATAACGAGGAAAATTCCTTTTCCAGCCTGCACCCCTTTCTTTTTTAAATTTGAAAAGAAATAAGCGTTGCTGCTAATGCCCATAGACGGGAGCGCCTGATTTAAAAACATCATAACGATAGCGGTCTTGCAGAAGATTCCGAGCCGAATAACAATATCGGTGAACCCTTCAACGATCGTTTTGTAGCTTTTTCCTATAAATAGATAAGCGATGGTTTGGCAGGCAAGCGCCGCCAAGAGGAAAAAATAATTTCCTTGCGTTAGCAGGGTGGCTATCTTTTTTAATTCTGAAAATTTTAAAAATACAGTATAAGTGGCTATTGCGACCAATACTGCGAAAATAAAAGGTTTAATTTTTTTCATAATTTTTGGCGAAGTTGAGCATTTTAACCGTTGTCTCTGCGATGCGGGATGTTGTGAACCCCGCATCCTTTTGTGGAACAAGTTCAAATTTTTCAATATCAGATAAAGAAAAATTATGTTTTTTGAACATTTTATCTAAATTAATTAAAAGAAAGCGGGAAAGATTGTAGTCATTTTCCCATTCTAATTTGTCTATTTCTTTGCCGTTTTGAATTAGTGTCAGCGCGGCGTTGGTTTTAGAAGTGGAAATAAGAATTTGCATAAAAACCTCCCCCTCGCCCCCTCCTTGTAAAAGAGGGGAGTTATTCGGATTATTTTATCCAGTGTTTTCTTCTTATCGTTTCGTTTTCTTCTTCTTTTCTCTCTTCTATTTTTTCTTTTGCTAGTTTTCGCAGTTCTAATAAATCTAAGGCGCTAATTTCTTTGGCGCGCTTTTCTAGATATTCGGAGGTATTTTTTTCGGGGTCGTCTAGCACTTCTGAAAATAAAACATCTAAGATTGACCCGATTTTTGGTCCGGGCTGAATATCTAGAAGTTTCATTATACCATTTCCATCAATTTTTAGCATCTTTAATGAAATTGGATCTTTGCTAACTTTTTCTATCATATATTCAAGATGGCGAAGTTTGTATGGTTTTGCTTTTGGCACGCCGCTTCCAAGTCGATCTGCAATTCGTAAATTTATTAAATCTCTAACATTTTCTTTGCCGATTTTTTTAACCAGCCGCCGCACTCCGGCTTCGGAAACTTCCCCGACATTGTAAAAAAACATATGGTTGCGCACAAGCAGAGAGGTTTTTTCAATGGTTTCATTTGAGAATTTCAGGTTTTGGAGAATTTTTTTAGTGAATTTTGCGCCAAGGTAGTCGTGATTGTAAAAAGTGCTTGTGGCTCCTTCACCTTGCTTGGTTTGCGGCTTGGCAATGTCGTGCAGTAAAGCGGCTAATCGGACTTCCAATTTTTTTGACGGGCAGTATTTGAGCGAAAGAATGCTATGTTGATAAATTGTGTATATATGATGGCGATTTTGCGCGACGCCGATGCCTATTTCTAATTCAGGGACGATAAATTTAAGCAAATTTAATTCTTGCAGGGTTTCAATCCCTTCTGCAGGTTTATCGGATAAAATTATTTTTGCTAGCTCATCGCGAATTCTTTCGTTGGATATATGAGTGAGCAAGCGCGCATTTTCTTTTATCGCTTGTTTTGTTTTTTCTTCAATTTGAAAATCTAGCTGGCAGGAAAATCGCACTGCGCGCATCATTCGCAAGGCATCTTCGCTAAATCGTTCATTTGGATTGCCGACAGCGCGAATGATTTTGTTTTTGATGTCTTTCTGACCGTTAAAGGGATCAATAATTGATTCGGAAAATTGAGAAATTGGGAATTTTTCTCCCCTCTTTAATAAGGAGGGGGCGAGGGGGAGGCTGATTTCGGATTTTAATGCGATTGCGTTCATTGTAAAATCCCTTCTAGACAGATCCTCTTCTAGTGTATCGGCAAACTCAACTTTATCGGGATGCCGCCTGTCAGAATAGTTTTGTTCGGTGCGATAGGTGGTTATCTGAATTTCTTGAATTTGTTTTTTGCTGGATTTTTCAGCGTTTTCTGCTCCCAAAGGAGGGTTGGCGCAATCAACCTCTGCCGTATCGTTATTATTGGAATTGTTGCGGATAAGAACTGTTACGGTTCCAAACTTGTTTTCATATAAACTATCGGGGAAAACTTTTTGGATTTGTTCGGGGCGCGCGTTTGTGGCAATGTCCCAGTCTTTTGGTCCATTGGTGGGTGGATTTTCCAAAATTAAATCGCGCACGCATCCGCCTACTAAAAATGCTTCAAACCCTGCCTTTTCCAGCTTTTCTAAAATAAATTTTATATCTTTGGGAATTATTTCCATATAAAATCCTTAAACTTCCCCCTTTTTACCTCCCAAGGCGGTCTGCCCATTAGGCAGAAAGGGAGATTACCGCCCAAGGCGGTCTGCCTTGGGCAGAAGAGGGTTTTTATCCATATTTAGATTACCATATTTTAGGGCAAAAAGAAACCCCCAACTGATTAATAGTGGATAACCACATCTTGTTCTATTTGCATATTTAAGTTCGTTTTGGTATTATAAACTTAATGGGAAAATTTTTAACAGAAAATAAAATAAATAAAATAATAGATTTAAGGGAACACGGTCATAGTTTGCCTGAAATAAAAAGAATCACTAGACATTCTAATTCCACAATATGTAAATACATAAAAAATGTTGAAATCTTACCGGAGTTTAGAAAGGCTTGGGAAGACAGAAAAAAGCCCAGTGTCTTTAAAATGAATAAGGATTGGGATCGGGCAAAAAAACAAGCGAGTGAATTAGTAAGTAAAATTAACAACCAAGAAAAAATTTTAATTGCAGCGTGTATTTATTGGGGGGAGGGATCAAAAAAAGATTTAAGCTTAACAAATACTGACCCTGCTCTTATTAAGGTATTCGTCAATTGTATGGAAATGTTAGGTGTCTGTGGAGAAGATTTAAAAGTGAGCATTAGGATATATGAAGATTTGGATAAAGACAAATCAATTGAATTTTGGTCAGATGTTCTAGGTGTTCCTAAAAAGCAAATTTCAGGAGTTACTGTTATAAAAGGAAAAAAAGCAGGGAAACTTAAATTTGGCATGTGTAGGATTAGGGTTGCGAAAGGGGGCTATACATTAAAAGTTTTAAGTGCTATCATTCAAAATATAAAAAGTGATTTAAACGCCCTCGTAGTTCAACGGATAGAACAGTGGCGTCCTAAGCCGAAAATGTAGGTTCAATTCCTGCCGAGGGCACCAAAACAATTAACAATTTTCAATGAAAAATTTTTGGGCCCATGGCGCAGCTGGCTAGCGCGCTTGCATGGCATGCAAGAGGTCAGGAGTTCGAATCTCCTTGGGTCCACCCGCCTTGCCGCGAGGCAGGCTTTGCACTTTGAAATGTGAATACGGATAATGTATGAAGGCTAAATTAAAAAAGCCAAAAAATACTCAACATTAATGCATACGGTGGATGCCTAGGTCGAAAGTACCGATGAAGGACGTATTAGGCTGCGATAAGCTTCGGGGAGCTGCCAAAAAGCTTTGATCCGAAGATTTCCGAATAAGGAAACTAATCCATTTATGGATATCTTTTGCTGAATTCATAGGTAAAAGAAGGGTACGCGCCGAACTGAAACATCTAAGTAAGCGCAGGAAAAGAAATCAATAGAGATTCCCCCAGTAGCGGCGAGCGAAAAGGGAACAGCCTAAACCTATTTGTGCATGGCACAGGAATTTTAAATTTAAAATTAAAAATTAGAAATTCTCGCGCTGTGCACGAGTGGGGGTTGCAAGGCGGACAATATCGAGCAGTAAGGATAGTAGAATACTCTGGAAAGAGTAGCCAAAGAGGGTGATAGCCCCGTAAACGAAATCCAAGCTGCCGTAGTCCGATCCTTAAGTAACACAGGACTCGTGTAATCCTGTGTGAATCCACGTCGACCGCGACGTAAGGCTAAATATACTTTCGGACCGATAGTGAACTAGTACCGTGAGGGAAAGGTGAAAAGAAGAGCGGAACGCTCAGTGAAATAGTACCTGAAACCGTATGTTGTCAAGCTGTGGAACTCCGATTTAATCGGAGGACCGCGTGCCTATTGAAGAATGAGCCGGTGAGTTGTTTCGTACTCCAAGTTAAAGTCGCCTAAGGCGACGGAGGCGCAGTGAAAGCGAGCGTGAATAGCGCGACAAAAAGGAGTGCGGAGCAGACCCGAAACCGAGTGAGCTAACCATGTCCAGGGTGAACCCCGCCTAACGGCGGGAGAAGGCCCGAACTCGTCAGAGTGGCAATTCTGTGAGATGAGATGTGGTTAGAGGTGATATGCCTATCGAACTCGGAGATAGCTGGTTCTCCTCGAAATATATCTAGGTATAGCCTCATGTTTTAACTCTAGGGGTAGAGCTCTGGATGGTCCGCTTATGCGCAAGCGTGGTGGACCAATCAAACTTCAAATACTAGGGGTATAACATGGGAGTCAGTCCGATCCGGCTAAGCGGAGCGGGC
>JAZDGL010000008.1:0-11794 GCA_043806975.1 bacterium
TTAAAAAATCAGGCGAAAGCCGTAATTTTATAAATGGCGCGTCAATCACATTTGTTTTGCTTTTTAGCTTTTCGGCTTTGGCAATGGCTGTTAGTTATGAATTAGGAAGCATAAAGCTTGTTTTGCCGTTTTTGCTAGGCATCTCTTTGGCGTCAATTTTAACAAATTTATCTGGAAGGATTTTTGCTAAATCAATAAAGAAAGAGGGCGCGGAAGTTGCGCGGAATATCGGTTCAGCGGTTTCAAACATTTATTCTGGCTCAGCGGAAATTTTTTCTAATTTAATGATTTCTGCTTCATCCGCGTCTGTTTTGGGGCTTTTCCTGACTGGCGTGAATGGAAGAGCGGTGCTTTTGCCTGTTTCGTTGGTGCTGCTTGCCGCTTTTTATGTTTTGGCGCAATCTATTGCAGTTCAGTTTTCTGAAAAAATTAGGCGCTGGGTTTTAAGAAATTCGTTAATCAATTTCTTTATTTTTATTTTAGCAGGAGCCTTTTTTGCGGTTAGAAGTTTGCTTGGAATTACATCAGTATTTTTCTGTTTTGCCTTGGGGGTTGTATCTGCGGTAATTTTAGAAAAGATTGACGCTAAAAGCATTTATAAACAAGCGGTTTTTCTTGGAACCATTATTTTAACTTTTTCTGTCGCTTTCAAGATTAACGGAAAAATTAACGGTTTTTACGCAGCGGCGATAACGGGGCTAGGAATGGTTTTGATGCTTGTGATTGTGTATTTTAGAAATTTTAATGGTCAAATGCTGGCATTTTCGTCTGATTTTTCCGAAAAAAATCAACAAGAAACCGGTTATCTAAAAGGAGAAAGGGTGGAAAATTCTAAACTTGCTATTTCTTTGGCGGCATTTTTCGCGTTATTTTTGCTTTTTGCAAAATTGTTTGCAATAACAAGTATTAGCATCGCGTCTTCTAGAACAATTTTTGGGTTATTCGCGGGAGCATTTTTAGCTGTTTTGGGAAAAGCCTATTTTACGCAATCAATTAACAGTATTTCTTTTGCAAGCAAGAATTTTGCGGAAGATATTTATTTTGAGAATAATTATAAGAGGTATATAAAATTGGTTTCAGGGCTATCGGTAAAAGCATCTTTGATTTTGCTTTCTTTGCTGGTGGCGCTGCCAATGGCAGGATTGTTTGCGCTTGGTTTTCCTGCATTTGTGGCTATTCTTGCGGGAGAAGTTATTGCCAGTTTCCCTTTAAGCGGTATAATTGAAGAAGACTGGAAATGCCAGGAAATTATAGAAATTATAAAATTATTATTATTGATTGGCATTGTATTTTTGCCGATACTAATACAGATAAGATAAAAAATTAAAATGGAAGCGATAATCAAAAAATTGCCAAAATCTCAAGTGGAGTTGGATATAACAGTGAGCGAATCTGAAATTGCCCCGTTTTTGGATAGGGCGGCTCAAAGAATTTCTCAAAGAAGACCAATAAAAGGTTTTAGACCGGGGAAAACTCCAAGAAATGTGGTTGAAAAAGAATTTAGCGCGGAAGCTGTTTTGGAGGAAGCAGTGGAAGATATTATTGATAAATATCTAAAAAAGGTCATTGAGCAAGAAAAATTGGATATAATCGCTCATCCAGAAGTTAAGTTAGAAAAGGTTGCCCCTCGCGGTTCAATAAATTTTAAAGCGGTGGTGTCAGTTCTCCCTGATGTAAAAATAGGAAAATACAAAGGGATAAAAGATGGAGAAGCGCCCTTTAAATTAGCTGAAATAAAGGTTGAGGAAAAAGAAATTCAGGAATCTTTAGATTTTTTACTGGAAAGCAGAGCTTTTTTTAAAGAGATTGAAGACCGTCCAGCTCAAAAAGGCGATAGCGTGGAAATTGATTTTGAAGGGAAGATTGACGGAGTAAAATTTGAAGGCGGATCAAGTAAAAATCATCCTGTTTTGATTGGGAAAAATCAATTTATTCCCGGTTTTGAAGAAAATTTAATAGGGATGAAAAAAGGCGAGAGCAAAGATTTTGAGATAACTTTTCCAAAAGATTATCCTGAAAAGCGGCTAGCGGGCAAAAAAGCGTCTTTTAATGTTAAAATAAATTTGGTTCAAGAAAAAATTCTTGCTGAAATGGATGATAATTTTGCTAAATCTTTGGGGAAATTTGAGGGTGCAGATGATTTGAAGAGCAAGTTGAAAGAAGGAATTGAAAAAGAAAAACTAGATCGCGAGCAAGAAAAATTGCGAATGAGAATTTTAGATGAGGTTATTAAAAATACCGAAATTGATTTGCCGCAGGCGCTGATAGATAGCGAGTTGAATAAAATGGAAGCAGAACTTGAAGACGGAGTTGCGAAAATGGGAATGCAATTTGAGGATTATTTAGGACAAATAAAAAAGACTAAGGAAGAATTGAGGAAAGAATGGGCGGCGCAGGCTGAAAAAAGGGTGAAGGCGGGGATTGTGCTTATGAAAATCGCCGAAGAAGAAAAAGTAGAAGTTTCCAGCGTAGAGGTTGAAGAGGGATTGGCGCGGCTGCTTTTGGGTTTCGGGTCAATTAAAGACGCCGCGAAAGACATTGACCCTGTGCGGGTATTTAACTACATAAAACAGCAGAGAATGAATGAAAAAACATTGGAATTGTTGGAAAAGATGAATGCGAGCTAAAAATAAGGAGATAAAATTATGAATTTGGTTCCAATCGTATTGGAAAAATCAGCAGGAGGAGAGCGAGCATACGATATTTATTCAAGGCTTTTGAAAGATCGAATAATTTTTTTGGGCGGTCCGATTTACGACGAAATGGCGAACACAATTATCGCGCAGCTTTTGTTTTTAGAAAGTATTGACGCAAAAAAAGATATTAGTTTGTATATAAATAGTCCTGGCGGCATTGTGAGCGCGGGACTGGCGATTTATGACACGATGCAATATATAAAATGCGATGTTTCTACGATTTGCGTTGGTTTGGCGGCAAGTGCTGGGGCGCTGCTTCTAGCTTCTGGCGCGGCAGGGAAGAGGTTGGCGCTTCCAAACTCTGAAATTATGATTCATCAGGTTGCGGGAGGAGCGGAGGGACCTGCTACCGATATTCACATTGCGGCAAGCCAAATAATGAAAATGAAAGAGCGGATGAACAAAATTCTTTCCCAGCACACTGGTCAGCCGCTTTCTAAAATAGAAAAAGACTCTGACCGAGATTATTATATGAGCGCGGACGAAGCAAAAAAATATGGAGTTGTAGATAAAGTGATAAAATAAAAAGCAGGGGTTTTCCTGCTTTTTATTTTAGCCATATTTCTTTTAGCGCTTATGCCATTTTTTCTCGCAAACTCTCTCCAACCATTTCGGAGGGTTTTTTAAGATCAAGAAAATCTAGCACAGTTGGCGCGATGTCGGCAAGAATGCCAATAGAGCGATTATAATTAAAATCGGCATTAGGCTGGGGCGCTTTGTTGTCAGGAGTGATTATATAAATTGGAACTGGGTTGGTGGTGTGGTCGGTTTGCGGTCGTCCCGTGCGCGGGTCTATCATACATTCTGCGTTGCCGTGGTCTGCTGTAATGATAAAAACAATATCCTTGTCTTTCCCCGCTTTTAAAATTTGGTCTAGACAGCGATCTACTTCTTCCGTCGCTTTTATGGCTGATTTTAAATTTCCTGTATGCCCGACCATATCGGTATTGGCAAAGTTTACTAAAATAAAATTGTATAAATCTTTTTCAATTGCTTTTTCAACAATTGCTGTGATTTGCGCCGCGCTCATTTGGGGATGTTTTTCGTAATCGCCGTCAGGGCGAGATGGAACTAGCTGCCAGTCTTCGCCTTTATGCGGTTCTTCAATTCCTCCATTAAAAAAGTAGGTTACATGGGCATATTTTTCTGTTTCTGCGATATGAAATTGTTTTAATCCATTTTCGCTTATAATTTCTGAAAGGCAATTAGATACTTCTTGCGGCGGAAACAAAATATGCTCCAATAAATCTTTTTCGTATTCAATCATCCCTGCAAAGTATAAATTATTTACTTTTTTTCGCGGAAACTTATCAATTTCTTTGTCTATGAATGCTTTTGTAAGCTGTCTTGCTCGATCTTCCCGAAAATTGAAGAAAATTAAACTGCTTCCCGCGGTAATTAAATCGTTTTCATCTTCTGCCACCGTGATCGGGTTGATAAATTCGTCAGTTATGTCATCGTTATAGGATTTTTCAATCGCATCTTCTAGTGACTTGGTTTTTTTTCCCTTGCCTTCCGTTAGGCATTCGTAGGCTTTTTGTGTGATATCCCAGTGGTTATTCCTGTCCATAGCGATAGCGCGCCCTATCACTGAAACGATTTTTGCGTCTGTCATTCCTTTCAATTCTGCCCGGGTTTCTTTGATAAAACCGATCGCTTCTTTTACCCCTGTATCTCTGCCGTCCGTAAAAGCGTGAATTCTTAAAGGGATGTCGTTTTCTTTTGCGACTTTTATTAGCGCAAAAACATGATCCATATGGCTGTGGACACCTCCATCGCTTAAAAGTCCCATTATATGCAGGGGTTTATTGTTTTTTTTAGCATGCTTGATGGCTTCTAAAAGAACAGAATTTTTAAAGAAGGTTTTATCTTCAATTGCCATAGAAACTCTTGGAAAGCTTTGATAAATAATTCTTCCGGATCCTATTGTGAGGTGTCCCACTTCGGAATTTCCCATTGCCGACCAGTAAAGCCCTACCGACATTCCTGACGCTTGGAGTGAATTGTGCGGATAATTGCGGTTAAGCATATCCGTTGTAGGAGTATAGGCTTGGGCAATTGCGTTTCCTGTCTTTTCAGGGCTTAGACCCCACCCGTCTAGGATTATTAAAGCTACCGTTTTTTTATTTGTATTAGACATAGTAAATTTAATTTTTTTTAAAATCCCTCTTCTGCCCAAGGCAGACCGCCTTGGGAGGTTCAAAGGGAGAAAATATCGGAATCCATTTTGCGGCGACTATATTTTCTTTTATAATTATAGCATAAAAATTCTCTTTGGGGAAAAAATGCGAAAATGGATTTAAAAAATGTTGCGTTTATTTTAGAAGGCGGTATGACATTTCTAAATGGGGCTGCTATGACATTATCATCTGGGAGCGACAAAAGGCGCGCAATCTATTGCATTAAATCCTTGTTTCTGCTAGTATAATTTTAAATTAACTAGTTTTGTAAATTCTAGGTAGATTTGTTCGCGATGAGCCAAAAAACCTAATTTTTAAGGAAAAATAAGCTCGCTTAAAAAGGATTTTTTCAAACTATGCAAATTGGAAAATGTCTAAATTGGTTAGATTGCCAAGCCCCCAGTTTTTAATTCGGGGTGTTTTGGGTTTCAATTTTAGCGTAATCGCGAATCTATCTGAATGAAAGGGGAAAAATATGAATAGTTTTATTGTTTTACTTATTGCTGTCGCGGCATTTGCGATTGGATCTGTTTTGGGATACTTAATAAGGCAGGCGATTGCAAAAAATCAAGCTGATTCTGCGGAGGCAAAGGCCGAAAGGACGCTTAATGAGGCGAAAGTTTCCGCGAAAGAGATGCAGTTGGAAGCAAAAGATCGCGCAACTAAAATTTTAGAAGAGGCGAAAGAGCAGGAGAAAGAACGACGGGATCAAATTGTTCGTTTTGAGCAAAGGCTGGAAAAAAGAGAAAAAGAAGTTGATCAAAAAAGCGACGAGAGTAATCGCATCAGAAAAGAGATTCAAGAGAAAGCAGAGAAAATTAAAGAAATTGAATCTAATGTTAAAAATTTAGAAAAAGAAAAAATTAATAAACTGCAAGAGGTGGCGAGCCTTACAAAGGATGATGCCAAGAATATCCTTTTGGAAGAAGTTGAGAAAGAATACAAAGAAGATATTTTAAAAAGAGTTTCTAGCCTTGAAGAAGAGGGTAAAAATGAGTTAGAGGCAAGAGCAAGAGACATTATGACCTATGCGATGCAAAGATTTGCTTCGGGGCATTCTTCCGATACGACCACGACTAATCTTGCAATTCCAAGTGAAGATGCTAAGGGTAAAATTATCGGCAAGGAAGGAAGAAATATAAAGACACTGGAACAATTGACCGGCGTGGAAATTGTTGTTGATGATACTCCCGGGTCAATTATTATTTCGGCGTTTGATCCGATCAGAAGATTTATCGCTAAAATTTCCTTGGAAAGATTGATTGCTGATGGGAGAATTCATCCCGCGAAAATAGAAGAAATCGTGGAAAAGGTTAAAACAGAATTGGCGGCAAAAATTAAAGAGGCGGGAGAGGCCGCGATTTATGATGTGGGATTAACAGGAATAGATCCAAAGCTGGTTCAGCTTTTGGGAAGATTGCGATTTAGAACAAGCTTTGGGCAAAATGCGCTGCTGCACTCTTTGGAGGTGGCGCATTTATCGGGGAGCATTGCCGCGGAATTAGGAGCGGATGTAAATTTAGCAAAAAAGGCCGGGCTTTTTCATGATATTGGAAAAGCGATTGATCACGAAGTGCAAGGAACTCATATTGAGATTGGGAAGATGGTTTTGAAAAAATTCGGGATGTCAGAAGATATTATAAAAGCGATGCAGTCGCATCACGAGGATTATCCTTTTGAATCTGTTGAAGCTGTGATTGTTCATGTGGCAGATGCTCTCTCGGCTTCTAGACCGGGCGCGCGTAAAGATACATTGGAAAACTATTTGCAAAGACTTGAAGATTTGGAGGCAACGGCGACAGAACTTGGAGGGGTTGAGAAAGCGTATGCGGTGCAAGCAGGGCGCGAATTGCGCGTATTTGTAAGGCCGAATGAAATTGACGATCTTGGCGCGAAGAAATTGGCGAAAAACATCGCCGATAGAATTGAAGAGGAGCTGAAATATCCGGGAGAGATTAAAGTGACTGTTGTTAGAGAGATGAGAGTTGTGGAGTATGCAAAATAAGTTAGGATGTTAAAAAGTTTATAATTTGAAATTTTTATGAATATTCTATTTCTCGGCGATATTGCGGGACGGCCAGGCAGGGAAGCTTTGCAAAAAACATTGCCGCAATTAAGGGAAAAACATAAAATAAATTGGGTTTTTGCTAACGGGGAAAATCTTGCGCATGGAAAAGGCATCACGCTGGCGACAGCGCAACAAATGAGAAACGCGGGAGTGGATTTTTTAACATCAGGAAACCATATTTGGACAAAAAATGGCAAAGATACAATTGAAAAAGAGGCGGATTTTATAATTCGTCCTGCTAATTATCCAGCGGGAGCCCCCGGCAGAGGTTATGCGATAGTTTCAGCCGGCGGGAAAAAGATTTTAATAATAAATCTTAACGGGAGAGTGTTTTTTAGGGAAAATTTTGATTGTCCTTTTAGAAAATTGGATGAAATTTTGGAAGAAACAAAAAATGAGAAGCCTGATTTGATTTTGTTGGATTTTCACGCCGAGGCCACATCAGAGAAGCGAGCGATGGGATTTTATGCGGATGGGCGAGTTTCTGCGGCGATAGGAACGCATACGCATATTCAAACTTCCGATAACGAGATATTGCCAAAAGGAACGGCGTATATAACGGATGCGGGGATGGTCGGGGTTAAGCATTCCGTTTTGGGGGTTAAAAAAGAGATTTCAATTGAAAATTTTCTTTTTCAGATGAACCGCACAATGGAAATTTCCGATGAAAAGTTGGTGGAAATATGCGGAGTGATTTTAAAGGAAAAAAGCGGGAAAATCGTTTCTATTGATAGAATTAGAGAAACTGTGGATATTTCTTAATTTTTTCTTGATATTTAAAGGAAGGTTTGTTATACTAGTTTTGAATGATAAAATTCTCGTTGAAAAACAATCTGAAAAAATTAAAATTTTAAAATTAAAATCCTCGTTTTTGTTTTCCATTGGAAAACCGCGGCGAGGCAAGGAAGGGAGGTGACAAAATGAAAAAAGAAGAATTAGTTAGCGCAATAGCTCAAAAAATAAATGCTACAAAAACATCCGTAGAGGGTATGATTGAAGCTTTTGTTGAAGTAGTGACAAAAGAACTTACAAAGGATGGAGAAGTTAATTTAACAGGTTTTGGAAAATTTGCGGTTTCAAAAAGAGCGGCGAGAGATGGAGTTAACCCTCAAACAGGAGAAAAGATTAAGATTGCTGCAACCAAAGTTCCAAAATTTAAAGCTGGCAAGTCCTTAAAGGATGCAGTTAAATAAATTTTGCTTTGAATATTAAACTCAAAAAGCCCTTTTCGGGCTTTTTGAGTTTAATATGGAGCGGATGATGGGAATCGAACCCACATCTCCAGCTTGGAAGGCTAGCATAATAACCACTATACTACATCCGCATTTGGCAGGCGGGGAAGACTGATATAATAACCATTATATGATACCCGCGTATTCAATTATTGATCATTGAAAATTGATTATTGAAAATTGGCTTGTCGGGGCGCCGAGATTTGAACTCGGGACCTCCTGCTCCCAAAGCAGGCGCGATAGGCCGCTACGCTACACCCCGAATGATATATAGCTCCCGTAAAACAATCCCGATAAGGGTGGAATGATGTTGAATACTTGAATTTTAGCAATTTATTTTCTAAAAGTCAATTTTATGCTATACTTAAAAAAAAGAAAAAAATGAAAAATAAAAATTGTTTTTTAAATATCTGCGACAAATTAAATTTTACCGCTCAATGCAAAGAGGCGCGCGTTGGATTATGGAGCTGTCCTCCTGTTATTTTTATGATAGTCGGAGCTGTGGATATTTTAGTTACTATCATAGCTTTTTTTGTCGCTCAAAATTGGAGCGAACCAGGGTTTGTCTTTGCAGGGCTTGGCGCTATCAATATAATTATTCTTACTGTTGGGGTAATTATAATGAATGCTCAGGAAAAAATTATTGAAAATAGCAAAATGAGATCGGAGTTTGTGAATGTGGCAAGCCATCAATTAAGGGCGCCCTTGGCGAATATAAAATGGGTTTTGGAATTATTTTTGTCTTCAAAAACGGGGCAAATGAGCGAAAAACAAGTTGAATACGCGGAAATTATTCAAGAAAATAACGAAAGGATGATTAAATTGGTGAACGATCTTCTAAGTGTTTCAAAGATAAACGAGGGGAAAATAAAAATTGAGCCGAAAGAATTTTTTCTTGGGCATATCGCGAAACAGATAATTTCTGAATATGAGATATTCGCAAAAGCGAGAAATGTTGAGGTTGTTTTTTTCGCTGAGGATGCCTTGCCTTCCGTATTCGCCGATCCTGAACGGATTAAAATAGCCGCGCAAAATTTACTGGATAATGCGATAAAGTATGCTAAAAAACGGGGGAAGGTGGAGGTTTCTATCAAAAAACTTAAAAATCATTTGGTTTTTGCGATAAAAGACAATGGAGTAGGGATTCCTGAACGGCAGAAAAAACATATTTTTGAAAAATTTTTTAGAAGCGATAATGTTTTAAAGCACGAAGTTATTGGCACGGGGTTGGGACTTTTTATCACAAAAGCCATAATTGAAAGCAATAAAGGGAAAATTTGGTTTGAAAGCCAAGAGGGGAAAGGAACAGAGTTTTATTTCACGGTTCCATTCGCAGATTAAGGAAATATGGTAAAAAATAAACCATTGAGCTATCCTCCCCTCCTTTCGGAGGAGGGGGCGGGGGAGGTGCGTCTTTCGGAGGATGAGGATATGTCTCGCCTTTTTCTTAAACTGTGTTTTAATGCGTAAGTTTTAAAATTAAAAGGAGGAAAATAAATATGAAAAAGAAAATTTTAATAATTGATGATGAAATTACATTGCAAAAAGCTTTGTCTGAAATTTTATCGCAAGATGAGTTTGTTGTTTTGAGCGCGATAGACGGTGAAAACGGGCTAAAAATGGCAAAAGAGGAAATGCCTAGCGCAATTCTTTTGGATATAATAATGCCGAGGATGGATGGGTTTAAAGTTCTGGAAGAATTGAAAAAAACGGCGAAGACCAAAAAAATTCCAGTTTTGGTTTTAAGCAATTTAGAAGGCGATAAAGAAGCCGAAAAAATGTTGGAATTGGGAGCGGCGGAGTATTTGGTTAAGGCAAATAATGGCTTGGAAGATATCGCAAAGAAGATTAAAGAGATTGCGAGGTAAAAGTTAGGGCTGGTTGTTTGGCGGGTTAGAAATTTAGGTTTTTTAGGTTTTTGCGGGCGGCAGGAGGTTTGCAATTGCTCACTGCCCTTATTTTATTGTCACTCCGACCGAGCTCTGCCTGTGTTCAGGCGGAGGCGAGTGGAGGGATCCCTTAAACAATATAGCTACCACAAAACAAATTCCAATATTTTCTCCCTTTAAAAAGGGAGACTGAGAGTGATTCCGATATTTCCCCCCTTGGCAAGGGGGGATGAAGGGGGTTTTTAAAAATAAATTTATTTGCGGGATTTATATATACAATACTTTAAGTTTTCTGCAAAAGAATCATTGAAGAGACTCCTCCGCTCGTAATTTCTGCTTTGCCAGCAGAAATTACTTCGGTCGGAGTGACAATAAAAAAGAGGCGCAGTGAGCAGTTACAGATGTTTTTCTGGACAAAATCCAGCTTTTTTGTTATATTGTTTTTGAAAGTTGAAATGCAATAAAAACTTTGTCCCCGTAGTTCAATGGATAGAACGGGAGCCTTCTAAGCTCTAAATCGAGGTCCGATTCCTCGCGGGGACACAAATTCAATTCTCAATTCTCAATAATCAATGAACAATGATTAAAAATTGTTCATTGAAAATTGAAAATTGACTGGTGGCTATGGTGTAGAGGTAACACAAGAGATTGTGGCTCTCTTATCTCGGGTTCGATTCCCGATAGCCACCCCAAGAACAAAAATCAAGGTTTAATGCCTTGGTTTTTGTTTTGTTTGAGTTGAGGTGGGCGGGAGAAAAATTAAAGATTTTGGAATAAAACAAAAATAATAAGTGGCAAGGCGGGGGGAAATATGGTAGAATGGTTAAAACAAATCTGAAATAATTATGGCAAACAGCAATCTTACAAGCGCAAAAAAGGCAAAGAACGACGAGTTTTATACCCAATATGGCGATATTCAAAAAGAGATTGAAGCGTATTTGGAATTCAACTCTGATGTATTTCGCGGCAAGGCGGTGTATTGCAATTGCGATGATCCGTTTGAGAGCAATTTTTTTAAGTATTTCGCGCTTAATTTCAATAAGCTTGGGCTAAAGCGGCTTATTACCACGAGCTATAAGCCCTCGCCGATTGCCAATACGGAACTTTTATTACAGCCGTCCCTTTTTCCCGGCTATGAAGATAAGATCGTAAAAAAGCCGGAAGAACAAAAAGGCAGATCAAAAATAACTGCTAACAAATTTATTATCAACGAAGCGCGCGATATAAACGGAGATGACGAGTTCAATTTAAAGGATATCGCAGAGCAGTTAAAGGCAAATAAAAACAATGAATGGGCGCCGCTGGAAGGCGACGGCGACTTTAAAAGTCCTGAGTGTATAGAACTGCTCAAGCAATCGGATATTGTAGTAACAAATCCGCCGTTTTCCCTATTTCGTGATTATATTAAACAGCTTTTTGATGAAAACAAAAAATTTGTCATTATCGGCAGTATGAATGCGATTACTTACAAAGAAATTTTTCCGCTGATTAAAGATAACAAGATGTGGCTGGGAAATGGTTTTAATGCTGGTAACGCATATTTTTTTACGCCGAATACGCGCGATTTTGCTTCTGGGGTTTATGACGCGAAAACGGGCTTGGTTAAATTCCGCAATGTTTGCTGGTTCACCAATCTTGATCACGGTCGCCGCCACAGAGTATTACCGCTTATGACGATGGAAGAAAATTTAAAATACAGCAAGCACAAAGAGATTAAAGGGAAATATGC
>JAZDGL010000009.1:0-4004 GCA_043806975.1 bacterium
CTTGTTTTTCTGGATTTTCCGACACCAGCTCGTCTTTTTGAATTTCTTTCGCTTTATTTAATAAATCGCTTATCGCAGTTTGATTTGCTCTCACATCGGTTGTGCCAAAAACCTGCCATTGCCCCATTGTTTTCACTAATATCTGCGTTTCTCCCTTTTTTCTTATCTCAATTTTATTCACATCATCTATATTTACTGCCAATAACGATCCGCCTCCCTCCGATTTTTTTTCCGCTTTTTTATTGGAAACGATTGTCGCGGCAACCGTGGCGACAACTAAAATTCCTAGAATTGATGCCAATAAAATTGTTGTTTTAAAACGCTGCATAAGATATTTTCCTTTCTGATTTTATTAAATTAAATCTAATAGCTTGCAAGCTATGCTTGATATTTTTTCTTTCTTATCGCCCACCTTGCAATTCCAAAAATTACTAAAATAATTGGAACCCCGAGAATGTTAAGAAATTTTAAGAAATTTTCCCTGCCTTTTGGAATTGCCTCAATCAGACGCTGAGAAGAAACTCGTGAACGAATTGAAATCAACGACTCATCCATAGCAACGGCATCCAGCATATTATAGAAAAAAGTTGCGTTATCGCCATATCGCGCCACAAAATCATCTTTAATAAATTGCGAATTCCCTACTGCGATAATTCTGCTGTCATTTTGAGATTTTTCAATAAATTCAGCGCTGTCTTTTACCGCAGAAATGTTTTTCCCGCCATCTTCGCTTTCTTTTTTAGGAATCTCCTTGCCTTTAAAAAAGCTTTCAAACTTGCCGAACAAAGAAACTGCCAATGACGCGGATTCAAATTTTTCAGGCTGCAAATTTATTTCGGGAGAGATATTAAATGCTCCATCTCTCCACGATTGTTTGGATGAGCTGACTAAGCTTTCCGTTTGAACCCCAAATAGCTTTTCGTCTAAAATTTCTAGCGAGCTTGTCCACGGCAAAACCAAACTTTCCATTTTGCCTGAAATCGCATTTTCTCTATTAAACCCGCTTGATCCGATACTCACCCAAAAAGGATACGGAGTTCTAAAAATAGAATATCCGCTAGAAAACTGAACGGTTTCACACGAATAATCCAGCACTAAATCCTTGCCTACTTTTATTCCATAATTTTCCAAAAGGTCTTCCAGTTCGGTAGAATTTTCACTTGCGCTTAAAGTATCGGCAATTTTGGCGCTGGAATGCAAGAACAAAACATTTCCCCCTCGCATTATAAATTGATCAATTATATATTTTTCTCTAGAAGAAAACTGTTTTGTCGGACCCGCAACAACTATTGCCTTTATTTCTGGCGCAATTAAATCGCCAGTAGAAATATCTATTTGCTCAACATCGTAAATGCGGCTGATGCTTCCTGTTATTTCTTTTAAGTTTTCTTGCTCCACCTCGCCGTTCCCCTGTAAAAATCCTATTTTAATCGGCTCGGAAGTTATTTTCTTTATCGCCAAAGTCAAATCGTATTCAAGAGTATCTGTGTTTTTTATCGCAGGAATAACCTCTTTTTTCCCTGCATACAAAACAACAACTCCCAAATAGCCCCTGCTCACTTCCAGCTTATCTTTCTGCATATTAGAAAATTGCAATTCTTGCACTCCATAGCCTTGCGCATCTCGCTTCAAATTCGCATCTTCCTGCGGATCAATAAATTCCACTTTCAGTCTGCCTTTGCCATAATTTTTATATTCCTCAAGAATATCCTGCGCTTCTTGCTTTATATTTAACACTTCTATCGGAGCTTTTTCGGAAAAATATGCCTTAACGCTAATTATATCGTCAAGATCTTTTAAGATATTTTTTGTTGCTTTGCTTATAGTAAACTGCTTATTTTCTGTTAAATCAACCCTAAAATATACCGTGGTTGAAATTATTGCCAAAACAACAATAATTGCCACTACAAGCAAAGTAGAAATTATAGCATTATATTTATATTGAGTTTTATCTTTAAACATACCTTAACTTTATAACTTTAAACTTGAAACTCCGCTCTATCTCCATTTTCTCGCTTCCAAGCTTTTTACAGACATCCAAAGAAATATGAAAATAAAAGAAAAATAATAGATAATATCGCGCGAATCAATTACTCCCTTTTGAATGTTGCTAAAATGGGAATCAACCCCCAAAAAACTTAAAATTTTTGCGATTGGGACTGAAACTGAGCTTAAAACAAAAGAACTGCTAATTATAAACAAAGCGAAACAAAGCGCCACCCCAATTAAAAGCGCGATAATTTGATTTTTTGTAAAAGAAGAAATGAAAGACCCCAGCGCTATAAAAACTGCCCCCATTAAAATCGCTCCGATATATCCGCCGACAACAGGCCCCCAATCAAGCTTTCCAAGCGCGCCTACTGTTATTGCCGTTGTCAAAGAAAGCGCCAGCGCAATTACCAAAAAAATCAACGCTGAAAAAAATTTCGCCAAAACAACCTCCCAATCGGAAATCGGAAGAGTAAGCAGCGTTTCAATTGTTCCGCTCTTTTTCTCCTCGGCAAAAAGGCGCATTGTAATTGCAGGCGCGAGAAACAAAAACATCCACGGCAAAAGCGAAAAGTAAAATCGCATAGAAGCCTGCTTTCCTAAAAATAAACTCTCAAAAAACAGCCAATTTGCCACGATTAAAAAAATAGAAATAAAAATATACGCAATAGGACTATTGAAATAACTGGCTAATTCTTTTTTTGTTATTATAATTATGTTTTTCATATATAGTTTCGGGTTAAAAGTTTCAAGCAAAGGTATTTTTTAAAATTTTCTTAACTTACAAATTTTAACCTTTTTTATTTCGTCAATTCTCTAAACACATCTTCCAGCGAAGTTTCTTCTTGCCTTAATTCCAGCAAAGACCAGCCGTTTTTAACCACAGTCATAAATAAATACTCTCGCAAATCAGCATTGTCTTTCGCCTCAATTTTGTATCCGATAACATCTTGGCTTTCTAAATCAGTTTCTTTTGCTGATTCCACATTTTCCATTTCACTCAATTTCTTCAAAACATCAGATTTTGACCCCTTTATTTTAGCATAAACAACATTTTTAGACTGCAAGCGAGATGTAAGCTCTTTTGTCGTCCCCTCGGCTGCGATTTTTCCGTTATTTATAATAATAGCGCGGCTGCAAGTTGCCGAAACTTCGGGCAAAATATGCGTGCTTAAAATAACTGTTTTATCTTTCCCTATTTCCTTTATAAGCGACCTGATTTCCGCTATTTGATTTGGATCCAGCCCGGTAGTCGGTTCATCTAAAATCAAAATTTCTGGATTATGGATCATCGCTTGCGCAAGCCCGACTCGCTGGCGGTATCCCTTGGAAAGCTCCCCGATATTTTTGCCAGAAACCTTCTTTAAACCGCAAACTTCAATCATTTTTTTTATTCTCTCGCTTAATTCAGTTTTTTTAAGCCCTCTGATTTTCCCGATAAATTGCAGATATTCAACCGTTTTCATATCTTCGTATAAAGGAACATTTTCTGGCAAATAGCCGATTTTTTTGCGAATTTCCAAAGAATTATCTAAAATATCCATCCCAGCCACATTAACCGAACCAGAAGTTGGCGAAATAAAAGTAGTGATTATCTTCATTGTAGTTGATTTTCCAGCTCCGTTAGGACCCAAAAAACCTACCACTTCGCCTTTGTGGATTTCAAAACTCACATCATTTAGCGCAAACGCTTCGCCGTATTTTTTTGTTAAATTTTTTATTTGTATCATTTTTATCTTCCCCCTTTAAAAAGGGGGATTGAGGGGGGTTTTATTGTTTTTAACACAAAAAGGATGGATCCTTCATAACCCTGAATAAATTCCAGTAGAAATTTTAAATCCTGCTTTCATTTTACCCTAAATTTAAAAAATATCAACATTGACGAGATGCGAAAATTTAAGTGGATAACTTGTGGAAAAAATTTTACGCAAAAAACAATAAAATTCTTTGCCTCTCCGTTTATAATGCCGAGCAACCCTCAATTACCCGCCTTTTTCCTCACCATAACTCCTTTT
>JAZDGL010000010.1:0-4278 GCA_043806975.1 bacterium
AACAACCGATTTCAAATCAATCAAATTAAAATTAGCTTCTCCCGAAGAGATTTTGAATTGGTCTTACGGGGAAGTTTTAAAGCCTGAAACTATCAATTACCGAACCCAAAGACCGGAAAAAGACAGTTTGTTTTCCGAAAGGATTTTTGGTCCGATGAAAGATTTTGAATGCTATTGCGGAAAGTATAAAAGAATTAGGTATAAAGGCATAATTTGCGATAAGTGCGGAGTTGAAGTTACTAGCAGCAAAGTGAGAAGAGAGAGAATGGGGCATATTACTTTGGCTGTTCCTGTCGCGCATATTTGGTTTTTAAGAAGCGTTCCATCTAGGATTGCGATGATTTTGGGAGTTTCTAGCAAAGATTTGGAAAATGTTATATATTTTGCCAGTTATATTGTTACCGAAGTGAATGAGAAAGCGAAGAAAGAAGCTTTGGAAGAATTAGAAAGGCAGTGGAAAGCAAAATCTAAAATATTGAAAGCAGAAGAATCTTCTGATGAAAAGGTAAAAGAATTGGCGGAATCTAAAAATAAAGTGAAAGAAGAGCTAAAAAGCCTTCATAAAATGCAAATACTTTCAGAAGTGGATTATTATAATTTGTCGTTTAAATATGGGCATATTTTTAAGGCTAAAATTGGAGGCGAGGCGATTTATGATTTGCTTTCAGGCGTAAACTTGCAAGAGCTTTCTGAAGAATTAAAAAAGCAAATTGAAGAATTTCCAGAAGGGCAGACGGAAAAGCTGTTGAAGAGATTGAAAATGGTGCAAGGGCTTGCGAAAGAAAATTTGAGGCCGGAATGGATGATGTTTAAAGTTTTGCCAGTGCTTCCGCCAGATTTAAGGCCAATGGTGGCTTTGGAAGGCGGACGATACGCGACTTCTGATTTAAATGATTTGTATAGACGGGTAATCAACAGGAATAATCGTTTAAAGCGGTTGATAGAATTGCGCGCTCCGGAAGTTATCACGAGAAATGAAAAAAGAATGTTGCAGGAAGCTGTGGATGCTTTGATTGATAATTCTGCAAGGCGCGGGCAAACTTCGGTTACGGCTTCCACTGGTCAGCGCAGAGCGTTGAAATCTTTGGCGGATATGTTAAAAGGGAAGCAAGGGCGATTTAGGCAGAATTTGCTTGGAAAACGAGTGGATTATTCAGGAAGAAGCGTTATTGTTGTTGGTCCGGAATTAAAACTTAGCCAGTGCGGATTGCCAAAATTGATGGCGCTGGAGCTTTTTAAACCGTTTGTTATTCACGAGCTTATTTCAAGGGAGCTGGCATACAATGTAAGAAGCGCATCTCATTTAATTGAACGGCAGACTGATGATGTTTGGGCGATTTTGGAAGATGTAATCCGCAATAAAAGAGTTCTTCTAAACCGAGCTCCAACATTGCACCGCTTGGGAATTCAGGCGTTCCAACCAGTTTTGATTGAAGGACAAGCCATCAGAATTCATCCGATGGTTTGCACCGCTTTTAACGCTGACTTTGACGGAGACCAAATGGCTGTCCACTTGCCTTTAACTGAAAACGCGCAGAGAGAAGCGAGAGAAATTATTAGCGCCACTAAAAATTTATTAAAGCCAAGCACAGGCACTCCGATTGTGAACCCAAACCAGGATATTGTGCTGGGGTGCTATTTCTTAACCGAAGTCCGCGCTGGGTTGAAGGGCGAAGGAAAGATTTTTTCCAGCGCCGATGAAGCTATTAACGCTTATAGAAATGATTTTGTCGCTTTACAGGCTCCCGTTAAAGTGCGCCGCGAGGAAAACGGAGAATACAAAATTGCAGATACAACTGTTGGAAGGACGATTTTTAATCAGCAGCTTCCAGAAGAACTTCGTTTTGTGGAAGAAACCGCATCTAAAAAAGTTTTGAAAAAACTTATTGAAAAAGCGATTGCTGTTGTTGGAACGGAACGAACAGTGGAAATGCTTGATAAAATTAAAGAGATTGGTTTTGAGTATGCTACAATTTCTGGAATTTCTTTTGGTATGGATGATTTAGTTGAGCCTGCGGGCAAAGAAAACATATTGCAGGAAGCAGAAGAAAAAGTAGAGACTATTCGCAAACAATATGAGATGGGGCTTCTTTCTAGAAATGAGAAAAAAGATTTAACAATTAGAACTTGGATTGCGGCGAGAGATAAGATGACCGAATCGGTGAGAGGCGCGTTGAAGTCTGAAAATCCTGTGGCTGCGATGATTGATTCGGGAGCGAGAGGTGATATAATGGTGTTGTCTCAGATTACAGGGATGAAGGGACCGATTATGAGCCCTTCCGGAGAAATTATTGAACTTCCGATTAAAAATAACTTTAAAAAGGGGTTAGGCGTGTTGGAATACTTTATATCTACTCACGGTATGAGAAAAGGATTAGTGGACACGGCGTTAAAGACTGCTCGTTCAGGATATTTAACAAGACGATTAGTTGATGTGACGCAGGATTTAATTGTAAGAGAAGAGGACTGTAAAAATGTTGATGGAGTAAAACTATATAAATCGGACGAAGAGGGGCTTGGATATTCTTTGGGCGCTAGATCGCTGGGAAGATTTACTGCGGAAGAAGTAAAAGATCCGAATACGGACAAAGTGATTGCAAAAAAGAATTCTTTGGTAACCGATGAAATTGCTGCTGCAATTGATGAATCTAGCCTTGACGAAATTAAGCTTCGCTCAGTGATTACTTGCAAGACTGAAAGAGGAGTTTGCCAAAAATGTTACGGAAACGATCTTGGGCGGGGCGGAATGATTAAAATTGGCGAAGCGGTGGGAATTGTTACCGCTCAGGCGATTGGAGAACCTGGAACCCAGCTAACTATGAAAACCTTCCATTCCGGAGGTATCGCGAAGAAAGACATCACGGCGGGGTTGCCGCGTGTTGAAGAAATTTTTGAAGCGCGAACTCCAAAAGGAAAAGCGATGATCGCGGATATTAGAGGAAGGGTAAAAGATATTTTAGAAAAAGATGGAGTGAAGACTATTGTGGTTGAAGACGAAAGAGACGGCGAGCCGACAAAAGAATATGCAGTTTCAGCAGATACCGCCTTGAATGTTAATGTTGGGGATTTGATTGTTCCGGGGCATCAGCTTACCGAAGGCCATAAAGATTTGCAGGAATTATTTAAAACTTGCGGAATTGAAGATGTAAGAAGATATATTTTAAAGGAAATCCAAGAAATTTATTCAATGCAGGGAGAAAATTTAAACGACAAGCACATCGAGATGATTGTTAAGCAGATGCTTTCTCGTGTAAAAATTGTTGATGCGGGAGATACGGATTTTCTTGTAAATGACGAGATCACCAAACATTCATTTTTTGAAGCTAACGCGCAGATGAAAGCCGAGGGGAAGAAACTTGCAACCGTTGAGCCTTTGCTTGTAGGAATTAGCAAAGCGTCTCTTTCCACCGATAGCTTCCTTTCTGCGGCATCTTTCCAGGAAACTCAAAAAATTCTAACTAATGCTGCTATTGCGGGAAAAGATGATAAACTTTTGGGATTGAAAGAAAATGTAATTATTGGCCGTCTCATTCCTGCGGGAACAGGTTTTAGGGGTTTTGAAGAATAGAAAATATTGGAAAAATTTTGTTATGTTGATATAGGCGCATTGATTTGCGCCTATATTTTTTGCAAAAGATGGTTTTCAAAATGTTTGGCTTTTCCACAGTTTTAAATTTTGAAAAAAATGCAGTTTAGGATATACTTAAAGTAAGATATAATTCCCGCAAAATAAATTCCGATATTTTCTCCCTTTTTACCTCTCAAGGCGGTCTGCCTTGGGCAGAAGAGGGTTTTTAAAATAAATTTATTTTGCGGGAGCTATAATTAAATCAAAATGAAAAATAAAACAAAAATAAAAATCACAAAAAAGAATGAGAAATTCATACTCTGGTTTTCTGAGCTTGGGATAAAAGATGTTGAGCAAGGCGGAGGAAAAAATGCTTCGCTCGGAGAAATGTTTTCTAATCTTACAAAAAAAGGGATAAATGTTCCTGACGGTTTTGCGGTGAGCGCGGCGGCTTACCGTTATTTTATTAGAGAAAATAAGCTGGATAATAAAATTAGAGCGGTTTTAAGCGGGCTTGATACTTCTAATATGAGAAATCTTTCAGAAAGAGGAGCAAAGGTTCGCGATTTAATTTTATCGGCAGACTTTCCAGAGGATTTAGAAAAAGAAATTGTTGAAAATTATAAAATTCTTTCCAAAAAATATAATTCTAAAATAAAATTATCAGGCGATAGCAGAGGCACGGATGTGGCGGTGCGATCAAGCGCTAC
>JAZDGL010000011.1:0-4872 GCA_043806975.1 bacterium
TCTAACTTAATTGCAAATATGTTTAGCTTCAAAAAAAGAGAGTTTTTTGAGATGGAAGAAGGGGAAAAGGCAGTTCCGAAAGTAGAATTTTAAAGCAAAAATCAAATATAAAATATTAAATTCCGATGTTTCCCCCTTTAACAAGGGGGAATTGAAAGGGGTTTTGTAAATAAATTTGTTTTGTGGGAGCTATAATTAGGAATTTTTGATTTTTGATATGAATTTATATACTCAATCAGAAAAAAATATACGCAAGACTTGGCTTTTGATGACAGCGTTTTTACTTTTTACGATATTTATTGGCTGGGTGTTTAGCCGCGCAATGGATACTCCTGTTATTCTTTTTATTGCTATAATTTTTAGCTTTGGTATGAGTTTTTTAAGCTATTGGAAAAGCGATAAAATTGTTCTTGCGATGAGCGGAGCGAAAAAAGTGGAATTCCAGGATAACCCAGAGCTTTATCGCATTGTGGAAAACTTGTGTATAACTGCGGGGCTTCCTATCCCTAAAATTTTCGTAATAGAAGATCTTGCCCCCAATGCTTTTGCGACTGGCCGTGATCCGCAACATAGCGTGATTGTGTTTACCCGCGGACTTTTAAACGCGCTTGATCGATCGGAAATTGAAGGAGTTGCCGCTCACGAGCTTTCGCATATCGGTAATCGCGACATTTTGTTGGGCACTGTTGTTGTAGTGCTTGTTGGTTTTATTGCTTTTGCTTCGGATTTCTTTTTGCGATCTAATTTTTGGAGAGGAAAAAGCAAAAGCGATAATGACTCTGGCGGGCTGATGTTCGGCATAGCTATAATTTTGGCGATTTTGGCCCCAATTTCCGCAACTTTGATCCAACTTGCCATTTCAAGAAAAAGAGAGTTTTTGGCTGATGCGAATGGCGCGCTTTTAACTCGTTATCCAGAGGGGCTTGCCAGCGCTTTAAAGAAAATTTCCCAAAGCGCTATTCCGCTTAAAACGGCGAGCAAGGCAACCGCTCATTTGTATATCGCTAATCCTTTGAAAAAAGGAGCAATCGGCAAGCTATTTATGACGCATCCTCCTATGGAAGAGCGGATTGAAGCGCTGTTGGGGATGGAACATGAAGAACAAAGTAAATGAAATTTTTCTCCTCTTGACGGATTTTTTCTCTGTGATAAGATGATGTTATATAAGAATGACATGGATGGGGAGGGGTTTAACAAGTAAAAGGCTTTCTCTTGGCAAGAAAGGAGTCTTCTTGAAGAGAAATGCAAACAATTTAAATCTAAAATAAGTTAAACCTGGAAGATCAGGACTTATTGTTTTGGTGTTTTTACAAAAAAAACTTGATTAAAGAATTTAATTTATCGCTTTTTAAATGTTAATATAATATTAAACGATTAATATATGCGAAAATATTTCACCAAAATCAAAGATGCAATTCCTCTTCCCGAGGATTTAATTCAAATTCAAAAAGATTCTTTTGATTGGTTCTTGGAAGAAGGGCTAAAAGAACTTTTTGACGAATTTTTCCCCGTAAAAGATCCATCAGGAGAAATTGTTGTAGAGTTTGTTGATTATTATCTAGGAGAATCCAAATACGACGAAGCCAAATCTAAGGCGAAAAATACTTCTTACGAAGCCCCTTTAAGGGCGACTCTTCGCCTTATAAATAAAAGAACAAAAGATGTAAAAGAACAGGAAGTTTATTTAGGAGATATGCCTCTTATTACTGAAAGAGGGACTTTTATAATTAACGGGGTTGAAAGAGTGGTTGTTTCTCAAATAATGCGATCGCCAGGAGTGCTTTTTACTTGCAATGAGGCAAAGGGGGAAAGGCTTTTTGGCGCTAAAATTATTCCAGATAGAGGCGCTTGGCTTGAGCTGGAAACAGAATCCGACGGTGAAATAATAGTTAGAATATACAGGAAAAGAAAAGTTTCTATAACCGCGCTTTTAAGGGCGTTCGGATATGGAACGGACAAAGAGATTTTGGATCTTTTTAAAGATGTGGATACTAACCCTGACAAAAAATATATTCAGTCAACTATTTTAAAAGATTCAGCCAAAAATCAAGCGCAAGGATACGAAGAAGTTTATAGAAGAATAAGACCGGGAGATTTGGCAACGGTTGATAATGCCAAACAAATGATTGAATCTATGTTTTTTAATTTTGAAAGATACGATTTAGGCAGGGCTGGACGATATAAAATGAATAGAAGATTTGGCGTTGAGTATCCTTTTACAAGTGATTATAGAATTTTAAGACCGGAAGATTTGATTTTAGTAATTAAGGAAATTATTAAATTAAACAATACTTCGGGCGCTCAACCTGACGACATAGATCATTTGAGCAATAGAAGAGTGAGGGCGCTTGGAGAACTGGTTCAAATTAAATTTAGGCTGGGGCTTTCAAGGCTAATTAGAAATATGGAAGATCGCCTTTCAACGATGGATTTAACTTTGGCGACTCCGTTAAACATTATCAACCCAAGAACGATCGCGGGTGTTATTAAAGAATTTTTCTCTTCAAGCCAGCTTTCTCAGTTTATGGAACAGCACAATCCGCTTTCAGAGCTGGAACATAAACGCCTTTTGAATGCGATGGGTCAAGGCGGACTTTCAAGGGAAAGAGCAGGCTTTGAAGTTAGAGATGTTCACCCAAGCCATTATGGAAGAATTTGTCCGATTGAAACTCCCGAAGGTCCGAATATCGGTTTGGTGGGGCATTTAACTTGCTATGCTAAAATTAATAAATTTGGATTTTTGGAGACTCCGTATAGAAAAGTAATCAGACAGGTTAAAAATTCTCCTAGCGAAACCGAAGGCAAGATTTTGGCAGAGAATATGGAAAAAGACGGTAAAATTTTGTTTGAAAAAGGAGAAGCGATAACAAAAGAAATCGCTGAGAAAATTAAAGGGCTGGGAAGCGCGATGGTAAAGATTTGTCCGATTGTTACCAGCGAGATTGAATATTTAGATGCTTACGAAGAAGACAAATATATTATCGCTCATGCGGGAATTGAGCTTTCGGGCGAAGGATATTTTCAGAAAGATGAAATAGAAGCAAGAATTTTTGGACAGTCTGGAATCGCCAATGTCAGCTCCATTGATTATATGGATGTTTCTCCGAAGCAAAGCATCAGCATTGCGACAGCTTTAATTCCTTTCGTAGAACACGATGATGGGAAAAGAGCATTGATGGGTTCAAATATGCAGAGGCAGGCAGTTGCTTGCGTAAATCCGCAATCTCCTGTTGTCGGCACAGGCATTGAGGAAAAAGCAGCGCGGGATTCAGGGCAAGTCTTGATTTCAAAAACAGACGGAGAGGTTTGTGAAGTTGATGCCGATCACATTGTGGTTAAAGATAAAACTGGCAAGAAAACAGTTTGCAATTTGTTGAGCTTTGTCCGATCTAATATGGAAACGAGCGTTAACCAGCAACCTAGGGTGAATAAGGGTGATAAAGTGAAAAAAGGCGATTTACTTGCAGATGGATCGGCAACGGATAAAGGCGAGCTTGCACTTGGACAGAATTTGCTTGTGGCATTTATGTCTTGGGGCGGGTCTAACTATGAAGACGCTATAATTATTTCGGAAAAACTTGTGAGGGATGATCGGTTTAGTTCTATCCATATTGAAGATTTTACGGTTGATGTGCGCGATACTAAATTAGGACCAGAAATAATTACCAGAGACATTCCGAATGTGGGAGAAGAAAAATTAAAAGATTTGGATGAAGATGGAATTATAAGAATTGGAGCGAAGGTAAATCCACTAGATATTTTAGTGGGGAAAATTACACCTAAGGGAGAAGGCGACTTGACTGCGGAGGAAAGGCTTTTGAGAGCGCTTTTCGGAGAAAAAGCGAGAGATGTAAAAGATACCTCTTTGCGATTGCAGCATGGTGATCACGGAACTGTTGTAGGGATAAAGATTTTTTCTCGCGATCAAGGAGATAAGCTTCAAAGCGGCGTTATTAAGAGCATTCAAGTTAGCGTGGCGCAGTTAAGAAAAGTGGCAGTGGGAGATAAACTGGCAGGAAGGCACGGAAACAAAGGAGTTATTGCGAAAGTGCTGAAAGAAGAGGATATGCCCTTTTCGCAGGATGGAACGCCTGTGGACATAATTTTAAATCCGCTTGGGGTTATGAGCCGTATGAATATCGGACAGATTCTAGAAACTCACTTGGGATGGGCGGCTAATGTATTAGGTTATAAAGTTGCCAGTCCTGCGCTTAGTGGAATTTCTATTGAAACCATCAAAGAGCAATTAAGACAGGCAGGGCTTCCAGAGGATGGGCAAGTGCATCTTTACGATGGAAGAACCGGGCAAAAGTTTAATTATAAATCAACAGTGGGAATTATCTATATGATGAAGCTAGGGCATTTAGTTGAAGATAAGATCCATATGCGATCTATCGGACCCTATTCTTTGATTACCCAGCAGCCGCTTGGAGGAAAAGCCCAATTTGGAGGACAGAGATTTGGGGAAATGGAAGTTTGGGCGCTGGAAGGGTATGGAGCCGCGCATACGCTTCAAGAAATTCTTACTATTAAATCAGACGATGTGGCAGGGCGATCAAAGGCATATACTTCTATTATTGAGGGCGAGTCTATAAAGAGCCCGCACATTCCAGAAGCATTTAATGTTTTGGTAAGCGAAATGAAGTCTTTGGGGCTGGATGTTGAATTGGTGAAAGACGAAAATAAAGTTGATGAAAACAATTTAACAATTTAAAAAAAGTAATTTATGGTAACAACCGATTTCAAATCAATCAAATTAAAATTAGCTTCTCCCGAAGAGATTTTGAATTGGTCTTACGGGGAAGTTTTAAAGCCTGAAACTATCAATTACCGAACCCAAAGACCGGAAAAAGACAGTTTGTTTTCCGAAAG
>JAZDGL010000012.1:0-13719 GCA_043806975.1 bacterium
ATCAAATACCTGCTGTTCTGTTTGAAATAATATTAAACTGTTTGTTTTATTTGAATTTTGCTTTTGCATAAATTTATATAATTTAGTATTTATTATACCTGAATTATATCATATTTAAGCAAAAAAATGAAGTTTTTCAACCGCCTAAAAGGCGGTTTTTTGTGGATAAGTTGGAGACATTCGGCAACACGCCCTTATTGTATAAGATATGGAAAAATGTTCAAATTATTTTGTTACAGCGCCTAAGCATGATTACTTTAGACTTAAGCAAAAATAACTTCCCTTACTTTTTATTTTCTGCTGGTCTAGAGCCTTATTCATTTTGATCTTTCCCCCGATTCACCGAATAGTTCTGCGACTATTTGCTGAATTTTGGGATTTTTAATTTCTGCGATCACTGTTTGTGCAAATCGAACAAACCGATCGCGTCCAACATCACTCAAATCTGCATAACGATATCTAGCCTGAGTTGATCCTTCTAAGCCTACTTCTAAATTTTTTTTTGGAATTTTCTCAAAAACAATAGCAAGCCTTTTTGCAATTTTGTCATCAAATTTATCTAATTGAGCATTGATTTTCACGATGAGATTGAGTAGTGACGAGAATGTCCAACTACTTTTCAGATAAAATGGAGCTAATTCTAAAATAGCGCGCTCGCATCGTCGTTTAATCAGACCATCCCTCGCCTTCTCTGCTACCTCTGCATCTTCACTTTTGGCTAGCTTAATTAAGTCATCATCCACTCGCTTCAAATGAAACTGTGCCAAAGCACTTACTGTAAATCGACCATAAATATGATCATTAGCTTCTCCCAATGCTTTTTTGTACAATTTCTCATCTGATAAAATTTTGATTGCGCTAGAAGTCCCTATTTGTTCTAACGCTATCGAACCAGCTACAATCTCTTGATCGTGTTGCTTAAGCATTATCTCTTTAATAACTGGTATTCGATCTACCGCCTTTTGTTCACCTAACCCATAAAGCGCTTCCCGTCGCACTGCTTGTTCCTTGTGCTTCAAAGCTTCTACTAAAATTGGAATAACGCACGAATCTTCGAAATACCTTAAAGCTATAATTGCATTACACTGTGGCAACCAATCTCCGTCTGCTTTAAATTGCTTAATCAAAAGAGCCACCCCTTTTGGAGCCAAAACTAGTTTTCCAGTTTGTTTCTGAACTAATTGTGCAGCCTCAATAATAATCTGCGCTTCTTCCTTGCCTGTAAAAATTGGGTCTAAATCTTTTCTTGGATTTTCAAGACCAAGGCTAGACAACGCCTTAAAGGCGTCTATCCTAACCTGAATTGGTGCGTTTTTCTTAAGTGCAACTACTAAAATCTTTGAACGATATTTTATAACAACATCTTTGAGTTCGGGGTGTCGGCGTTGAACCAACAAAAGATTCGCCGCATATATCATCTCTGCGGCTTTTTTCGATTTAAGGGCTTTTTTTTCAGAAAGCCATTGTTCAGGCGCATGATTTTTTTTTGTTGATGTCATATTTTTTTATTTTTGCTAAAGTAAAGTTATTATAGTTTTAATGATGGATAATCTATTAACAAGGTTCGTGCGTTTAAGATCCTCATCTTCAATATATCAACTTTTGAAGATACTGGCAACCTCTAAAAATACTGAACCATTATTTATCTGTGGATAAGGAAAGTTTTTTTAAAATTCAAGAAGGAAAATTTCCGCTTTTTTGAAAATTGATTTGTTGGGGAGGAGGGATTCGAACCCCCGCGTGACGGGACCAAAACCCGTTGCCTTACCGCTTGGCTACTCCCCAAAATAAGTTATAAAATTATCCCTAGAAAAATCCCCCTCAACCCCCTTCACAAAGGGGGAAATTAGTTTTCTTTGCAACGATTTCTTTTAAAAAGGAGAAAATATAGTTCCCGCAAAACGAATTGATTTACAAAACCCCCTTCATCCCCCCTTATTAAGGGGGGAAATAATCGGAATTTATTTTAAAATCCCTCTTAGTCTCCCTCTCTGCCTAATGGGCAGACCGCCTTGGGAGGTAAAATATCGGAATCCCTCTTAATCTCCCTTACTGCGGGAAGAAAATATCGGAATTTGTTTTGCAGAAGTTATAACCCCTCTTCACTTCTCCCCTTACTAATGGGAGAAATTATAATTTACACCACTTGCCCGCCGAAAATTTTAAGAGCTTCGGAAAGCAAATCTTCTTGAAATTCAGGTGTTTGATTTTGCGGTTTTTGAATTTCTTTTTGCGGTTTTTCAAACTTTATTCCCATTTCAACGATCTCTTTTTCCATAAAACATTTAAAACTCAATTTTTTCTGCAAAACCTCTTCCAGAACTGCCTCTATCATCATTCTGCTCTGTGTTGTATTCAGCCGTTCTTTATAAAATTGATAGTTAGCAGCAGCATAAAGAGAATTTTTTACCACAGAGGCAGGAAAACAGGATTTCAAAAACGCAAAAACAGAATTATTTTTCGCTTGCACTCTTAAAAGAATCTCCTCCCAATTTTGTTTTGCCGCTTCCAGCGATTCGCTCTCACTTTGACTTAAAGAAACATCGTTTTTTTTATCCTCCGCTTCTTTTATAACATTATTTTCTTGTTCTGACAAGCCTTTTTTAGGATTTTGCGGCTGCGCAGCCGCGCTTGCAGAATTTTCATTTGCATTTTGCAATTTTAAAACAATTTCTGCAATCGCAACTTCAAGGCAAATTTGCGGAAAATCAGAAAGCTTCATTTTATTATACCACTCGCTCAAACTTTTAATCACAAATACTACCTGCTCGACAGACGCATTTTTCGCAAGATTTTTTAATTCAGAAAGCTCTTCTTCTGTGCAATTTTTCAAAATAATCACATCTAATTCATCGCTAGTTTTTGCCATCAGCAAATTTCTAAAATATACAATCACGGAAGAAAGCAAAATGGTCAAATCTCTTCCAGCTTCTAACGATTTGTCCACCATCTGTATCGCTTCAGAAACATTTCTCCTTAAAATCTTTTCAGAAAATTCCTTCACAAACTCCCGATCTGGAAGCCCTAAAATTTCTTTCACGCAAGAAAGAGTAATTTCACCCTGCCCGATAACCGCCATTTGCCCAAAAACGCTTTCCGCATCCCTCGCGCATCCCTCAGAAATTTTTGCAATCGCTTCTAGCGCCGTCCTTTCGACAGAAATTCCTTCTCTTTCGGCTAGCCCCGCAAGCCTTTGCGCAATTGCGCCAAGAGAAAGCCGAGAAAAATCATACCTTTGGCAGCGAGAAATTATTGTTGCAGGAATTTTATGAATTTCAGTAGTCGCCAAAATAAAAACCGCGTGTTCCGGCGGTTCTTCCAAAGTTTTCAATAAAGCGTTAAACGCTTCTTTTGTAAGCATATGCGCTTCATCAAGAATATATACGCGATACTTGTTTTTTGATGGAGTAAAACTTACCGTTTCTCTTAATTGGCGAATTTCATCAATCCCCCGATTGGAAGCGGCGTCAATTTCAACAAAATCTAGCGACCTGCCTTCGCTAATTTCCGAGCAAGCAGAACACTTCCCGCAAGGCTCAAAATCTTCGCTTAAATTTTCACAGTTTATCGCTTTGGTAAAAATCCTTGCAATTGTTGTCTTTCCAACGCCTCTTGGACCCGTAAATAAAAAAGCATGGCCGATATTATTTCTTTTTAACGACCCCTTTAATATCTTTATTATATTTTCCTGACCGGAAATTTCACTAAATTTTTGCGGTCTATATTTGCGGTAAATAACAGGCATAAAAGTAAAATAAAATCCCCCTAGCCCCCTTTCCAAAGGGGGGAATCATCGATTAAGCACCCTCCATTTTATGAAATCTTCTCAAGAAAATATTTCTTCAACCTTCTCTAAGAAAATGGAAAGAATAAAATAAAAAATCAAAAATAAACATTAAACTTTTAAATTTTGATTTAATATTTATTTTTGATTTTGTTTTCTAAAAACTACGAGCTTGTAGCCAGTAAAATTCCAAATTACCGTTAAAAATACTGCGGAAGCATTGCCAATATATGCCCAAATTTCCTTATCTTGACCCCATTGAGGACCAATTTTATTAACCACAAAATCTGACATACGAATCGTAATAATTAACCCAACCGTGGAAATTGCAAAAAAGATTAAAGCCTGTTTAACCAGCTTCTCCAAATCTTTGGTTTTGTCTTTAAATGTCCAATTTTTATTCCAGATATAACTATTTATTACCGCAACACAAAACGCTACTCCTGTAAATCTCGTATACTTTGGACCTTCATAAATCTTTGTAGTGTCCATCAGTATCTTTAAGACTACAAAATTAACCGCTGTATTCAAAACACCCACAATTCCGCACTTAAAAAACTGATATGTATTTTTTGCCAATTTTTCAGGTAAAACTGAATAAAATATTTTTTCCACAAAATCACCACTCAAAATCATTTTCCCCCTCGCTATTTATTTCTTCGGAGGCAACCTCCCCAATTATTTCCTCTAAACTCTTAACCGCGCCACCCCCGTCTTTATTGTTATTATTTTGGTTAAAATCATTATTATTTTGATAAAACTCGCCTCCCTGCGCTCCGCCAGCAGAACTTCCCAAAACATTTTCAATTGCTCCCCACATAGACTGCCCAATTTTTGGAACAAGCAAAATTACCGTGTCCTTTTCTTTTGCTTTAAAATATGTTACAGAAGCAAGTAAAACCTTGTAAATTCTTCCATCCACATCTACCACAAATCCCCTGGTCGTAATATCACTTTTTAGCACGCCGATCACTCTTTTCCTGTCTATCGGACCAATTTGCTTAAAAACAAACGATCCATCCTCCGAAACTGTTAATTTTAGCCTGTCTCCCTCTACTAGCTTTGATTTACTGGCATAGTTTGCGGGAACAGGATAAATTTTTCCTGTATCATCCGCCATACTTTGCCCATCAAAACGCCCTTCTATAATCTTTTCTCCCGATAAACTTTCTCCGCCCATCCCGCCCTGTAAAGAAAGCCCGCTATGCCCTGATAGCCTTTGCAAGGCTTTTTGGGCTTCATTCATAGTTTTTTCAGCATCTTTTATAATCTTTTGTAATTTCTTAATATCGTCTTCCATAATTTTTAATTTTATTGTTATTTTTATTTTTATTTTATTGCGGAAGAATTTATTTCAGATTATTTTCACTTCCATCTAATTATAGCACAGCTTAATAAAATAAGGCAAACTTTTTAATAAACCGTGAAATTTATGATAAAACATCAGTTTTTAAGCGAGAAAAAATTTCTTTTTCCACAACTTCTTTGTCTCTTCCAAACCGCAAATTAGAAAATTCCTTGATAAGATTCCCGATCTCTGGATTTTGCGGTTTTGGCGGAAATGGAACCTTCATATTAAAGGCGGGAGAAAGAACGCCGTCTATCAATAATTTAACATATGCATTCAAATTTTCTATATTCGCGATGTCGCTTTTATCAAAAATCGGCAAAAACTCCTTTTCAAGAACCTCCGCATCTTCTATCCCTGTTCTAAATGAGATAATTGAACCGACATTGCCAAAAATGGATTTTCGCAAATCAATTTTCTTTTCAAAGTCGCCCCCGACATTTTCAATCTGGGCAAGATACTGATGAGCTATGGTTAAATTTAGTTTATATTTGCGCGCTTCCGACAAAATTGATTCAAAAGAAGAAGTGGCAAAATTTTGAAATTCGTCAACATAAAGATAAAAATCCCGCCTTTGACTTTCGGGAATATCCGACCTTGACATTGCCGCCATTTGAAGTTTCGCAATTATAATCATCCCCAGCAAGCTCATATTGATTTCCCCGATTGTCCCCTTTGAAAGGCTCACCAGCAAAATTTTTCCGCTGTCCATAACTTCTCTAAAATTAAACGCGCTATGGCTCTGCCCGATAATGTTCCGCATTGTAGAATTAGTGATAAACGCTCCAAATTTTGCCGCAAAAAACGGGATCATCTCTTGCTTTTCCCTCGCGCCAGTTTTTTCCATCTGTTTTTGCCAAAAATCTCTAATAATAGGGCTTTTCACCTTGGAAACCCAACTCGCCTGAAAATCATCATCAGTAAAAAGCCGAACTATGTCCACAATCGTTCCCGGATTTTCGTTGTCCGACATTAAAGTAAGGGCGCCATTGCGAAAATAATCCTGAATGCGCGGTCCAAAAACTTCCGAGCCGAATAATTTTAAGAAAATGCTCATCGCTTCCAGCGCCAATAAATCTTTCTGTTCTTCATTGCGAGCTTCAAATAAATTAAACCCGAGCGGCCGCTGGGTATTCGCGGGGTCAAAAACAATTACATCTTCAACTCTTTCTTTCGGGATATTCTCCAAAAGCTTCTCAATTAACTCTCCGTGCGGATCAATCGCGCAAACCCCCTTGCCCGCCTTAATATCCTGCATAATGAGATTCTGTAAAAATACAGATTTTCCCGTTCCTGTTTTTCCAATAATATACATATGTCTTTGCCTGTCTTTGTCTTTTATCCTTACGGGGATACTTTCTCCGCGATAAAGATTTTCCCCTAAAATTGTGCCTTCTTTGGGAATGCTAACAGGCGCAGGAGACTCTTTCGCTTCCAGCCGCTTTACTCCCCTTACATCTTTTGCAATTGGCAAATGAAAAATACTTGCCAATTCTTGGCTGCTTAAAATAAAACTGCTGTCCTGATCAAAAATTCTAAAAATATATTTCCAAACTTCCTTTTTATTTTTCGGAAAAAATTTCTTTTGAAATGCGAATGAATTGAATTGAGATTTAAATTGCGCAAATGAACCCTCTAAATAATTTAAAATGTTATCTGCATTCTCTTTTGTCCCCGCCGATGCCGCAATTCTTAAATTGACCATAAAGCCATGCTGATTGGCTTTATTCCCGATTGCTTCAATTAAATACTGATTGGCAGGCAGCGATTTTGTTTTTTCTTGCTGCTGGTTTTTTTCTTTTTCTGAACTGCCGTCTTTCCCTGTTATCACCACGCCCAATGCCTCGCGCGCATCACCTAAAAATGCTCCTCCAATTTCCTTGGCAAGCCCAGATTCATTAATTTTTTCTCCCGATTGGAGCGTTTTCACCGCTTCCATCCCTTGTTTTCTCCAACTTTCCGGGGCGGGCTTAATAATCAGTTGAATTGCCGCACCTTCTTGAGAAGATAATTTGCTAAAACTATTGGTAATTTCTCCCAAAGTATCCGCTTGCAAATTTTTGTATGTATTTATTGGGTATAAAGATTTTTTTTGAAGCCTTCCAATGGAAACCGCAACAGCTGATTTTTCTGTAAAAATTGTATAGTCTTCAGGGATTTCCTCTATTTTTGCGTCAGGGAAAACCCCAAGAAGCTGTTTTCCGACAAATTCTTTATACCTTTTAGGCACGCCCATTAAAAATCTTACTTGCCCCTCTATCAAAGCTATTTCCAAAGCGATACTAGGATCTCCCAAAAGTCTTTTTTTAAATCCTTTTTCTTCTTTTATTGACTCCACACCCGCGAAAAACTGCTCCATCACGGCAATTCTTTGCATCAATTTTTCAATGTTTTCCAGCTCTTTTTCCTTATCCATCGGAGTTAAAATCAAAAGCAAAGCCGAATTCAACGACCTTGATATCATAAAATTTCGCTTCACCGCTGACATTATTACAGCAATCGCAGAAATAACACAAAAAATTCCCAAAACTAATGAAGCTGGAACCAAAAGTAAATTAAAATTAAAACTGGACATTTATTTTTATTTTTTAATTTTTTTCAAAACTGCTATTTTTTGCTAGATATCTCGTCTCTTATTCTATCTAACAAAAAACTGTCTCCGTTTTCTTCAAAAAACCTTTCTGCCATTTCAATCGCTTCACTCTGTTTTTTCTCATCAGATCCCGCAAAATTTACCAAAGCTTCCAGCCTTTTTTCATCGCCATCAATTTGCAAAAGATCTGCAAAATCCAAATTTTGCATTTTAAATTCTTTTTCTACCTTTTGCCCGCCATTCCCCGTTCTTAAAATTTCTTCTTGGATTTTAAAAATCTTTTCATCTTTTTCCTCTGCTTTTTCAGGCGAAACCACCAGCCCGTCAATAACCGATTTCAACTGTTTTTCTTTCTTTTTTTCTTCAGAATCTAGCTCTAAATTTTCTTTTTGCTGCTCTAAAATCATAAAATTTAAATCCTATCAATTTTTAAACAAATTATGTTATATAAAAAATTTAAAAAATAATTATAACTACTGCTTTCTTTTAATTAAATAATGAATAAACTTTTCTACAATTCTTTCCAGCCAATTTAAATATCTCCCTTCCACAATTTCTTGAGTAATTATTTGTTGATTATTATCGCTAGACATATTTATATTTATTTTACTTATAGCTCCCGCAAAACAAATTCCGATATTTTCTCCCTCACAGCGAAGGAGATTGAAAGAGATTCCGTTATTTTCTCCCTTTTTACCTCCCAAGGCGGTCTGCCTTGGGCAGAAGAGGGATTTAGTAAATAAATTTGTTTTGCAAAAACTATAATTAAATTATAACAAATAAAAAAGAAACGAGCAAAAAAAGTTATCCACTGCGACAAAAAACTTAAGCTTTGGGATAGAATTCAGGGCATTGCGTTTGACAAAATTAAAATAATCTGTCATTATCAATTTATCAACAATAGGAAGGAGGGCGTTCTTTTGAAAGATAGAAAAACCGAGGAAATGATGCGGGAGAAAATCCTGCAGAAATTTCCTCAAAAGGAAAAAACACGAAAACAGCTTCGAAAAAAACTTTTTAAAGCTGCTGGGAATGAAGCTGTTGAGAAACCTATCCAAGACCAAGGGGAAGATGAATAATCTTCCCTTCTTTATTTTTAGCCAAAGCCAGCAAAGCATTTTCCAAATTCTTATTTTCATCTCTTTTCAGTTCTTGCCTTTTTTTGTTTAAAACATCCGCTATCGCCTCGTATGTATTTACCAACGCGCCCAACATAGCTATTGTCTTGGAATCTATAACCTCCAAACCTTCAACCGCCCCTTTTGCTTCTTTCAGCGCATTTGCGAGATAAGCAACTTCCTTGTCCATACCAATATCAACTTGGCGTAATTTTTTCCAATCTTCTCTACTAATTTTAAGCGATTTTCTCTGCCGCGTCCAATTGTCTAGCTTCTCTATCACCGAATGAACAGCATAATGAATTTGCATCCCCAGCTGGCCTGCTATATTTTCCAAAATATCAACTTGCAGCTTATTCTCTTTCAGTTTTTTCTCAATTTTTTCATCATTAAAAATATAGCTCTGCCTCGTCAATTGCACTATGTCCGATAATTCTTTTGAACTAATTTTAACAATCGCCCGAGGAACCATTGCCAACTCTTTCCGCCCTTCATTAAAGCTTGAATATTTTAATTTTCCCAAATTTTGCCTGTCTATTTCCGAAAAAATCTTGTTAATTTTTTCCACCAACCGCGATGTTGAATCAGACATTGTAATATCCAACGCAAGAAAAACATCTTTTCCGTCTTTTTCTATTTTTATCGCTAAATCAGAATGACCTATTTTATCATCAAATTGGCTGCAATTCTCAACTGAACAATTTTCTCCAAGCCACTTATATTTTTCAATTATATGCGCCAGTAATAATTCTGATAAATCCGCTTTTTCCTTAGAGCCTTGCTCAAATTCCCTAATTTTATGCTCCTTAGAAATTTCATCAAGTTTTCCTTTGTCATTATCTGCCAAATCTAACTTATTCTTCTGCGATTTTTGATTTTTTTCAACTAATTTTCCATAAACAAAACTTTCCTCCTCATTTAAAGGATTTTTCTTTTCTAGATATTCTTCTTGCTCATACCGCATTCGCTCCATCGATTTCATTATAGCAAACCTTCAAAAATAAAACAAAAAAAATCCTCGATAAATAATTAGATCCGGGGCTTTGACAATAACAATCCTTTTCTGATTTGGTCAAAGTTCATGCCCGTTATCATGCCGACACAAATTCCGGCAACCGCAGCCAGCACATTCGTATCGCCAAGCAAATTGATTTGGAATTGCCGTTTTATCCCGCCGATTTTTAGAGAAAAGCTCGTTGCCACATCGGCGCCGAAAAATGATGTTTCACAGTCAGAGATAACAATATCATTGTCTTCTCTGAACCCATACATAAGACGAGTACACTTTGCTTTATCCGCAACACTTCTAATCGTCTCGTCGTCGCCATTTAAAACAGCCCAACCGTATTTAGGCAAAGAAGATAGAAGCTTCGCCTCTTCCTCAACAGCCGTTTCAAGAGACCCGAAATGCTCCGAATCAGTATGCTCAAGCGTAAGTCTTGTCATCACTCCGATTCTCGGCTGGATTAAAGAAATATGTTTTTCCATTTGACCCGGGCTGTCGATGCTCATCTCTGCAATGAGTTTGCTCTGCTTCCTAATTCTCAAAACAGTCAGGGGAATGTTATATGAAGGAGCCAAATTCGCTATGGTATAAATAGTATCATAAGCGGAACCGAGAATATTTGACAACATTTCTTTTGCCGAAGTTTTGCCTACGCTTCCCGCAATTCCAATAACATCTACATCGGGATGCAACCTTAGCCATAATTTTGCTAGATGCCATCTAGCATTTCTATAAGGCTTTTTAATAGCGCCTATTATTTCCATACTTCAATACCTCCTCCCAGAAAAATTTTATCAAATTCGTTCATGCTGATTTTCTTATTTTCTCCCCCTCCGCCATAAATAAACGGATCATTAAAGAAAAAGTCATCCCCGGACAATCCTGTTAAGAGAATCATATGCCCGCCGGTTTTGCTTCGAATCGACGCAATTACATAGGAACCATTTTCCAGCATAGCGGCAAGTTCCCTTGCGGATTTATTTCTGAAAGTTTTTGCATTCAATCCTCTCACTTTCATCAGACGGCATAAAGATTCATGTTTCCATCCGATGTTTTTTCTTCCCCTGAGGTTTTTAAAAGCATACCCGTTTATCAGCAAGCCTTCGGATATGAGATCAAAAATATTCCCTTCATAAAGTCCCTCGGATTTCAAAACCATCATCACGCATGCTATCGCGCATGATTTCCATCCCCAGTAGGAGAATTCCTGAATAAACCTGGCGCCAAAACGCTTGGCGGCTTCAATGTCCCTGATTTCTCCATATTCGGCAGTTATTAATGCTCTATTTGCGCCTGCCAGCTGGTCAACAAAAGGCACTGCTTTTCAAATATTCTTTGTTTTCATCGGCTATCCCTTATGATTATAATTATCTTATTCCTATTATACGGCAATTCGGTATTTTTTCAAAGAGCTAACTAAAACAATCTTATTTTTAACAATACTTATTTATTGCTTTTTTGTCAATAGCTTTGGAAGCTTTTTCCTTCATCTCTTGCTTTAAAATTTTCTAATATGGTATAATGAAAATGAAAAATGTTTTAATATAGCTCCCGCAAAACAAATTTATTTTAAAAATCCCTCCCATCCTCCCTTTCTGCCTAATGGGCAGACCGCCTTGGGAGGTAAAAAGGGAGAAAATATCGGAATCCCTCCCAATCTCCCTTGCTGCGTCCCGCCGAAGCCCTTAGAGCGAAGAGGGGTTAAAGGGAGCAAATATCGAAATTTGTTTTACGGAAGCTATAATTATTAACTTAAAATAAAAAAAATGAACAAAATAAAAAAAATTTTTAATAACCATCCAAATATAATCGCCCTTGTCTTGCTTTCCATTATGGCAGTTTGCGCAATAACAAGCATGGCGGGAGACAGCGCGATTGTTGATGAAATAGCCCATATTCCCGCGGGCTATTCTTATTTAAAATACGGCGACTATCGGCTCAACCCAGAACATCCGCCGCTCATAAAAGACTTGGCAGGACTTCCGCTTCAATTTATGAATTTAAAGTTTCCCGAAAAGCACTCAACTTGGACGCAAGATGTAAATGGACAATGGGAAGCAGGCTGGCACTTTATTTATCACATTGGAAACGATGCCGACAACATTATTTTTTGGGCAAGAATTCCGATGGTGCTAGTAATGCTCCTCTTGGGATTTTACTTATATAGAGCCTCGAGAGAATGGTTTGGGGAAAAAGAAGCCTTGCTCGCACTCGCCCTATTCGCTTTTTGCCCCAATATCATCGCCCACGGAAGATTTGTAACCACCGATGTTGGAGCCGCCGCTTTTATCTTTATTTCCATATATTACTTTTTGAAATGGATTACTCACCCCCTCCCAACCTCCCCCTCCGAGAAGGGGAGAAACGCTAAAAATTCAAAAAACATTTTAAAAGCCAGCATCGCTTTGGCGCTAGCGCAATTGGCAAAATTTTCAGCTGTTCTGCTAATTCCCGCTTTTTTGATAATTGTTTTTGTTTATACTATCGCAAAAATAATACAAAATTATAAAACAGAAAAACAATGTTCCGCCTTCGCAGTAATATGGCGTTATTTTGGCGGTCTTCTTGCTATATTCATCTCTGCCTTTATTTTAATCGGGGTTTTCTATCTGCCGCATACAAAAAATATGCCTGTGGATAAAATTTACGCTCAAATTGACACAGGACTGCCGTCTGAAAAAGTAAAGTCCATTAATAATTTGCTAAAAAAGATGGCATCCAACCCCATCTTAAAGCCTCATTCTTATTACTTAACTGGGTTCGCTATGGTTGTGGGGCGAGTCGCGGGGGGAAACACCACTTTTTTTCTAGGAAAAGTAACCAACCAAAGCTTCCGCGCTTATTTCCCTGTCGTTTATTTAGCCAAAACACCGCTAGCAACTTTGATTTTAACCGCGACAGCAATCATAATGGCGCTAATATCAACAATTTTCGCCTTAAAACCGCTAATCTTAGGAAAATGGAAAAAAATGTTATTTGATTTTTTCCATTATATTCTAGAAAAAATTCATATACTCACTGCTCTTTTATTCATTTTTATTTACGCTTATACAAGCATCACGGGAAATTTAAACATCGGTTTCAGGCATCTAATTCCGATACTTCCATTTATTTTTATGCTTGTCGGATACGAAATTATCAAAATCTTCAAAAAAACCAAAAGCAAGCATCATAAAGTTTTTGAGCTTGTTTTATGTGGCTTAATATTATGGCTTATCGGCGCCAATATCTGTATTTATCCGCATTACGCCGCCTACTTCAATGAAGCGGCAGGAGGACCAAAAAATGGCTATAAAATAGTTACCGATTCTAATGTTGATTGGGGACAAGATTTAAAACGGCTCGGACAATGGGTAGAAAAAAATAAAATTGAAAATATCAAAGTGGATTATTTCGGAGGCGGAAGTTCTAAATACTATTTTTGCAAGCGAACAATAAATCCTAGCCTTATCGGAGAAGAATCGCTCGCCGAAAACAAAGCCTACGATTGCAGAAACAGCTTTTACGAAGAATGGCATGCCAACAACGGAGAAACTTCTGGATGGATTGCTGTTTCAGCGACATTCCTGCAAAACAGCCTTTGGAATAAACAACAATTCGGAGAAAAAGATTACGAATGGCTTCGCCAGCGCGAACCAGATGCAATGATCGGATATTCAATACTGATGTATAAAATTGAATAAAAAAATAGGGCGGACCAAAAGGCATCCGCCCTAAAAAATTAAAAAGCTGATCCGTCCTGTATATACTGAACCAGTAGGTTAAGGAAAGTTTAAAAGTTGATTTTTTACAACTCCGCGAAAATTTGTTATCGTGAAGTTAGAAAAAATAACTTTAGAAAGAAATAAAAACATATGTCTCAAAACCAAA
>JAZDGL010000013.1:0-3348 GCA_043806975.1 bacterium
CTTTGTCCTAAATTCCCATATTTCGGTCAAATTTTCCAAAAAATCTTTTCCCCTTAGCTTAGGCTAAACCGCAAAATTTGTTTGAAAAATTATGCCTGGTAAATCTTGCAATTTATGACTAAAGGAGCATTCGGCGACAGCCCCATTATCTCGCTTCTTTTTTTCTTTGAAAAAACATCCATACGCTATAAATCAAAATTCTCTTTAAAATCATTATAGCTTCCAGTTGCGGAAAAATTAATTTCAAATTGATCGTCGGAAATTTTGTCTATCCTAACCGAATCAATCCCGATTGTTTGCAGTTTTTCATAAGTAAGCAATTCTCCCTCTTTCAATCCTAAGACATCGCGCAATATCCATTGCCCTATTTCTCTATTTGAATACGACATCAGCGCTTTGCCGTTATCTTGGCAAACTTTTGATTTCATTTGCCGTCCGTCAGGCAATTTTAATGTAAATGCCGTGTCTCGATCTGGAAAAAATTCAGGAAATTTATGGTGAATTTCCGCAGGAATCGGAATATAAACTTCATTAATATCTCTTGCGCGACCGCCGGCGTTCCACTGGTTAAGTCCGCTTTTTTCAAAAACTGTTTGGTTTCTTCCATAAAGCGGTAAAAATACGGTTTGTTTGATTTTAGCTTCGCTTTTAAATTCAAGTCCTTTAATATTGAGTAATTTTTCAAGTTCAGCGAGCGGATCTTCTAAAATTTCAACTTCGAATTTATGTAAAATCTTTTCCGTTACAAATCTTTTCGTCAGCGTGCTTTTTGAAACCAAAAACGAATAATCGCTTTTGCCGTCTTGAAAAGATATTGAGCCCGTATTTTTTTTGATATTTTTAATATTGCCGATTTCTATTTTATTCATTGGCTCTTCAAAAATCAAAAACTTTCCCTTATCTCTCAATACGCAATGATAAATAGAATTTTCTAACCCATGAGCCTTTTCTGTAAAATTTATTCTGGCGTTTCTCAACTCCGCAATTTTTAAAACAAGCTTTTCTGCGCTTAAATTTTCGTATAAGATCCTATCGCTGTTAAATTCTGCTACCTTTTGATAAGTTTTGGAATTGCCGACTAAAAATGTTTTCAGCCCAATACCCAATTTGTTCTTTTTTGCGTCTGCCGAAACATCGCTCCTATATAAATTTTCAGCTTGAAAAGATTTGCAAAAAATTTTTTCTGCTATTCTATAATACAAATATGGAATGGGGGAATCTGAAAACAAATTAGAAAGGCACCCTGCTATTTTAAGAAATTTTTTATATTCTACTTGTTGTTGTTTCGGTTGATTAGGAAAGAAAATCATATTTTTTAATTAAGTTAAAGCCTTTTTAATGTTTGCGGCGACGCGCTCAATAACCGGAACGGAAACAGAATTTCCGAATTGTTTGTAAAGACATGAGTCCGCAATATTAGGCAATTTAAAGTTTTTCGGGAACCCTTGAAAATTAGCGCATTCTCTGGGCGTTAGTTTTCTGATTCCTTTTCCATTTAAAACCAAGGGAACATTATGGCCTCCCATTCCCATATTCGCCGTTAAAGTCGGACAAACTCCATTTTTATTTTCTCTTACATATTTTCTTCTCCACTGATAAACCGTATCTCTCTTGGTTATATCCCGTTTTAATTTATCGTAAAGAGGTTTATTATTATAATAATATTTATCATCCGCATCTTGTTTTTCTAAACAATCATGGATCGTTTTCGTGAGAGGTATTTTTTCTGGAAATTCAAAATTATTGTATGCCTTTTGATCTAAAAATCCGACAATATAAATGCGTTCTCTGTTTTGGGGTATGTTTCCGTATTCCATTGTATTCAATACTTTGTCCGCTACATGATAGCCGAGTTTTTGCAACTCGCTGTAAATAATTTTCATCGTATTTCCATTGTCGTGCGTTTTGAGATTTTTTACATTTTCAAGACAAAAAGCCGTAGGCTTTTTATCTTTTAAAATACGAATAATATCAAAAAATACATTTCCTCTTCCTTTTTCGTCTTTAAAACCTTGTCTATATCCTGCTACAGAAAAAGGCTGACAAGGAAAACCGCCTGTCAAAATATCAAAGTCTGGAATTTTACTTGTTGAAATTTGAGAAATATCTCCTAAAACCATTTGTTTGTCTATCTCGAATAGTTCTGAAAAATTTAAATCAAAAGTTATTTTACAGTTGTTATCAAAATCATTTGAAAAAACACAATTAAAACCAGCATTTTCAAATGCTATTTTTATGCCACCTATTCCTGCAAATAAATCAATAAATTTCATAGTTTGATTATATCTTTATTCTATTATAAATAAATCGTTTCCGAAGCGTAGCGCTTGCCAGCCTTTGGCGGGGAGAAAACGCCTTATACCCCCTCTTTAAAAATTAAAAAAATCAAATTCCTTATTTTTTAAAGCCCGCCAAAAATATTTTGAATGGGGCTGTCGCCGAATGCTCCTTTAGTCATAAATTCCCAGATTTCGAGGCATAATTTTTCAAACAAATTTTGCGGTTTAGCCTAAGCTAAGGGGAAAAGATTTTTTGGAAAATTTGACCGAAATATGGGAATTTAGGACAAAGAGGCATTCGGCGACAGCCCCTGAATACAAATTTTTCAAAAATATGTCGCATCAACATTTCGGCATAACAGAAGTTTTGTGCCGATTTATTTATATTTTAGCTTATTTTTTGCTGTTCGTCCATAATCGCTACTTTATCTGTCCACCAATGTAAGGCACAAAATTTGGGTCGAAGAAAATTGACTTTCCATTAAAATATAATTGCGTCAATTTTCTGAGCCGGATATGCCGTGTTCTGCGATGTAAATTTTTTATATTCTTCTGTTTTATCAATCAACGCTCGAGTTATTTAAAAAGAAAATTTGATTTGCTGTTTTGGCTCAAAAAAGAGGGGCTGGGGGTGAATTTTTTGAGCCAAAACTCCTTTTAGTTTTTCTGAGTTAGTTTCTGTAAATTTATCCAAAAAAATTTGGTTGATTTCCTTGATATATTTTTCTTCCGAGTTATTATCAATAACTGACTGTTTGTATAGATTATAATATTTTAGTATTATTTTTTCAGTGTCCTTATCAATCATACTTAAATCCATCATTTTTGACTTATTGATGTCATTTGGTTCAAATTTTTGAAGTCCATTGCCATATTCACGCCGATTGTCATTAAAAATTTCCTTAGATACATCTGTAAGTAAATAAGAAAAAAACAGGTCAGCTTTAGGGGCAGAAAACATGTTGAGATAAAGACAGTGAAAGGTTGTTAGGTTTGATATTTCCGCTTCATTCCTAATAAATCTTAGTCCGTTTCGATTAAATACAGAGATCCAGATTGGAGCAGGCGG
>JAZDGL010000014.1:0-7866 GCA_043806975.1 bacterium
CCTAAAATTTGAATTCCCATCAAAACTAACGTTAGTTTTGTGAGGTAGCTACGCGAAACTAACGTTAGTTTTGATGATTTTTCTATTTTTTGTTTATCATCCACTCCGAAATCAAAAAACATATTTAAAAAAATTAAACCAACAGAACAAAGAATAGACAAAAGTAAAAATCCAGCTAAAATATTCGGGTGCGAAAGCCCTCCATAAGCGCGAATATACTTTTTACCGCCTAAGATAATCTTTGCAACTCCTAAAATACTCGGACTAATAACCGACTCTTGAAAAATTTTTAATCCCAATGATTGTTGACATAAAAATTGACAAATTCCCCAAACTGCTTGGATTGCGCCTGAAAAGGAAATAACAAGCAAAAATTTCTTAATCACAAAAATTTGAGATCTTAATTCTTCACTCGCGAAAATCCATAAATACAAAATAACGCCGAATGAAATCATCTCTAAAAGTTTGAATATTCTAAAAAGCGCCAAACCGATATGCTCCGCCCTGAATATTGTTAGGGCTTGCCACAAAATAAACAAAAAAGCCCATAAAATGGGGGATTTGCCTATTTTTTTTATATTCCAAACCTTTTTTATCCGCTCCCAAAACACAAAAATTCCACAAGTTATACACAGGATGATCAGAATATCCGTAAGGTATATTGACAAAGATAAAGTTTCGTGAAAATAACCATTTTCCCAAACTGGCAACAAAACCTTTCTAATCTGAAAGGGGATAAAAAATAAAGTTAAATAAATCAAAAAACAATATCCCGTATAAAACTCGCCTGCATATTTAAAGCAAAAACCCTTTAAACGCGAAAATTCTAATTTTGAAAAAATTTGTTTATATTTTTGGCGCAACATTAAGCTAATTATAGCACAGACTATAACCTTTTATGCAATTCCTTTACAATTAACCAATTTTACGATATATTAAAGATAATCGTTAGCGGGGTAGAGCAGCGGCAGCTCGTCGGGCTCATAACCCGGAGGTCGTCGGTTCAAATCCGACCCCCGCCACAAGTCAATTGCCAATTCTCAATGAGCAATTAATAATCTAAAAATCGCCATTATTGGCGATTTTTAGATTTAAAGATCTCAAATTACCGAAATCAAGAAATTAGAAATTGAAAAATTGCGCGCTCCTATTTTAAAACTGCTCTTAAAGCTCAAAAAGGGGGAATCCCCAAAAAGTCGAAAATTTTTTAATTTTTTAATTTTTTAGTCTCCGTATCCTTATTCTCACTTTTCCCATGAAACTTACTATGTGCATTTTTAAGCTGCAAGTCGGTAATATGCGTATAAATCTGCGTAGTTGAGATATTTGAATGCCCCAGCATAGCTTGAACAGAACGAATATCGGCTCCGTTAAACAACAAATCGGTTGCAAAAGAGTGGCGAATTGTGTGAGGCGTAACCTTTTTAATAATTCCCGCCAATTTAGCGTATTTTTTAATAATCCTCTGAACGCTGCGAGGCGTCAAACGCGAATTTTCACCCTCTTTTAGAAGAGGCGTCACGGGAATAAACAAAGCATCTTCCAAATCTTTCCTCTCACTCAAATACCTGTTCAATGCTTCTTTCGCTGAATCCGATATAAAAGCCACGCGTAATTTACGCCCTTTCCCTCTTACAGTAAACTCTCCGCGCTGTAAATTTATATCATCTTTATTTAAAGAAACCAGCTCGGAAACCCGCAATCCCGCAGAAAAAAGCAGCTCTAAAATCGCTTTATCCCGCAGATATACCAAATTTTTAAGAAAATTTGGCGCGCCTCCTTCGCCCATCCTCCGCGATAAAGAAAATTTTAATGGAGCCTCCATTATTCTTTCCAGCTCTTCTTTGTCCAAAAAATCAACTTGTCGCTTTTCTTGCTGACCTAGCTCAATCTTTTCTGTGGATAAAGTGTTGATATCCCGTTTCGCAAGATACTTCAAAAACCCGCGCAAGGCTATAATATGATAATTCTGAGTAATTTTTTTAAGCCCCCCTTCTTCTTGAGAAATGCCTCTATTTGTTTCATTAGCATTTTCAAGCCGATTTAAATGCAACCGATACTTTCTTACTATTTCCTCCGAGATTTCCTCGGGTTTATCAATTTTCGCCCAATTCAAAAACCTCCTCAAATAATGATTGTAATTTTCCAGCGTCCTTTTGGATTTATTCCGTTCAATTTCTAGATATTCCAGATATTGGGTTAAAAGTTTTTGCAAAGACATAGAAAAGAAAAGTTAAAATAAAAAATAAACACTATTCTATTGCTATTATACTTTACAACAAGCAATTTGACAAAATTATTAAATTTCATTAGAATAAACACGCATATTCAACAAGGAGCAGTTTTTTAAATCCAAATAAAAAAGGAGGGAATTTCAAAATGAAAGAATATGGGATGGAAATACCGAACCTTGAATATTTTATAAATTTCGCTAAAAGAGAAGGATATCCTAGTGAAATGAACCCTGCTTCCTTAAAAGATGGGGGAAAGGAATACGAAATTTATGTAACAGACCCCCAAAAAGGAACTTTCGGATACTCCGACATCTTTTACGGATATAATCCTTTCTATGGGAAGGAAGAGATTTGGCACAATGGAAAAAAGATATGGGTTATGCAATATTTCGGGATTTGTTACGATCCCGATTACAAGAAGGTTTATGATTTTTTAAAATTAGCACTTAAAAATTCCGCCCGCATCAGCTGTCTCCGCGGGCCTGCTAAATTCCAGAAATCTGATTCTGATTTAATTTATACCTCCGAAAGTTCCGCGAATTGGTTTTCGGAAATTTTTTCCGGAAAAGAAGAAATTAGACGGTTGGGTAAACAGATCTATATGTTAAATTTTCAAGGAGGGAAACTAATTAATCCTGGAAAGTCAGAATAATTCTTTTATAAGCTCTTTAGCCGGCATACAAAAGCCGGCTTTTTTTAACCACAATTTCTAAATTACCGTTTACCGCTTTCTGTTGTAACTGCTCGCTGTTTTATTTATCATCCCGGGCAAACTCTGCCTGTATTCAAACGGAGGAGAGTGGATGGATCCCTCAAATAATATAGCTCTCGCAAAACAAATTTATTTTAAAAACCCTCTTCTACCCAAGGCAGACCGCCTTGGGCGGCAATCTCCCTTTCCAAAGGGAGAAAATTTTAGAACCCCTTTCAATTCCCCCTTATTAAGGGGGAAAACATCGTAATTTCTACCTTTCCAGCAAAAATTACTTCGGTCGGAGTGACAATAAAAAAAGTTAATGAGCAATTGCTCCTTCGCTTCTTGCGCATTTCACCGCTTTATGCTAGAATACAAATGTTAAGCTAATAAGTAAGAAAAAGCGCATAAGATTATGTTGGAAAAAGATGAAAAATCCCAATTGATTAAAAAGCATGCTATTCACAACAAGGACACTGGCTCGCCAGAGGTTCAGATTGCTATTTTAACCGAACAAATCAAGGAATTAAGCGACCATTTAAAGCTTCATAAAAAGGATAATCATTCTAGAAGAGGTCTTTTAAAAATGGTTGCAAAAAGGCGAAGGCTTCTAACTTATCTTTCCAAAGAAAGCGAAGACCGCTACAAAAAAATCCTTAAAGTCTTGGAACTAAAAAAATAAAAGTTTAGCGGTTGCGAGAATTTTAATAAACAGATGAAACAGACATTAAAGTATAAAGACCAGCGAGTCGGGGTGTTTCTGGATGTCCAGAACATTTATCATTCGGCAAAAAGCCTCTATCAAAAAAGGGCTAATTTTAAGGAAATTTTAAAAACAGCAGTCGCGGGAAGAAAGCTAATCAGAGCGATTGCTTATGGGATTAGAACAGAAAGCGGCGAAGAAACTGCTTTTTTTGATGCGCTGGAACATATCGGAATAGAAGTAAAGCTTAAAGATCTCCAGATTTTTCCGGGAGGAATAAAAAAAGCAGATTGGGATGTTGGTTTAGCGATTGATGCCGTGCGGTTAAGCAGCAGTATGGATGCGATTGTAATAGTAAGCGGTGATGGCGATTATGTCCCTCTTATAGAATACATCAAATTCACGCAAGGATGCCGCGCAGAAGCAATTGGCTTTGGAGAAAGCACTTCCAACAAATTAAAGCTTGTTGTTGATGACTTTACCGATTTAAGCGAAAATCTTAAAGAATATTTAATTTAACTAAGGAAAATTTTCTTTCCTGCTGTTAATTGATTTCTAATTTAAGTTTAAAGAAACTAGCAAAAAACGAAAAATTGCTAAAAACATTTCTAGATTTAAATTAGAAATTTAAAATTACCACAAGAAAGAAGATATTTCCAGAAAGGATAAAAATAATTATGTCTAACGACATTAAAACCTTTTCTCGCAATATAGCAGGAAAAGAAATAACGGTTGAAATAAACCGCTTTAAAAGCCAAGCCGACGGGAATGCTGCTGTGCGCATAGGCGACACAATAGTTATGGCTAACGCCAGTATGGGAAGGGAAGCAGACACCGAAAAAGATTTCTTCCCTCTAAATGTTGACTACGAAGAAAATCTTTATGCCTGCGGGAAAATAAAAGGAAGCAGATTTGTAAAGAGAAAAGGAAGACCAACAGATGAAGCAATTTTAACTTCACGGCTAATAGACAGGGGGATTCGCCCGCTTTTTCCAAAAGGGATGAAAAATCCTGTTCAAGTTATAGTAAGCACGCTTTCTTTTGATAAAGAGCACGACGCAGATATTATTTCGGTAATGGCGGCAAGTATTGCATTGGCCGTTTCAGGAATTCCTTTTGACGGGCCTGCCAGCGCAGTGCGAATCGGCCTAATCAACAACGAGCTAACCATCAACCCAAGCATTTCAGAAAGAAAATTCTCAACGCTTGATTTATTAGTTTCTACGGCGCAAGGCAAAGCAATTATGATAGAAGCAGGCGCGCAAGAAATTCCCGAAGACATTATGAATTCAGCTATTTCTCTTGCAATAAAAACAGGCGAAGAAATAAACGGTTTTATCAAAGAAATTGCAAGCGAATTTAAAAAAACAACGCAAATACAACCACTTAAAATTGTTTCTATCCCTGATTATTCCGAAGAACTTGCGCAAGATATCGTAAAAGAAGCGAGAGAAGAAATTACCCAAATACTTGCCAGCGATAGCGATAAAAAAGACATAGAATTAGGATTAAACAAAATTTTAGAATCGCGATTAGCGCTTGTCTCCGCCAGTCTTTCAGAAGAAGATCAAAAATCTCAAAAATCAGAGATAAAAAAAGCTTTTGACGGAGCAATTAAAAAAATAGTCAGAAAAAATATTTTAGAGAAAAATTCACGACCCGGAAATCGCAAACTAGATGAAATCAGAGAATTAAAAAGCGAAGCAGGGCTTTTGCCAAGAACCCACGGTTCCGGATATTTCCAAAGAGGAGAAACAAGGGCATTAACAATTACAACACTTGGATCACCATCAGAAGCTATTATAGTTGATGGAATGGAAGAAGAAATTACCAAGCGATATATTCATTATTACAGCTTTCCTCCTTACAGCACAGGAGAAATTTCTCCGCTTAGAAGCCCTGGGAGACGAGAAATAGGGCACGGAGCCCTAGCAGAAAAGGCGCTAGAACCTGTTATTCCTTCAAAAGAAGAATTCCCTTACACAATCCTGCTTCAAACAGAAATAATTTCCTGCAATGGCTCGTCATCAATGGCAAGCATCTGCGGAAGCACTCTGTCTTTAATGGACGCGGGAGTCCCAATTAAAAATCCTGTGGCAGGAATTGCAATGGGGCTAATGACAAACCCAAACGACATTAATGAATTTAAAGTTTTAACAGACATTAAAGGAATAGAGGATTTTTCAGGAGATATGGATTTTAAAATAGCGGGAACACAAAAGGGGATAACGGCAATTCAAATGGACACTAAACTTCAAGGTCTTCCTAGCGGATGCATCTCGGAAACGCTTTCAAAAGCGCGAGAAGCGAGAATAAAAATAATAGAAGTGATCCAGTCTGCTATTCGTGAGCCAAGACCTGAACTTTCCCCTTATGCGCCTAAAATAATTACCATCAAAATCAATAAAGATAAAATAGGGGAGCTTATCGGACCTGGAGGCAAAACCATCAACTCTATTATAGATAAAACCGGAGCAAAAATAGACATAGAAGAAGATGGATCGGTGTTTATTTCGTCTTCTAATTCAGAAGGAGTTAATGAAGCGCTAAAACTTGTAGAATCTTACACCAGAGAAGTAAAAACAGGAGAGATTTTTGAAGGAAAGGTTGCTAGAATACTTGATTTTGGCGCATTTGTTGAGATTACTCCAAAACAATCAGGATTAGTGCATATTTCAGAAATATCTTCCGAGCGAGTTAATCGCGTTGAAGATGTCTTGCAAATCGGAGATGTGGTAACAGTAAAGGTTAAAAATATTGATGATATGGGAAGAATTAATCTAACAATGAAAAACCTAAAATAAAAACCTGTTTGTTTTAATTAAGCTAACGCGCTTTGCGCGAGTTTTACACAACAGCTTGCTTTGGCAAAAGCAAGCTGTTGTGGTATTATTAAAGTATAGCTTCCGCAAAACAAATTCCGATATTTTCTCCCTTAACAAGGGGGAATTGAAAGGGGTTTCGGTATTTTCTCCCTTTTTACCTCCCAAGGCGGTCTGCCCATTAGGCAGAAAGGGAGATTGAGAGGGATTCTAAAATAAATTTGTTTTGCGGGAGCTATAATAAATTAAAATAAAACTATGGAAAAAGAAAATTTTTATGAAGATGATGGGCTGAGCCAAAAAGAGGAATTTAAACAAAACGAATCCATATCAAAGATTTTTGAAAAGGAACGGGCGCAATATATAAGCGAGGTTGGAAAACAGCTGGAAAATCCGCAAACTGCAACAATAGAAATAAAAGGTAAGCCGGTAAATCTTGATTACAGAATAATTTCAATTGAATCTTTGGAGGATAAGGATTACGATCCAGTTATTGTTTTGCCGGGGTTTGGTTCTGGCTGGGAAGGTATTTCTGAATTGTGTTTTTCTTTAGCTTGCGAGGGGAGAAAAGCGATTACTTTTTCTTTGCCCGGATATGGGAAATCGGACAATCCTCCTGCGGAGTATCTTGGAGGAGATGATTTTTCTGCTGAAGCAGAAGCGGTTGCAAAATTTGTTGAAAAATTACGAGATGAAGGAAAAATTGGAGATAATAAAATTCATTTGGTGGGGCATTCTATGGCGGGAGCGATAATTTCTGAATATGCTGCAAAAAATTCAGAGCAGGTTTCTAGCCTTACCTTGCTTGATTCAGCAGGCGTTAATAAAAAAGAAAACATTACTGCGTTAGCGACAAAATTTTTTGCTTCGGGGATACACACGGTTGCTGAGTATAAAGCGAGATTGGCGCTTTCGGGCGAGGAAGAATACGAGAAGGAAATTCACAAGCATATTCCTAAAACGCAGAGTCCTTTTAAGCCCGATAGGGTTAAGCAGAGGTTAGCGGAGGCGCGGAAATTATCAAGCGGAAAGGTTGTGGAAAATTTGGAGAATCTTGATGCGCCGGTTATTTATATGAGCGGAGAGTTAGATCTTGTTTTCCCGCCAGGAGAAGCTAGCGATGAAAATTCCCAATTAGCTAAAATGGTAAACGCCGTGAATGACAAGGCAAAAATTGAAACGAGTGTTTTATATGGTTTAAGGCACAATACAACTATTTCCGCCGATGAAATAACTGCCGCGAATATCAACCATTGTTTGGAAGAGGCAGAAAAGAAGAATAGATCAGAAGATGCAAACAAATTATAATTGAAGATTGGAGAAAAAAGTAATAAAAATATGCAAATACAAAACAAAGAACTGCACAGGATAACGGCGACAGCGATTATACATAAAGATGGAAAGTATTTAATA
>JAZDGL010000015.1:0-6550 GCA_043806975.1 bacterium
CGTCATTTATCAAGATCAATAGCCTTACAAAGCCTTTACGAGTGGGATTTTAAAGGTAAAGACACAAGCAAATTAGACGGAATGGTCCGTTATAATGTTTGTGAGTTCGGTCCTGGAATGAGCGACGAGAAGTTTATTTTGAATTTAGTCCATGGCGCAATTGAGCATTTAGCGGAAATAGACAGCCTAATTGTGAAATGCGCGCCAGAATGGCCGATTGATCAGATAACCATTGTTGATAGAAATGTTTTAAGGATAGGAATTTACGAGCTTCTTTTTAGCGATTATCAGCAGGTTCCTCCGAAGGTGGCGATAAATGAGGCGATAGAGCTGGCAAAAACATTCGGCGGAGAATCTAGCGGACGATTTATTAACGGCGTTTTAGGCACGATATATCGGGAAATGGGGGAGCCGGGGAAGGAACAATAGTCAATTATCAATGAACAATGGACAATTAACAATTAAAATAAAAATATGAGTTTTTTAAAACCAACGAAGAAAAAAGTTATTGTAGCTGTTGTTTTAGGAATTATCTTATTTATTTTATGGTAGGTATTTATATTTGGGAGCATATTCCAACTGGAGTTCCTGTGGATAGATCGTTATTCCAGAATATTATTTTAATATTTACATTGGGTCCTGTTAAATCATTAGAATTATTTCCAAAAACTTTAATAAAAATAAATTATTTTGAAGAAGTTTTTGCATTTATTATTTTAGGAACTTATTATTATTTAATCACTTGTTTTATTTTTGCGATTTTTAGGGGTTTAAAAAATAGATTTAAAAAATAAAGGTTGTGCTATCTATGAAAGATATTCAAAATTTACAAAAAACAATCGGAATACAATTTAATAATGAAACGCTGCTTCAACAGGCGTTTGTTCATCGTTCTTACTTGAATGAAAATTCTAGTTTTGAGCTGGAAAGCAACGAGCGGCTGGAATTTTTGGGCGATGCGGTTTTGGAGTTGGTTGTAACGGAGAATTTGTATAATAATTTCAGCAATCCCGAGGGGGAATTGACAAATTGGAGGGCGGCGCTTGTAAAAGGGGTTAAGCTTGCGGAAATAGCGCAAGATTTAAATTTTGATAAATATCTGCTTTTAAGCAAGGGCGAAGCGCAGGGTTCGCAAAGGGCGCGCCAAAACATTCTGGCGGATTGTTTTGAGGCATTTATCGGGGCGCTATATTTAGATCAAGGCTATGAAGGGGCGAAAAAATTTATTTTAGAAAATCTTGTCCCTGATTTATCAAAAATTCTTAAAGAAAAAACTTATCGGGATGCGAAAAGCCAGTTTCAAGAGGCTATTCAGGATAAATTCAGCATAACTCCGGAATATAGGGTTTTAGAGGAAACTGGACCTGACCACGCAAAACATTTTGTGGTTGGGGCATATGTAAATAGCGAACTTTATGGAACGGGAGAGGGTAATTCCAAACAGGAAGCTCAGCAGGAAGCGGCGTCAGAGGGGCTGAAAAATCTCAAATAAATTGTTAAAGTTAAAATAAAAGATGCTTCTTAAAAAGCTTGAAATCAATGGCTTTAAATCTTTTGCGAATAAAACAGAATTTTTTTTCGGTTCGGGAATAACGGCGATTGTAGGTCCGAATGGATCGGGAAAATCTAATGTCGCGGATGCAATCAGGTGGGCACTGGGGGAGCAAAGCGCTAAAACTTTGCGCGGGAAGAAAAATGAAGATGTTATATTCGCGGGAGGAATCGGTAAATCGCAGATCGGAATGGCATCTGTTTTTTTGTGTTTTGATAATACTGATAGGAAGTTTCCTATTGAGTCGGACGAAGTATCTGTTGCTAGAAAAGTTTTTAGAGATGGAACTGGGAATTATTTTTTAAATGAAAGCAAGGTTCGCTTATCTGATTTATCTCAATTTTTAGCAGAGTCAGGGATTGGCAAGGGCGATTCTGCCGTAGTGAGGCAAGGAATGGCGGATGCGATTTTGAACGCTTCGCCTTCTCAACGGCGCATTATTTTAGAGGAGTCGGCGGGGATTAAGCATTTGAGGATAAAGCGCGAGCAAAGCGAACGGAAGCTGGAAGCAACCCGCCAAAATATAGTTAGAATCCAAGATTTATTAAATGAAATAGAGCCGCGGCTTAAAACTTTAAGAAAGCAGGCGGAAAAAATGCAAAAGCGCGAAGAAATTGAAGAAAATCTTAAAGATATCCAGAGGGTGTATTATGGGACAAAGATCGCAAAATTAAGGGGTGAAAAGGAAAAGTTTAACCAGCAAAAAAATGTTTTTCAGGATCAGATAAAAGAAATTAAAAACAAAATTTTTGAGTTTGAGCATCAGTTGAAAAAAGAGTCTGAAAAAGAAAATCGCGAGCAAGGCAGGATAGGTGAAATTCAGAACGCGCTTAAAAAATATGCAGGCGAAAGAAGGAATTTAGATAAAGAGGTTGCTTTTTTGGAAGCCAAAAAGCAGTCGTTTAAAAATTATATTGAGGCGAAAAAGTGCGAGATTAAGCAGTTGCAGAATCCTCTTAAAAAGCAGGAAAGTTTGCCGAAAGAGATTATATTAAAAAGGCAGGAGGCGGAGGAGATTTTTGCGCTGGTTAAAAATAGCGGATTGGCGGATTTAGATATTTCTGAGTTGCCTAAAATAATTTGTAAAATCAAGGATTTTTTTGAGAGAATTTTGAAAAATGGAGCGGTTAAAGAAGAAAATAGCTTGTTTCAAAGCCGTGTGAAATTTTTAGAGGCGCAGATTGATAAGGAAGAGCTGGAATTGGCAAAAATTATTCAGGAAAGTGTAGAAAAAGAGGGCGGCTTGAGTAAGTTGGAAAAAGAAATTAGCGGCTTGGAGGCGGAATTTTCCACAATAGCTGAAAATGATCGCAAAAATAGGAAGAGATTTTTTGATCTTGAAGGGGATATTCGGAGCGAGAGATTTAAGCTAGATGAATTATCCAGGAAAGAAAATGGTTTTAATATAGAAGAAAGCAGAATTTTAATTCATTTGGAAGATTTGGAAAAAGAGGCGAAAAATGAATTGGGCGTCGTTGATTTTAGCGGCAGCAGCGGCGCGGAAAATTTAGATTTAAATCTTGGATATTTTTTGGATTTGGAGGGGAAAATCCGTCGGCTGAAATTTCAGCTTGAACAAATTGGGGGGATTGACGAGCTTACTTTGCAAGAGCATAAAGAGGCGGAAGATCGTTTTAGCTATCTTTCTAAAGAGGTGGAAGATTTAGCTAAAGCGCAAGAAGATTTATTGCAGTTAATCAAAAAATTAGCTCAGGATATGGAGAGCGGTTTCAATAATTCTTTTGAAAAAATAGCTCGTGATTTTGAAAAGTATTTTAAAATGATTTTTGAAGGAGGCGAGGCGGGGATTTCTTTTACGAAAATATCTAAAAAAGAAATTGCGGGAGAAGAAAGCGGCGATGAAAATGTTTTAGGTTCTGCGGATTGCGAATTGAACATCGGGCAAGAAGGAGAAAAAGAAAAATTGCGGGAAGTTGATGAATATGGCGTGGATATTTTTGCGCGGCCTGCTGGGAAAAAGGCAAGAAATTTATCAATGCTTTCAGGGGGAGAAAGAGCGCTTACTTCAATCGCGCTTTTGTTCGCGATGATTTCTAGCAATCCTTTGCCTTTTTGCATATTGGACGAAGTTGATGCGGCTTTGGATGAGGCAAATTCGGCGCGAATAGGGAAGATTTTGGAAGAATTGTCTCAAAAAACCCAATTTATTGTAATAACCCATAATCGGGCAATAATGCGCCAAGCGAGCGCTTTGTATGGAGTAACAATGCAAAAAGACGGGGCGTCAAAGTTGTTGTCGGTAAAATTGGAGGGTTAAAAGTTGAAAGTTTTAAGTAAAGGGATTTTTTAGATAAAATCTTTTTTGGCTTACGGGCGGAAGCTTGCAGTTTAAATTTTTTTCTTGACTTTTCTTAATAATATGCTAACATAAATGCATATGTTAAAGATTAGGTTAACAAGAGTAGGAAAGCGCAACAGACCGCAGTTTAGAGTGGTTGTTGCGGAGCATACTTCACCGATTAGGGGGAAGTTTATTGAAGTGCTTGGCTCAAAAGATCCTTCCACAAAAACTATAATTTTAAATGAGGAAAGAATAAAATATTGGCTTGGCACAGGCGCTCAGACATCCGCGACAGTGCATAATTTGTTGATTGATAAGGGCGTGATTAAGGGCGAGAAGCTGAAAAGCTGGAGCAAAAAGGAAAAAACTGAGGAAGAAAAAGCCTCAAAATAAATCCAAAAGCAAACTACTTTTCCACAAATTGTTATTTGAGTTTAAATGAAATTCTGTTATAATATGTTTAGTAAAATGAATTTGTGGTAGCAAGGTCGAACTACTGCTGATAATTAGTGAAAACTTAGAATAGAAAAAATATGGCTGAAAAAGAAAAAGATCTAGCTTTTGTAGAATTCGTTATCAAGGCCATTGTTGATAATCCTGATCAAGTTCAACTTGATAGGAGAGTTGACGAAATGGGGGTCCTTATCACACTTAGAGTTTCTAAGGACGATATGGGCAAGATTATTGGAAAAGAAGGCCAGACAGCGAAAAGCATCAGAACTCTTTTAAGAGTTATTGGCGCGAAAAACAATGCCAGAGTTAATCTCAAAATTGACGAGCCAGAAGGCGGATCAAGAAGCGAGAGACCTAGTGTTGATAAAGTTGTTGGCGATCTTGACCTCTAAACCGAGTTCAATCTTGCTAAACTAAAATTGTCAAATATTGAAAACCGCGTTATCATTTAGATAGCGCGGTTTTTGTAATAGTTAGTTTCTAATTTTATTCTTATGATTTTTCATATTATCACAATTTTTCCAGAAGTATTTAAGCCGTATTTAGATACTTCTATATTAGGTCGCGCGCAGGAAAAAAATCTTGTTGGTTTTAATTTGATCAATTTGCGCGATTTTGCAACCAATAAACATAAGTCCGTTGACGATGTTCCGTTTGGCGGAGGCGCGGGGATGGTGATGAAGGTGGAGCCGATTTACAAAGCGGTATGTGAAGTAAAAGATTCTCTCTTTCTTTCAGATGGACAACACCCCCTCCAACTCCCCCTTTCAAAGGGGGAGAGGAAGAAAGGGTGCGATATTTGTATAAACGGGCGCAAGGCAACCCCCCTTCTTGATAAAGAGGAGGCTGGGAAGATGTCTGATTTCCGTAGGGGCGGACATATGTGTCCGCCCGAAAATGCGAGGCTTGGACATCTTAGTTCTGTCGCGAAATCAAAAACAATTTTATTATCTGCCAAAGGACAAAAATTTACTCAATCAAAAGCTCGCGAACTGGCGCAGTATGATAACATTATTTTAATTTGCGGACGATATGAAGGCGTGGACGAAAGAGTGGCGGAGCATATCGCGGATGAAGAAATCTCAATCGGTGATTATGTTTTAACTGGCGGTGAATTGCCGGCGATGGTTGTTGCCGATGCTGTTACGCGCCTAATCCCCGGCGCGATTTCAGAAGATAGTTTGCGCGAGGAATCATTTGGTGTAGGGGCGGTTCATGAACCGCCTGAAGACGGCGAAGGATCTCGAATGGATTTAGGTGGTTCCGTAGGGGCGGAAGATTTTCCGCCCCTACAAACCGACAATATTCCGGAAATAAAAAATAAAAAAACCAAAATTGAAAATTGCAAATTGTTCGTCCAAAACGGATCCGCCTTGAATGGAAAAATTGAAAATTGTTTAGAATATCCTCAATATACCCGCCCAGCCGTTTTTAAAACCGACGAAGGCGAAGAGTGGAAAGTCCCTGAAATTTTGCTTTCTGGCAATCACGAGGAAATTAGGAAGTGGCGTGAAAAGAATCAGAAATAAATTAAAAAATCAAATTGACATTATTTTCTATTTTCTCTACAATTAAAGCATAAGGAGCAATAATTTTATGAGAATTTCGACATTAGCAAACAATCAGATATTCCCTGTTATTTTAGAAGAAGATAGATCTGGGGGGTATATAGTCATAAATCCTGCCATTGATGGTTGTTATAGTCAAGGAGAAACCGTGGAAGATGCTTTAAGAAACATTAAAGAAGCTACGGAGCTTTGTGTTGAAGAATTAGGTGAAAAATCAAATAAAATAAAACCAAAAAATATAAGCTTGCATCTAATAAATATAAAAAAATAGCGTGTCCGAGAAATTGCCAATCATCTCAGGTATAAAAGTAATTAAAAAATTAGAAAAATACGGCTACCATATTATTAGAAGAAAAGGAAGTCATGTTCGTTTAAGACACCTGAAAGGGTCTGTTTTTAAACCCATCACAGTCCCGCTTCATAAAGAAATAAAATATGGACTTTTATATCAAATAATAAAAGACGCGAATTTAAGTGTTGAAGAATTTAATAAACTTTAAAAAATAAAAAGGAGAAAAATATGGGAACATTTAAAATCGTAGATTTTCCCCGTCAGCTTGCTGCGGGGTTACCTTGCAGGGAAGAGTTCGAGAAACCGTAGGTTTATCGAACATAATCAATCTTCCTTGCATACCTCGACAGCTTGGCTGCGAGGTAGTTGATTAATGAAAATAA
>JAZDGL010000016.1:0-26381 GCA_043806975.1 bacterium
CTAGCTTTAAAATTTTCTTTGTTGTATAATAATTTTGATGAGAAAAAATAAAATTTCAAATTTAAAATTTCAAATTTCAAGAATTGCAATTTTCGCGCTTTGTTTTTTAATTGCCGCGCCTTCTGTGGTATTTGCGGCGATTACTCCCAACGATCCCTATTTTGAAAAGCAATGGGGTTTTTATAATCATGGGCAAACGGTAATTCAAAATAATCAAATAATTTTAAAAGCGTGGACAGAAGGCGTTGATATAAATGTTTTAGACGCGTGGGAAATAGTTTATGGTGGAACCGCGCAATCCCATACCCCCGCAAATAATTCTGAAAATAAATATGTTCCTGCAATAATCGCCATTGTGGACTCGGGAGTTGATTATAACCACGAAGACATCAAGGATAAAATTTTAAGAGATAAAGAAGGAAAAATTATAGGCTATGATTTTATTGATAACGATAGCGATCCAATGGATAAAAATGGACACGGAACGATGATCGCGTCGTTGGCTGCCGCTTCTAGTAATAATAATTTAGGAGTTGCGGGGGTAGCATGGGAATCTAAAATTATGCCTGTAAGAATTTTGGATCAATTCGGAGGAGGATATACCGCTAAAATCACCGAAGGAATTAAATTTGCCGCTGATAATGGAGCAGATATAATAAATTTAAGCATTATTTCTTATGAATTTGATAGCGAAGTTTCAGAAGCCATTAAGTATGCTTATAATAAAGGCGCGGTAATCGTGGCGGCGGCAGGAAATAGCAATTTAGATCTTGATAAAAATCCGCTTTCTCCAATTAGCAATGACGATGAAAGCGATATGATAATAGGGGTGGGGGCGTTAAATAGCGCTGATCAAAGATACGAGAAAAGCAATTTTGGCTCGGTGGTTGATATAAGCGCGCCTGGAACAAATTTGGCGGCTGCTTCCTTTGAAGCTTCAACTAAAAAAAGCATTTATGAATTTGTATCAGGAACTTCTGGCGCCGCCGCTTTGGTTTCTGGCGCCGCCGCTTTGATAAAAACTTATCATAATAATTGGACGAATAAAGAAATTGCCAGCGCGATTTTAAATTCAGCTAGCAAATTTAAGTCTGAAAATGATGAAATGGGTAAGGGCAGGCTCAATGTTTTTGCCGCTTTGGGCGCCGCTTATCTTGAAAAAGGCTTTGTGATTAAAACTGAGCAATCACAGACGGTGTATATAACAATTGGCAATAAAGCAGTTGTCCCAATTGCGTCTCCCGATGTTTTTTTCGGGTTAGGATACAGATGGGAAGAAATTAAAACTATTTCTGAAAATGAATTAAATATGTATAGCAAAAAACTCCCGCTAACTTCTTCGTGGATGCCCAAGCAGGGGACAGCGATAAAATCTTTAAACGATGCGACCATTTATTTAGTTGGCGCGAGCGCAATCCAAGGCTTTGAAACTTACCCAGCCTTTTTATCCGCCGGGCTTAGCTTAAATAATCTTATTTATGTCCCATATACGATAATTGACGCATATAAAAAGGGAGAAACGATAAAGTAGTTATAACTTCCCAGCCCTTTAAGGCTGTTTTTTAATCTCAAACTTATTTTTAAATAACTTTTATCTAATAATTGCTTGTTAATATACAATCGTTCTCGCGAGAATTCTTGAAATAGGGGCAGGGGTGTTAATTCATTTATCGGAAAAAAGCTATGAGCAGAATCAAGAAAGCGTTGTTCGCGTTTTTAGCAAGCTCTATTTTTGCAGGGCTTGCGCTTCCGGGGTTTGTTTCAGGGGCAGTTATAAATAAAAATCTTCCTAATGATCCTTTTTTCTCAAACCAGTGGTCTTTGGACAATACAGGGCAGCGGGTGAGAGGAGTTAAAGGCTTGGAAGATATTGATATGGATTTGCCGGAAGCATGGGAGTATATTGAAAAAAACTTTTCTAGCCGCGAGCAAGTAATAGTTGCGGTGCTGGACTCGGGAGTGAATTACGACCATTTAGACTTGAAGGACAGTATTTTGAGAAACGGCGGAGGAGAAGTTGTAGGGCATGATTTTATTGACAATGACGACGATCCGAAAGACAACAACGGTCACGGAACTATTATTGCAGGAATAATTGCGGCGCAGAAAAATAACCGCAGAGGAATTGCTGGAATTAACGATATGGTTAAAATAATGCCGGTCAAGGTTTTAGATGATGCTGGCTCAGGAAATACAGCTATTCTTGGAGAAGCGATTATTTATGCGGTTGATAATGGAGCCGATGTTATAAATTTAAGCTTGGCTGGAAATTATGACGAAGGGTTGAGCGAGGCGGTTTCTTACGCATATAATAATGGAGTGATAATTGTTTCCGCTTCTGGCGGAGAAGGAACGAACATAAACGATGGTTCTCTTAAATCACCGCTAAACAATGAAGGGCAGGGAGAAAATCAGGTTATTGGCGTATCTTGTTTAACAAATGGCGGAGGAAGATATGAGAAATCAAATTATGGAAAAGGAGTTGATGTGAGCGCTCCGGGAACTTCCGTTATCAGCACTTACAGCAGAACTGACAGATCCTATGTTTATGCTTCGGGGACTTCTTTGGCAGCGGCAAATGTTTCTGGTATTGTGAGTTTGCTAAAATCTTGTTATCCAAATTTATCTAATGCGAAGATTATAGAAGCCGTTATAAATTCAGCGGCTCCGTTTACAGAAACGATGGAAGGAATGGGTTCTGGCACGGTTAATGGCTTGGAAGCGTTGAAATATCTTTCAGACTCAGAAGAAGACCCTGAAATTCCAGAAAATCCCGCGGAAAGATTGATTAGATTTAAAGACGAACCGACAGTATATTTTGTAAAAGATGGTATAAGAAGAGGGATACCTCGCCCAGAAGTTTTAAAGGCAAGAGGATTTACCTTTGATGATGTAGAGGTGGTTGAAAGTAAATCAGAGCTTGAACAATATGTTTTGGGAAAGGTTTTAGGATTTCCTGCCGGATGGGTTATAAAAGGAAGCGCGCCAACTGTATTTGAAATTCAGGAAAATGAAATTGCGCGGCCGTTCACAAACCCTGCTCCGTTTCTTTCCAGAGGACATAAATGGGAAGATATTATGGAAATCTCTGATTCTGAATTGTTGCAATGTTATACTATTGGAGAAATAATTGCAGAGTAGCCGGCAGATTGGTTAGATTGAAGTCGGTATTCTCTTTGGTTAAACCCGCTTAATTAAAAATTGGGCGGGTTTTTGGTTTGAGGCGGATTTAAACCTTTTTTAACCTCTGCGCGGTATGATTAAGGGCGAGAGAGGGGTTTAATTCGTTAATTTAACCAATATGAATTTATTGATAAAAAAAATGTCTATGTTGGTTTTTGCGGCGCTAGTCGCGGCTTCCCCAATCGGAAGTTCGGCTCTTACGGGGACGATAGATCTTGACCCGCCTAGGGCGCCGGCGATTGTTTTCCCAAGAAATGCGGCGACGGGCGGAAAAGTAATTTTGAGCTGGGAAATCCCTGTTGACCCGACTTTGATGGGATTTAGGGTTTATCGTTCAACAACCTCGGGAAGCCAAGGCAGCTTGCTAGTTTCTTTGGACGGAGAGACAAATTCTTTTCAGGATTCTGGACTTTCGGATGGAACGGTATATTATTATACGATAGCATCTTTTGATTCGGATAATAACGAAGCTTTTGCAAAGCAGGTTTCTGCCACTCCGTCGTCTAATAATGCCGAACTGTATCCGAATAATACTCTGATAAAGTATGAAAACAGAAGCACGATTTATAGAACTTCCGAAGACGGCAGGACTATTAGACCAGTTTCCAGAAAGGTTTTTGATGTAAATAGATATGATTTTGACGAAACAATTGAAATACCGATTGAATGGCAGGATTCTTTTAGTTATGGAAGCGCGGATATTTTTAGGCAAGGATCGTTGATTAGGGGAAGCGGAGAAAAAACTGTTTATGTGGTTGAAGACGGGAAGAAAAGGCCGTTCTCTTCCAGCGCGGTATTTACGGAGTTAGGGTATAAATTCAGTAATGTTAACGAAGTCCCCGTAATCAACTCTGGGCTTGCTGATTCTATTGATAGCTATGAAACGGGATCTGCTATAAATTCCACAGGATGCCATCCAAGCGGAGCTTTGGTGAAAGTTTCTGGCGACGATACTGTTTATTTGATTGATGGAGGTCAAAAATTGCCTATCCCATCGGTTTCAGTTTTCCGATCTCACCATTTTGATTTTGATGAAGTGGTTCAAATTCCTGTTTCGGAGCTGAATGGTTATTCTACGGGCGCGATGTTAAAATTTATGGACGGGTCGCTGATAAAAGGAAATGGTCCGACTGTGTTTGCAATAAACGGCAGCTCCACCGAAAGAATTCCATTTACTTCGCGAACAGAATTTATCGGCTTGGGTTATAGTTTTGGCAATGTTTATTCTGTGAGCGAGGCAGACTTGGTTCAATATAGCCTCGTTGATCCGCTTCCTGTATAACGGATTTTAAAGCGATAAAATGTTGCGGATATCAGGAGGGCTTCGCGAAAGGAGCCCTCCGATTTAATTTCCAATTTTCTCTTCCCCTCCCGGGGCGACACCCCTATTTTCCTCCTCCCAGAGCGACACCTCCCCTGACCCCTCCTCCCAGAGGAGGGGGGGGATCTTCTTTCTCTCCCCCTTTCGGAGGGGGAGTTGGAGGGGGTGCGATTTACTTTTCCCGTATCAAAAGGGATTTGATACGGCGTAGTTAAAATTTTTTAATTTTATGCTATAATGTTAATAATGAAAACTGAAAAGCAAAATCAAACTTTTCCTGAAAATTTTTTTTGGGGAGCGGCGACATCCTCTCACCAAGTGGAAGGAGATAATTTTAATGATTGGTCGGAATGGGAAAATTCGCAAGAGCGAAGACGCCAATTGGAAAAATCGGGAATGATAAAAAAATACGGGCTGGAAAATTTTATTTCAGGCGTTGCTTGCGACCATTATAATCGCTATGAAGAGGATTTTGATATCGCTGAAAAATTGGGGCACAACGCGCATCGTTTTTCTATTGAATGGTCGCGAGTTGAACCGGAAGAGGGGAAATTTAATCAGGAAGAAATTGAACATTATAAAAAAGCAGTTAAGGTTTTGCGAGAAAGAGGGATGGAACCATTTATAACGCTTTGGCATTTTACTTTGCCTATTTGGTTAGCGGAAAAAGGCGGTTGGCTTTGCGAAAAGTCGCCTTTTTATTTTGCGCGTTATGCGGAAAAAGTTGTGTCTCAGCTAGGCGATGATGTAAAATTTTGGATAACAATAAATGAGCCGGTCGTTTATTCTATGATGACTTATTTATCGGGACAATGGCCTTCTCAAAAGAAAAGCGTTAAAAAGTATCTTAAAGCGTTAAAAAATCTTGCGCAGGCGCACATAGAAGCATATAAAAAAATTCACGGTTTGCGCAGGGGCGGGGTCTTTTTTTCTTCCCCTCTCGGAGGGGCGACGATCCCTCTTTCCCTCCCCCTTGATAAGGGGGAGGTAGGAGGGGGTATTCAAGTTGGCATTGCTAAAAATAACACTTATTTTTCCCGCCGTTTTTGGTGGTGTCCATTTGAATGGGGGATAGCAAAATTTTTGAAATATTTTAAAAACGATTGGTTCTTGGAGCAGATTAAAGATTACCAGGATTTTATTGGTTTAAATTATTACCGCGAAGTAATGATAGATCCATTTGTCATCATTCCCCCCTTTTTAAAGGGGGATAAAGGGGGTTTTTCTTCTAATTTCTCCCCTTTAGAAAGGGGGGTTTTGAATGATATGCTCTGGCGCATCTGTCCTGAAGGAATTTATCATTGTCTTAAAGATCTAAAAAAATATGAAAAGCCGATTTTTATAACCGAAAACGGAATTCCAGACAGTAAAGACGAAAAACGAGCGAAATTTATTGAAGATCATATTTTTTGGGCGGGCAAGGCGATACAAGAAGGTATTGATTTGCGCGGATATTTTTATTGGTCTTTGCTGGATAATTTTGAATGGGCGCATGGATTTTGGCCAAAATTCGGGCTTGTAGAAATTGATTATAACACCCTTGAGCGTAAAATCCGCCCAAGTGCGTGGAGGTATAAGGAAATTATTGAGAAAAATTTATAATTATGTTTGCTGATTTTGGATTGGGAATAATAGCCGTAATAATTTCAACTTTTTTATTTAAAATACAACCAACAGTATGGATGTTTTTATTTTCAATATTTTTTTGTGTTGCTCCTGATATTGATTTTATTTGTTATTTTTCAAAAAGGGGAGATAAAAAATACGATCATGAACATCGAAATTTAATTCATTATCCATTGATTTATTTATCTTTGGGTTATTTGTTATTTTTAGTTTTTTTTGGGAGAATTTGGGCATTTATTTTTATTTTGTCGTCATTTTTTCATTTTGCTCATGACAGTATTGGAATTGGATGGGGAGTAAAATGGCTTTATCCATTTTCAAATAATAATTTTGCATTTTTTTATCTATATTCTAAAAAAATAAAAAAGGGATTAAGAAAAATTATATTTTGTTTTAGCGACGAGGAGCAAAAAGAAATTTCAAAGATGCACGGAGATTCGGATTGGGTTAATAACATTTATTATAAATGGCATATAATAGCAAAAATTGAATTTATCATTTTTATAGTTGCTATTTTTATGCTTATTTTTTACTTGACTAAATAAATTTTAAAAGCGCCAGTCCAAGCGGCTGATATTTTCTTCTGTTTGTGGTATAATAAAATAGAGGAGGAGAGATAAAAACCCTCCCAGCCTTCCTTTTTAAAGGGAGGAGATTCTTAATTCCCTCTCGTTAAAGAGAGAAATTCTTAACTCCCCCTTATTAAAGGGGGTTAGGGGGTTTTAAAAAATGTTAAATTATAACCAAAAGCTCAAGCCAATTACGAAAGGGGGAAGTAAAAATCCTTTTGGTTCTTCCTTGCGAAAGGGGGGAGAAGAGTCTTTCTTAAAAAAAGGGGGGAGTAGAGTTCGTTTAGATGTAGAAATCGTAAATCGTAATTTGGCAAAATCGCGTCAAAGGGCGCAGGCGTTGATTAGCGCTGGGCTGGTTTTGGTTGATGGGAAAAAAGCGATAAAAGCGGATCAAAAAGTTAGCGAAGAAAATAAAATTGAAATCAAGGGAAAAGATATTCCGTATGTTGGTAGAGGCGGGTTAAAATTAGAAAAAGCGTTAAAAGAATTTAAAATTGATGTTAGAAACAAAATTGCTGTGGATATTGGCGCGTCAACTGGCGGTTTTACGGACTGTCTTTTGCAAAATGGAGCGCAAAAAGTTTATGCTGTGGATTGCGGGTATGGACAATTGGATTGGAAATTGCGGAATGATCCGCGGGTGGTTGTAATGGAAAAAGTAAATGCGAGGGAGCTGGAGAAGTATTTTGGGGAGAAAACCCCCCTCAATCCCCCCTTGCAAAAGGGGGAAGAAAAAACTCCTTCAATCCAGAGCGATACCTCCCCTAACTCCTTCTCTCAAAGGAGGGGGGATGAAGAAATTAATCTTATTGTAATTGATGTCTCATTTATATCGCTTAAAATGATATTGCCGGTTGCGAAAAAGATTTTAAGTGAAGCTGGCGGGGAGGTTGTCGCTTTGATAAAGCCGCAGTTTGAAGTGGGGAAGGGGGAAGTTGGGAAAGGCGGGATCGTTCGCGATGAAGAAAAACGCAAAAAAGTCGTTGAGGATATTTCAAATTTTTCAAAAGAACTCGGTTTTGGTATAATTGGATTAACAGAGTCTCCAATCACTGGCGCTGATGGGAATGTAGAGTATTTGATTTATTTAAAAATTAAAAATTAAATGAACAAAAAATACAATAAAATTATTTTTCTATTATTTCTCGTTGTTTTTATTATTGCAGGGTCAATTTATAAATTTCCTCAAAATATCTGGCGCGCAAAAGCGCAGACTGAATCAGCGATAGAAATTCCCCCCATTATTCCCCGATCTGCTTGGCTCACTGATGATTTAAAAAAGCTTTCCGACTGGCTTCCTTCTCGTGATGCGTTTCCGCCAGATTATAGGACGGTGAATAAGATTATTATCCACCATTCTGCTGGCGTAAATGATATTCCAAATCCGATCGCAACGATTCAAGGAATTTATAGGTATCATGCAATTACACAAGGCTGGCTGGACATTGGATACAATTATATTATTGATCGCGAAGGAAGAATTTACGAGGGGAGAATGGGAGGGAACGGAGTGAGGGGCGCGCATGTTTATGATCGCAGTGATTGCTTGAATTTTAATTATGGGAGCATCGGGATTGTTCTTTTGGGAAATTATACAAGTGAAGAGCCGACAGAAGCGATGTATAAAAGCGCCGAGAAATTGGTTGGATGGCTTGCGTCTGTGAATGGTTTGCAGCCGGATAAAATGGCGCATTATTCAATGGTTTGGCAGGACAAAAAATTGCCAAACGGCGCTTGCGATTCTTCCGCGGGTGGTTTTGAATATAATTATTACGAGCCTGTTGTTGTAGGACACAAAGATGTCGGAGCGACTTTATGTCCGGGGATAACAAATTTAGACAGGATTAGGAAAAATGCTGCGGAATACGCAAAAAAAGTTTCAAGTTTCAAGCTTCGGGTTTCAGGTGAAAGCGGTATTTTATATGAGATTAAGAATGGATACGCGGAAATAATAGAAAAGAGCTTGGCGGAAAAAGTTTTGCCGGAAAACATTGCGGAAATTTCCCAAACCCAGCTAGACTTATTTTTAAATAAAAATTATTTCAGATATTCTGATGGAAAATTGGTAAGATTCGCAGGCGATAGCGGCGACATCAATTTAATAGAAAATGGAGGGTTGAGGAGGTTCGAATCATTGGCGGCTTTCCAAAAATTGGGTTTTGATAGCGGAAAAATAATTGACTTGCCGAAGTCGGATAAAAATTTATATTCAAGCGGCGCGCCCATTAAGTATGGTCCCGACGGGAAGCTTTTGGCATCAGGGCAAACTGTGTTTTATATAGATAAGGGTAAAAAAAGTCCGTTCACTTCTGCCCAGCTTTTTGAAAGCTTGGGATATAAATGGACGCAAATAGAAAAAACAAGCCAAGCCGCGCTCGATGAAATCTTACAAGGAGAGCCGCTTCGTTATAAAGCGGGGTCGCTTGTGGCGGTTGGTCCGACAGTTTATGAATTAGAATATAAAACGCCTGAATATATTTTGCGCGGGATAACTTCACCGCAGCTTTTTGAGCGGTTAGGATATAAATGGGATAAAATAATTTCAATTTTGCCGGAAGAAGCTGATTTTTATGCGGTTGGAGAGAATAAGCGCTATCCAGAGAATACTATTGTTGTGGCAAAAGGAGATCCGACTGTGTTTTGCATCAAAGAAGGCGAAAGGCAAGGGTTTTGTTCTGCCGAGATTTTTGAAAATCTAGGGTATAAATGGGCAGATTTGCTAGAAATTTCAAAGCAGGAGCTGGATTTGTATGTTTATGCGGGAGAAGTAAAATATCTTGAAGGGACATTATTAAGATATGCGGAAAGCCCTGCTGTTTATAAAATTCAGGATGGAAAAAAACGCCCGTATTCTAGCGCGGAAGAATTTTTAAAAGAAGGGAATAAATGGGAAAAAGTGTTGGTTTTGAAGGCGAATGATTTGGATAGATATGAGACTTTGGGAGCGTTAAAATTTGCGGATAATGCGCAGGATAAAGCAGAAGCAGAAAAATCGGCGTTGGAAAACGAGAAAAAGCCGGAAGCCGCAGACAATAAAAATATGGCGGGGCTAATAAATCCTGTTCAGGATATTATAAATAATCAGCCGGCAGAGGGCGCCGAAGAAACTGATGATAAAAAAAATACCCAAATTCAGGATGAGGAGAAATCTATCCAGCCGAATGGCGATCAAGCGGTAATTTCTAGTGTTCGGGTTGCTTTAAAATCTTTTGCTAAATCCGCAGGGATAACCTCGGCAACAGGGAAATATATGGTTAAGGATAACGCCTCTGGTCAAATAATTTACGCAGGAGATGCTGGCAACATTTACACAATGAATTTTTCACAAAATTGCGACATTGAAGTTTCTTCAGACAATAATATCTTAAAAATTTATTCAATAGACGGAGTCATTATTGATGAAAAAAATCCTTTTCATAGCGGTTATGGAGGAGTAAATGATAATGTTTTTGCTGGAAAAATAAGGATAAGCTATTCGCAAGTTTCTAATAAGCTGTGGATAATAAATGAATTATCACTAGAAGATTATGTTAAGGGTGTGGCAGAAGTGAGCGAAACTGCTCCGCGCGAATATTTAAAAGCGATGGCTTTGATAATTCGGACTTATGCTTTTTATCATATTTCTAATGGCGGAAAACATAAAGGCGAGCCGTTTGATTTAAAGAATAGTTTAAGCGGGAACGGAGACGACCAAATTTTTAAAGGAGCTGGATTTTCTAGCCGCGCGCCGATTTTCGCTTCTTTGGTTGACGAAACGGCGGGTCAAATTATTTTTTATCAAGATAAGCCGATTTTAGCCGCTTATTCTTCCGATAGCGGAGGTGTTTCCAAAGATGCGCGGCAAGTTTGGTCTTCGGGATTTTTTACGGACAAACCATATTTGTTTGGAGGCGCGAAAGATCCTGTTTCAACTGAGCATAATTTAAGCGCGGTTTTCGCAAGCCATGGAGTGGGGCTTTCTGCGGCGGGGGCGAAAGAAATGGCAAAATTAGGATCAACTTTTGAAGAAATTATCAAGCATTATTATCCGGGGGTGGAGGTAATTTCTAATGATTGATTTTATGGCGATGTTATGTTATCCACAACTTTATTTTTTATTTTTAATTTAAAAAAGGTTATAATAAAAAGAGATAATTTTTTTGTAAAATTTTTATGGAGAAAAATAAAAATTCAGAAATTTTTAACGATTCTTTAGAAAAACAATTAAAAAAACAATTGGGAGAAAAAGGTTTTATTCCAACGGGAGAAAAACAAAAAGTAGAAGGAGCAATTGAAAACATTGAAGAAGCGGAAGATATGGCGGCGAGAAAGAAGCTAGAAAGTTTAATAGATGATTTATTATCAGAAAGAATAACAGAAGAATTTTTTTTCAGAAAGGCTGATGATTTAAAAAACATATTTCCTAAACAAGCGCAGAAAATTCAAGAAATTTTAGATGAATCTTTATTGGAAAAAGAAATTGGGAAAAAAGAAAGCAAGCCAATTAAATTTGAGTCAGAGCAAGAAAAAGTACCAAAAGATTATTTAGATAATTATGCGAGCGGGTTAAGAAAAGAAATAGATGAAAAAAGAGTAGAAGGCGCGGTGGTTAAAAAAGATTTAAATTGGCAGCTAGGCGATTATGCAAAAGGTTTGAGGAAAGAAATAGATGAAATAAATAATAAAAAAGAAACTGCTTCAGCAGAAAGCGTGAAAGATATTTTACCGCCGCCTTCCACAAAAGAAGAGCTTGAGATTTTATCTCGTGAATTAAAAAAGGAAGGGCAAGAGACGGGATTAAAAGAAGACGAATATTTAAATAAAACTAAAGAAAGCATAGAAAATTTTCAAGAGGAAGTAAAGAGCGGAAAAATGAGCAAAGAAGCTTATTTGAATATGCTTAATTTAGCTGTGGAAAGTGAAAAAAACCCGAATGCGAAGGAGTTTTTAAAAGAAACTGCGCAAAAAGCAGATGAATTGGATCCAAGATTTTTAAGATTACAGAGAGAAGATAAAGAGCGGGAAGAAAAATCTAAAATAGAAAAAATAGAAGGGGCTTCGGAGAGCGTTAAATCAGTTGAGGAAAGAAAAAAGCAGTTTGAAGAAGCGGCGCAAGAAATAATAAATTCAGAAAAAAAGTTAAAAAGTTTTAAGCAAAAAGAAGCGCGATATAAAGAATTTTTAAATAAGTTTAAGCTAGGGGATGCTTTCAATAAGGCAAATGGAGGAAAATCTCCTGAAATTATTGAGGAGGCAAAGCAGGCAGAAGAAACTTTAAAGGCGGCGCAGGAAAAATATAAGCAATTGGTTTTGCGGTTTTCTAGCGAGGCTTTTAATGACCCCGTTGTTAGCGAAATTGAAGCCAAACGAAATTCAATAGATGCGATTCAAGACGGGCAAGAGTTTTTATGCAATAAGAGGATAGAAGAGGTTGGAAAAAATCAAAGCCCTTTGATTAAAAATTTTAAAAAAGTTTTGGATGCGTATAATAATGCTCCGTGGTATGTACATATGGGGGTTTTAGGAGGAACAGTTTTAGCGACAGCAAGCGGAGTGGCTGCGATTCCAATTGTTGGAGGAATGTTTTTGGGAGCAGAGCGCTTAATTTCCACGGTTGGCGCGATGGGATTTACCGAACAGCGGTTTGAAAAGTCTCAGTCTAAAAAGCGCGCTAAATTATCCAAACAATTAAAGGAAAATTCCGAAGAGCAAAAATTTAGCATTTTAAACGAAGGGATGATGGAAGATTTAATATCTCCGAGCGAGGCAGTTGGAGCGGCGGTTGGCGCAGATGATATTGAAAAAAATAAATTAAAGTTTTTAAGCGAAGCTTTTGAAAAAATGGAAAAAGATACAGATAATCGTTTTGCTGAACTTGAAAAATTAAAGAAAAATCAAGCTTGGGTAAAATGGGGGGCAACGGGCGCAATCGGATTGGTTTTTGCGGCAGGGCTTCCTGAAAAAATGGTGGAAGGGGTTTGGAATCGGATAAAATCCAAGCCTGGCGCTATCCCTGAAAGCGTTCCGAATAGCGTAAAAAAGCCATCTCCTCTTAAAAAAACTCCATCTAGCGCAGCTTCTGCACCTGAATTATCTGGAAAATATACTCCTCCGCAAACGCAATGGAAAAGAGGAGCAGGCGGTTATGCTTATTCTGAGCCAACTTTGGGGAATTTGCCGAATTCTCCTAGCCCAATAGGACCAATGAGCAGTAGGATGATGTCGCCTAGCGGGATTTCTCCTGAAATTGTTATTCCTGGAACAGTTAAAACCCCGCCTATTCCGGCGGAAGCAGTTTTAGGAAAAATTTCTAACGCAGCAGTAAAAAAGACGGCAGAAAAAAGCGCTGCGGCGGGAGAATTTATTGTAGAAACTCCTAAAGGCGGTTCAATTTGGTCGCTGGCAAAAGAAAATTTGGCAAAGCAAGAGTGGTTTTCTAAATTAACAGGCGGTGATCCGATTAAAGAAACTTATATAATTGATTCTGCAAAAAAAGCGGTTTTGGATGGACGGCTTTCGCAGGGGGTTGCAAAAGAAGGATTAAATATCGGGGAAAAAGTAAATTTGAATATAATTAAAGATTCTAGTTTTATTGCGAAAATGGAAAATGCGGTTGCATCAAGAATTCAGCCGGGGATGACTGGCTATGAGCATATTTCCGAAGTCAACAGTGTTTTAAAAAATTGGGCGCGGCAGAATCCAGGAGAAATGCTCACAACTGATCGCGCAAGGAGGATTGTTGCGGGATTGAGGCAGGCGGTTGTAAAAAATGTGCAAAAAATTCCAGCGAGGCAAACTTTTATGAGTTTAGAAAAAGGAGCGAAAAAGGCTGCGGAAAAATTGCCGAAAGAATTATCTAAACTTGCTCCCGAATCAAAAAAAATGATGAATGATTTTTTGGATAAACTTACGACAAGGTCGTCAGTAGGGATAAATAAAAATTGGGGGCATTACAAAGAAGAAAAAGCGGTAGATTTTTTAAAGGGGAAATTTGATTATGGGGATATACAAGGAAATAGAGGGCTAGGAAAAGCAGTGCAAAATTTTGATGGGTTTGGGAATGCAGGCAGAGAGATTAGCGGTTTTTTAAGAAAGGCAAAGGAATCAGGGGTAAAAATTGGCGAAAAAGATTCCCTTTTAGATGTGATGAAGAGAATAAGAGATGGGATTGGCTATGCGCCGAAGAAAAAGCTAGATCCGTCATTTTTTGAGCCGAAAAAATATATTTAAACTTTTTATAGTTGCCGCAAAACAAATTCCGATATTTTCTCCCTTTGAAAAGGGAGATTGAGAGGGATTCCGATATTTTCCCCCTTAATAAGGGGGAATTGAAGGGGGTTTTGTAAATAAATTTGTTTTGCGGGAGCTATAATTTAATAAAAATTATTTTAAATCTATGGAACCACAACAAATTCAACAGCAATTAATTAATGCATTTGGAATTCAAGAACTTCCCGAAGAAAAACAGCAAGAAGTACTTGCGAGGGCAGGCGATATAATTTTAAAACGGCTTTTTTTGAAGGTTGATTCAATCCTTTCAGACGAGGATAAACATTATATGAATTCTATTGTTGGAAAAGGAACTTCTAACGAACAGCAAGAAATTACTGCTTTTTTAGAGGAGAAAATTCCTAATCTTTCAGAGATAATGGCTAATGAAATTGAGCAGTTTAAGGCAGAATTTCAAGCAGCATAAAATAAATTATATTTTCCGCAAAATAAATTCCAATATTTTCTCCATTAATCCTCCTTAACCCTATGGGCTTCGGCGGGACGCAGTAAGGGAAATTAAGAGGGATTCCAATATTTTCTCCCTTTGTACCTCCCAAGGCGGTCTGCCTATTAGGCAGAAAGGGAGATTATCGCCCAAGGCGGTCTGCCTTGGGCAGAAGAGGGATTTTAAAATAAATTTCGATTATTCCCCCCTTAATAAGGGGGGATGAAGGGGGTTTTGTAAATAAATTCGTTTTGTGGAAGCTATAATTTTAGAGGAATGAACTTGTGAAGTTTATTTAATTTTACTTTTTTCTCAAAATATGGTATAATGTAAATATGGAAACGGCAGGAGAGAAAATTTTTTTTAAAGATAAAGTCGTTTTAGCGGCTATTTTTTGCGCTTTAACGCTTAATGTCATCTTGTGGATCATCTTAAAAAAATATATCAGACCTAGCGCCTTGCCGATTATTTTGCATTATAATGTTTATTTTGGCGCGGATTATTTAGGAAAATTTACCAAGGTTTTTGTAATTCCCTTAGTCGGTTTGATTATATTTGCAGTCAATACAATTCTTTCAGGGATTATTTTTCTAAAATTTAAGCTGGGAGCTAAAATTTTATTGATTGCATCGTCGGTAGCGCAGGCGTTGTTGCTAGTCGGAGCAATAACTATAATAATGTTTAATAAGTAGTTTTTACTCCAAGATTGTTAATTGATTATGTATCCTTCCCCTCATCCATCCAACCCAAAAGATAAATTTTTGCAAAGGGTTTTTGAAACTATCCCAGGTCTTTTGTCGTGGTTCACTTTAACAATTGCGATTGTTGCATCGTTTATTTGGCCGATTCCTGCGGCTCTTTTTGTTATTGCATTTGATTTATATTGGCTAATTAGAGCGGTGTATATGTCTATATATTTGGTGGGCGCTTATATGGCAAAAAAGAAAAATGAGAAAATAGATTGGCTTTCAAAATTAAAAAATACTGCCACATTATCACAATCTCACGGCTTATCTCCAGCTCCTCAAGAATTTATTTCGCTGGAAAAATTTCCTAAAAATGCTCCTGATTGGCAGGATATTTATCATTTAATTATATTTCCAACTGCCAATGAACCCGTGGAGGTTATTAAAGATGCTTTTAACACTGTTTTAAATTGCGATTATCCAAAAGATAAAATGATTTTGATTTTAGCGACCGAAGAAAGAGACGACCCCGAGAGAAGAGATGCAAAAGAGGAATTTGTTAAAAAAGAATTTAAAGATAAATTTTTCAAAACTTTGGTTATTAGACATCCAGACGGGATTAAAGGAGAAGCAAAGGCAAAAGGAGCTAATGCGACTTGGGCGGCTAAAAAAGCAAAAGAGACCCTTGATGAATTAGGGATAAACTATGAAAATGTGATAATTTCGGCTTTTGATTGCGATACTTGTCCGCACAGCCAGTATTTTGCTTATGCGTCTTATCTTTATTTAATGGCGCCAGACAGGCAAAGATGCAGCCTTCAGCCGCTCCCTATGTATCATAATAATTTTTGGGATGCGCCTATGTTTGTGCGGGTTATCGCGGCAAGCTCTTCTTTTTGGCATATGATAGAAAGTTTGCGTCCCGAAAGGCTGGTTACTTTCGCAAGCCATTCTATGAGCTTCAAGGCGCTGGTGGATGTGGATTATTGGCCTGTAAATATGATTTCCGATGATTCGGTAATTTTTTGGAAGTGCTATCATTATTATAATGGAGATTATCGTTCTATCCCGATGCATATGTCGGTTTCCTTGGACGCGGTCGTTGCCAAAACTTATTGGAGATCAATCGTTAACCAATATAAGCAAAAGCGCCGCTGGGCGTGGGGGGTGGAGAATTTTCCGCTTTTAATGCGATCTTTCATAGAAAATAAGAAGATAGGTTTTGCAAAGAAAATGAAGCATTTGTTTATTATGCTGGAAGGAAATCGATCTTGGGCAACTGATTCTTTTATTGTGGTTATTTTGGGATGGCTGCCTCTAGTCGCAGGAGGAAAAATTTTTAATTCTACCGTTTTAGCAAGCCGTCTTCCTTCTATGACAAGGCTTTTAATGACATTTGCGATGATTGGTCTTATCGTTTCGGCGGCGCTGGGGACTTTGCTTTTGCCGCCTATCCCTGCTAAATACAGAAAATGGAGGTATATTTATATGATTTTGCAATGGGTTGTAGTGCCTGTTGTAGCTCCGTTTCTTGGCGCCTTGCCTGCGCTGGATGCCCAAACTAGGTTGATGCTGGGGAAATATATGGAGTTTTGGGTAACAGAGAAGGTGAGAAAATGAAAATAACGGGTTATATTCGTTATTTTCATCCTGAGCGAAGCGAAGGATCCCGAAGATCTATCTCCCCCTTAGCAAAGGGGGATGAAGGGGGTTTTATATTATGGTTCGTCCTCAAGACATACATCAAAAAAACATTTCCCGCTTCGGCGGAATTTTTGTAATTTTGCCATTTATCGCATTCCTTTTGGCTTGGTTTTGGTTGGTAAGAGATTTGCGGTTGCTTTATTTATCAGGGCTTTCTTTTTTGATTTTAATTTTCGGGCTTTTAGATGATAAATATGATTTAAATCCGTTTTTTCAGTTAATTTTTCAGTTAATTCTAGCGATTTTAGCTATTTTTAGCGGGATAAAAATTTATTCAATCACGAATCCTTTCGGGGGATTTTTCTATTTGGGTATTTTTGCGAATTTATTTACAATTCTGTGGATAGCGGGGCTTGTAAATGTAATAAATTGGACTGACGGGATTGATGGGCTTGCTTGCTCTAATGGGCTAATTGGGGCGCTGGCGCTTTGCGGGCTTTCGCTCTTGCCAAAAGTAAATCAGCCTTTTTCGGCTATTTTGGCGGGAGTGCTGGCTTTAATTTTAGCTGTTTTCCTAATTTTTAATTTCCCTCCTGCAAAGATTTTTTTAGGCACGAGCGGGAGCGTCTTTATTGGTTTTATGCTGGCGGTTATCTCTATAATTAGCGGTGGAAAAGTAGCAACTGCTTTCTTGGTTTTGGGGATTCCCATTGCGGATGCGATTCGTGTCGTTGTAAATAGAATTAGATTGAAAAAATCAGTTTTTAGATCAGACCGCGCGCATTTGCATCACAGGCTTTTGGATAGGGGGTTCTCGCAAAAGAAAGCGCTTTTTACGCTAATTTTGTTTCCTTTAGCATTCGGTTTTTTAGCGATTTTTCTGCAAAGTTTAGGCAAATTTTTGCTTATTCTTATACTTCCATTGACTTTTTCTGCTATTTTGATATACTACCAATAGCTCCAAGTTTTCACGCTCTAAATGCTGGCTTGAAGCTTTTTCTAAACTTTTAATCTTAACTTTCTATGTTTGCAATAATTAAATCAGGCGGAAAACAATATAAAGTTGCAATCGGCGATAAGCTGAAATTAGAGCGGCTAAATTTTAATGAAGGCGAAACCGTTGAATTTGCCGAAGTTTTGATGAAAGCCGATGAAGAAAACGGCATATTTCAAATTGGCAGACCGTTTATTGAAGGCGCGAAAGTAGTCGGAAAAGTTTTAAGCGAGGAAAAAGATAAAAAAGTTACTATTATTAAATTTAAACCCAAGAAAAGATATAAAAGAAAAATGGGGCATAGACAAATTAAAACAGAAGTAGAAATCACAGATATTAAATAAAAATCCGCAAAAAAAGCGGGTTTTTATTTTCGGGTGGCTAAAATTAAGCGTAGTTTTCCACAGTTTTTATTGTGGTTGGTTTGCGCTTGGTCTTAAAAATAAGATATAATAAAAATATAAGTATATAGCGTGGGGTGTAAAACAAATTTCGATTATTTTCCCCCTTAATAAGGGGGAATTGAAGGGGGTTTTTAAAATAAATTTGTTTTGCGGGAGATTATAGTAATAAAAATTATATGGCATATTGTAAAAAATGTAATAAAATAATGTTTTTGGTTTTTGTTATCGCAAGTTTTTTATCCGTTTTTCCAAATGCTCGGGCGGCTTCCGTTGTTAAAACCGCGCATCTTAATCAAACGCTCGTGAGCGTTGGGAATACAGTTTATTATACTTTTGGCGGAGAAAGGTTTGGGATTCCTGCTCCTTCGGTTTTGTTTTCGTATGGTTATAATTTTGATAAAGTTATCCCTGCTAATGATTTTGATAAAGCGATGCCTATCAATACGCAATCTTCTTTATCGTATGCCGATGGGACTATTGTAATGGTAGGAAAAGAAATTTCCATAGTTACCTTTCCAGGAGAGAGACGAGCGTTCGCTACTTCCCAAGCTTTTACGGGATTAGGGTATGATTTCAAAAAGAGTCATATTGTTATTCCTGAGCCTGAATACATTGCTACATTTAACGCTTATTATAAAGGAGAGCCTATCACATCCGCAAATGATGCTCATCCAGAAGGAGCGCTAATTAATATCAATGGGACGATTTATCAGAGCTTAAGAGGGAAATTATACGGGATTCCAAACCCAGAAGTGTTTAACTCTAGAGGTTTTAGATGGGAAAATGTTGTTGCGGCTAATGCGGCTGATAAATTATTGCCAATTGAACCTTTTGGTTCATTTCAATTTTCTGGCGGAACTCTTGTCAGGGATACATTTGATGGGAAAACTGTGTATGTTATAAGCGGTGAAAAGAAATTTGGGATAGCAAGCCCTAGCGCGTTTATGTCTTTTGGGTATCAATGGAAAAATGTTGTGAATGGATCTCTATTGGGTTACCCGGATGGGGGAATAGTGTTTGATGATTTTATTGATTATATTTGTAGGTGAAGAATTAATTTACTTTTGGAGTACTATAAATTATAAGATAACTAATAAAAAAAATTATGCTAAATTGTAAAAAATGCAATAAACAAATCCTAGGCTCAAAAGATGTGAATTTTGTAGCATTATTTGGGATTATTCCAGTTGCAATGTGTAATGATTGCTATGCTTCTTTGTCAAGAAAAATTGCAAGGATTTTTTATACTCCGCCAAGATGGACGATTAACAGCATTCCTTTTAGTATAATGTTATTTTTGATGACTGCTATTTTTGCCATAATTATTCCAACTGTTTTATTAGGAGAGGGATTGGCTACGGTCAACGGAGCTTCGGCAAATTTGACTTTTGGCGCAAGAATAATTATTGTTGTTGCTGTTTTAGCGATTCTGACTTGGCAATGGGGGCTTTGGATATGGACAAGAAGTTCCGCTAAAAAGTTACGATAAATTTTTAGCGGAAATAAAAAAATAAAACTGCATTTTTTCAGTTTTATTTTTTTAAATATCCTGTCTTCCTAGAAGCGCGCCTTTAATTGTTTCGGGGTCGGCATATTCAATATCTGCGCCAGTGGGAAGCCCGCGTCCTAGGCGAGTTATTTTTATTTCCAGCGGATCCAAAAATTTTTTAAGGTATAGCGCTAAAACTTCGCCTTCTGATGAAGGGCTGCATGCCAAAATTATTTCTTTGGCATTTTCTTTTTTAATCCTTTCAACTAATTCTTTAATTCTTAAATCTTCAAGTTTGGATATTCTTGGATCAAAGGTTTGTCCAAGAATATGATAAACTCCGTTATATCCCCTTGAATTTTCAATTGATAGCGCGTCTAAAATTTCTTCTACTACGCAGATTGTCGCGCGATCACGCGCTGGATTGCTGCAAATTGGGCAAATTTCGCTTTCGCAAGCATTAAAACAAATTTTACAAAGTTTTATATTCTCCCGAGCTTCTTTAAATGCGGATTCAAATTTTTCCAGTTCAATATCAGGATTTTTCAATAGAAAATATACGAATCTCTGGGCGGTTTTTGGTCCGACAGTGGGGAGTTTTTTAAATTGTTCAATTAAATTTTTGATTGATTGGGATTGCATATTTTTTTAATGGAATAGGAGACGCGCTCTTATTATTTCGGAGCGGCACCCCCTCCAACTCCCCCTCTCAGAGGGGGAGAGAAAGACATTTGGGAGGAGCCGTGCGTTGCCAGAGGCTTTGCCGGCGCACGGGGTTAGAGGAGGCGGTTCCCCTCCTCTGGGAGGAGGGGTTAGGGGAGGTGCCTAATTCTTTTATCTTTTCATAAATCACCGACATAATCCCATTTAAATTTTTAAAAATTTCTATATTTTGAAACCTTAAGAAATTTATTTCCAATGATTCTATAATTTTTTGTCTATTATTATCATAATTCATTTTTTCTTTTTCCACAAAATGGTTGTCGCCATCAATTTCAATTGCTAATTTTAGTTCAGGGCAATAAAAATCTAGCACGAATTTATCAACACTATATTGTCTTCTAAATTTACATCCTGTTTGTTTATTTCTAAGCTTAGACCAAATTATTGTTTCTGCCCGCGGCATATTGTTTCTTAACAATTTCCGTTTGTTTTTATCAATGGAGCTGTTGAACACTTTTGATCTCATAATTTTTACCACATTATCTTTTTTTGGAGGTGGCGGCACCCCCTCCAACTCCCCCTCCCAGAGGGGGAGAGAAAAAAGTGAGGTGTCCTTCCAGAGGAAGGGGAGGGGAAAGAAGAGGTATGTTTCTTCAAGAGAGGAGAAATTTATTTCCTCCCCTCCTCTCGGAGGAGGGGGCAGGGGGAGGTGCGTCTCTCGGAGGAGGGGGAGATAAAGGTGAGTCGCCTAGAATACTGTTGCAGCTGCGGGCAGGCAAACGAGGCGCTTTAAAATTCTTCCGTAAAAACATCTTGTTGCGGTTGATAATCTTCGTTGCTATGGCGGTTATCAATGTTTTTGAAACTAACGGTATTTGGATCAAAGTATAGATCAACTTCTCCAATTGGTCCGTTTCTGTGCTTTGCTATAATTATTTTTGCGATGTTTTTCTTGTCTGAATCTTTTTTGAATTTGTCTTCCCTGTGGATAAACAGCACTAAGTCGGCATCTTGCTCAATGGATCCGCTTTCCCGCAAGTCGGAGAGTTTGGGCATTTGATCTGTGCGGGCTTCAATCGCGCGAGAAAGCTGTGAAAGCGCCAAAATAGGAACATTTAACTCTCTTGCCAAGGCTTTCAGCGAGCGGGATATTTCACCAACTTCTTGCGCTCTGCTTTCAACTCGCCCTGTCCCTTGCATCAATTGCAGGTAGTCAATTAAAATCAGCCCCAACCCGTGTTCTGATTGAAGCCGCCGCGCCATTGTTCTAATCTGCATAATGTTGCTGGAAGCGCTGTCATCTATATATAAAGGTGATTCTGACAAGATTGCCATAGAATGGCTTATTTTCATAAAATCACTGTTTTCTCCTTGCGTTGATAATTTTCCTGTTCGCAATTTCCATAAATCCACCCCCGCTTGCGAACACATTATTTTGTCAATAATTTCTTCTTTGGACATTTCCAAGCTGAATATTCCGACGGGAATTTTTTCCACAACAGCTATATTTCGGGCGATATCTAGCGCCAATGTGGTTTTTCCGATGCTTGGGCGCGCCGCCAAAATTATTAAATTGGATTTTTGCAATCCCGCAAGTTTGTTATCAAGTTTTGTAAAGCCCGTTGGAACTCCGCGCAATGTTCCTTGCTCTGTTTTGTGAAGCTCATCAAGCCTGTCAAAAGCCTCCTCTAAAACAGGTTTTATATGAATAAAATTCTGTAAAGAATAATTTTGGGATACTTTAAAAATGCTTTGTTGGGCTTTATCCAAAAGCTGGTCTATGTCTTCATCTTCTTTAAAGCCTAGCTCTGCAATTTGTCCCGCCGCGCTGATTAAATTTCTTAAAGTGGCTTTTTTCTGCACGGTCTTGGCATAATGCACAACATGAGCAGAAGTTGGGACAACATTAACTATGGTTGTTAAATAGGAAACCCCCCCGATATTTTCTAACCTTCCAACTGCTTCAAGCCTGTTAGATAAGCTTAAAATATCTATTGGCTCTCTTTTTTCAAATAAATAAAGGATTGCTTCAAAAATTGTTTTGTGCGCCTCTTTGTAAAAATCTTCAGGAGCGACCAAATCGGCGATTTTTATTATCGCATCTTTGTCAATCATTAAGCAGCCGAGTAAAGATTGCTCCGTTTCCAAGCTTTGCGGTGGAAGTTTTTGGTCAATAATGTTTGCCATATTTTTTTATTTTCTTTTTACGATCTGCTTTTTTTCCGAATCTTCTACAATATATCCTAAATTTTCAATTTCATTTCGCAAATTATCTGATTCTTCCCAGTTTTTTTCTTCGCGCGCTTTTTGTCTTTGATCGAGCAGGCTTTGAATTTTTTGCGGAATTTTTTCCTCTTCAAATTCAAAATCAATAAATTGAAAAATTTCATCCATCTCTTTCAAAAAATTAAATATCTTTTCCGCGTCTTGTGAATTTAGCGCATCCTTGCCGATTAAGCTGTTCAGTTCTTTTATAAATTTAAATAATTCGGCGATTGCTTTCGGAGTATTGAAATCGTCATTTAGCGATTCGATGATAGAAATTTTAATTTGTTCTGTTATATGGCTGCAAGATTTTTCGTTTTGTTTATTCACCCCAAATTGGAGCAAATTAATTTTTGAAACAAAGTTATTGATTTTATCTAAACTATCTTTTGCCATTTCCATTGCTTTTTCCGAGTAGTTAAAAGGGGAGCGGTAATGCGAGCTTAAAACCAAAAATCGCAAAACGGCAGGTTCATATTTTTTCAAAATATCTTCAATTGTGATGAAATTTCCTAGCGATTTGGACATTTTTTGTCCGTTGATATTCAAAAGTCCGCTGTGTATCCAGTATTTTACAAAAGGAGATTTTCCGCTAGCGGATTCGCTTTGCGCGATTTCATTTTCGTGATGAGGAAAAATTAGGTCAGTCGCGCCCGCGTGGATGTCAATTTGCTGCCCAATCAATTCTTTGACCATAACAGAACATTCAATATGCCATCCCGGGCGGCCTTTTCCCCAAGGGCTTTCCCAGCTTGCTCCGACCTTTTCTTCTTCGCTTGCCGCCGCTTTCCATAGGGCAAAATCAGCAGCTTCTTCGCGTTCAAACTTATCCACATCAACCCTCGTCCCTTTTTTCGCCTGTTCTAATTTGCGGCGCGAAAGCTTTCCGTATTCTGGAAATTTGGAAACATCAAAATAAACCGATCCTGCGTTTTCGTATGCGAATCCTTTTTGCTCTAAAATTTTAATAAATTCAATGATTTCTTTGATAAATTCGGAAACCCGCGGGCGGATATTGGCGGGCTTAACCTTTAATGTTTCCATCTCTTGAAAAAATTGTTGAGTAAATTTTTCTCCGATTTCTTTGATACTGGCGCGCTCTTTTAGCGCGGTTTTTATAATGTCGTCGTGGACATCGGTTATATTTGAGATAAAACGAATTTCAAAACCCGAATACTCCAAAAAACGGCGCAATGCGTCAAAAATTATGTATGTTCTGCTATGCCCCAAATGCGCCGGTCCATACACGGTCGGACCGCAAACATACATCCCGACTTTTTTTCCGTCGGGATCAATGGGTTTAAAATTTTCTTTTTCTCTGGTTAGGGTGTTATAAATTTTCATAAATTTTAAATTTTTACAGCCATTTTTTCGCTTTAAAGTATATGAGCATTAAAAGAGTCGTTGCGATCATTATTCCAAGAATCGCAAGGGGGGCGAAGGGGTGTGAAATGTAGCCGGCGCCATCAAAAACATTCATTCCAAAAAAACCGGCGATTACAGAAAGAGGGAATGTTAAAAAAGAAACTATCGTGAGCGTTTTCATTATTTCGCTGATCTTGTTTGAAAGGAGCGATTCATTGGTGCTTTTTAGAACTTCAATCGTTTCTTTGTGGTTTTCTAGCGTATTCCAAGCCCGAATGTTGGATCCGATCGTGTCCCTGAAATATATTTGCAATTTTCCATTGAGAATGCTGGATTTCATTGTTGCCAAAGATTCAAGAGTTGCTTCTTGCGGTTTTAGCGTCCGCCTAAAATCCAAAATGTCGCGGTGGATAATTGAGATTTCTTTTACCATCTCTTTTTCTTTGCCTTGAAAAATTTTATCTTCTATTTTATTGATTTTTTCCGCGATATTGTCTAATTTGGAAAAGCAGGATTCAAAGAGCCTTTCAACTAAATAATAAAGCAAATGTCCTGTGGTTTTCTCCATATATCGCTGAACGACGGAGGAATGGTTGCAGCAGCCTTCAAAGGCGGTTTGCAGAGGCGGGATTGCGCTGCTATGCACTGAAATTAAATGAGTTTTTGTTAAGAAAAATTCTAGCTCTGCCGCTACTGTGGTTTTCTTTTTAGGATTATAAATTGGAAAATGCAGAACTATAAAAATATAATTTCCGTGGTCTTCGGCCTTTGGCCTGTATGTGGGGCGGTTAATTTCTTCTAAGTCAAGCGGATTAAACTGAAATTGCTCCCGTAAAAATTCGGTATCGGAGGGTTGAGGTTTTTCAATATCAATCCAAACAATTTTTTTGTATTCTACTTTATTGCGCATTTTTGTTTTTTGTTGCAGTGAACATTTGTTTTTGTTTCTTCAATTATTATATAGTAAAAAGAAACTAAAATCTATGTTGACAATTATCGCTTATTCTTGTGGGTAAGTATGATTTCCACTGTTTCCATCGCAGATGACGCGCTGTTGGTTTTGTGTTAAAATATAATTAATGAAAAATAAAAATGAAATAGAAAAAATTTTTTGCTCTTACGATATTCGGGGAAAATATCCAGAAGAGATTAACGAGGAAATTGTTTTTGAAATAGGCAGGGCTTGGGCGAAGATTTTAAAAAAATCTAAAGAAGTTCGTAAAAATGTTTTAAAGAATCACGGCGCGGTAGCAGTTGCAAGAGATATGCGCAAGGGTTCTGCCCAATTGGCGCGGGCATTGTCTTGCGGATTGCTTTCAGAAGGGCTGGCAGTTGATTATCTTGGTATGGCATCATCCCCGATGCTTTATTGGTCAGTTTTTAAAAAGGAGTATCTTGCGGGGGCAGTTATCACCGCTTCCCATAATCCAAGGGGGTTTAACGGTATCAAATTTTGCCTTAATGGAGGAGAAATAGATATAGAGGCGATTTGGGAAATAGTAAAAAAAGAGAGGAAAAACAAAACGGCAAATTTTTTGAATGAAAAAAAAGTTTTTCAAAATAATCTTTATCGCAAGTCGTATATTGAGCAGTATATCAATTTTATTAGATCATTTTATGCTAAAAACGGACGGCATCTTAAAATAGTTATAGATGCGGCGTGGGGGATGGCGAGCGAAGAAATTCCTTTTATTTTTAATGGATTGAATATAGATTTTATTCCGATTTGCTTTGGTCCTTCGGAGAATTTTTCCGATAAAAACATTAACCCTTTAAATAAGTCGGCGCTGGATGATCTTTCGTTTATGGTGAAAAAATATAAAGCTGATTTGGGTGTTGCTTTTGATGGAGATGCAGATAGGGTTGTTTTTGTGGATGAAAAAGGCGATATGATAAATCCTGAAATTATAACAGCAATTTTGTCTCGGAGCATTTTAGAAAAAAATCCTGAGGCAAAAATTGTTTTAGATATTAGATCGGGCAAAACGGCGCATCAAGCTATAAAAAATTTTGGCGGGAAGGTTATTGTTTCAAAGTCGGGGCATACAAACATAAAACGGGTTATGCGGGAAAAGTCTGCGGATTTTTCTGCGGAGACTTCCGGGCATTATTTTTTCAAAGATGCTTATAGGTGCGATAATGCTATGATCGCGATGTTGAAAGTTTTGAATATAGCGGCCGCTTCCAGCCGTCCAATATCAGAAATTTGCCAAGAGCTTAAAGCAGTTGAAAAAATATCTGAAATAAATTTTGAATTTTCTGATTCTAGCTTTGATGTGAAAAAAAGATTAAAAAAAGTTGAAGCGGAATTTAAGAAAAATTATAAAAGAGCAAAAATAAATTGGCTTGATGGGCTTACAATGGAAAGCGGTGAGTGGAGGTTTAATTTAAGAAGTTCAAACACGGAAACGGGAGTATTGCGCTTAAACTTAGAGGCTCAAAATCGGTTGATTTTAAAAGAAATTTTAGGAAG
>JAZDGL010000017.1:0-2074 GCA_043806975.1 bacterium
AAAGAACAAGTTTTTTAAAAGATGAGGATTCCATGGGAGAGGAAACCTTGTCTTTAAAGAAAACATTGCTTTCTTATCAAAAAAAATTAAGATTAAATCTAGAGGAGATAGAGGATTTTTTGTTTAAATTTGAGATTGGGAAAAGTGGAAAAATTTCTTTAAGGACGGGAACATTATTTTTCCGTGAGGGAAAATTAATCTTTGAATGTTCAGAAAATTTTACAAAATTCAAAGATTTCCCAAGTAAATTAAGCGATATTTTTGGAGGCAGTTTTAGTATTAAAAAAACTAAATCGTTTAAAAAGTAGCATAATTTTTTTAAAGGAGGTGCCAAATGGGGGGAATTTGGTTTATTTTTTGGCGCAGATCGGGGGGATCTGTTTGCCAAAAATAAAAAGATGGAACAAGCTGGGGCGGGGTATATTTTATATCCCGCCTTTTTTTATTATTTCTTCTAAAATCTTTTTTCTTTTTCTCTTTTCTTTAAGCGGGACATTGTCATTCATTTTGGCGGCGGCAGTGCCATATCGTGGGCAGTAGCAAGAAATATAGGCATCAGAAAAGCCAATTTCTTGAAATAGTTTTATTATATTTTCAAATTGTTTTTTAGTTTCTCCTGGAAATCCAACAATTATATCTGTTGTTATTTTTATATCAGGCAATTTTACTCTGATTTTCTTTATTAAATTTTTGTAATGTTCTATTGTATATTTGCGGTTCATTTTCTCTAAAATTTCATTATCTCCGTGTTGGACCGGCAAATGGATTCTTTCTTTATCAATCTTATCGCATTTTGCAATCGTGTCAATTAGTTCGTCGGACATATCTTTCGGATGAGAAGTGAGGAATTTTATTTTGAAATCGCAGGGAATAGAGTTGATAAGATGAAGCAAAGAAGGGAAGTTGATTCCCCCCCCTTTCATAAGGGGGAGATTAAGAGGGGGTATTTTTTCAGAAAATCTCCCCTCAGTCACCTCCTTATTAAGGAGGTGAGATATATATGAATTCACATTCTGTCCCAATAAAGTAATTTCTTTACAGCCATTTTTAACAAGCGCAGAAATTTCTGAAATTATTTCTTCCGTTGGGCGGGAATATTCTCGTCCGCGAGTGTAGGGGACAGCGCAGTATGAGCAGAAATTGTTGCATCCTGTCATAATAGGGACGCAAGCATTATTTTTATATTGGTATTTAGGAGTGATTTTAAAGAAATCGGCGGTATTTTTTGAATCCGTGAATTCAGCTAGGGTTAGACACCCCCTCCAACTCCCCCTCCCTGAGGGGGAGAGAAAGAGAGGGGCTGCTATGGAGGGGGAAGACGGGTTACTTTTTTCAGAAAGGGACATATTTAGTTTTTTTCTATCCGACTCCAAAATACATCCGGTAATTATTATTTCTGCGTTAGGGTTTTTCTTTCTGATTTCTCCGATGTTCCCAAAAACTCTATCCATCGCATGCTGTCGGACTGCACAGGCAACAATAATAACTAAATCAGCTTCATATTTTGATACGGATTTGATTAAGCCTTGATTTTCTAAAATCGCGGCAATTCTTTCGCTATCGGAAAAATTCATTGCGCAACCGAAGGTGATGATGTGATAAGATTTTTGCATAATATGTTTAAACGGGTAGAGACGAGGCATTGCCTCGTCTCTACAACAGTAGTATTTATTGAATTTTATGTCAAGAAAAACTAGCGCAAGATATTATCGGCGCCAATTTGGGCAGGCGGTCGTTGTTCAATTGAAGGCATCGGCTCTGTTTGATTTTGCCTGACTGGGTTTTGCTCGGCGTTATTTGTCGTTTCTGCTGGCGTATTTACTCCACAATTTGCTACTTTCATCCATCCAGCCGGGATATCACAAGGGGTAGGGAAATTTTTACATTCTCCTGTTCGGGGATTTTTGGCGGGAGTAATAACTTGAATACAAGCGGGTTGTTTTGGGCTAACGGAGGAAACGGGTTTATTCTCAGGCGTGTTTATGTTTGGTTTTTCTTGCGCGCTATCGCTGTTATTTGGTTGTTGGGTTGAAGATCGTTCTTTACCACATTCGCCGCGGTAAAATTTCCATTG
>JAZDGL010000018.1:0-37747 GCA_043806975.1 bacterium
TTCTGAAACTTTTGAGATCTTGTTCTAGAATTTCATTGTTGTCGCAGAGGACAAGCCCTCTGCCGTTTTTGATTTGCTCCTTCGCCCAAAATGCGGCGATAATCGTTTTTCCCAGACCCGTTGCGATTGCCGCTAAAACCCGGGCTGACTTTGCAAAAGCCGCATTGATTAAACTCAAAAATTCTTTTTCGTAATCATAGAGCTTTATCATTTAATAACTCCTTTTCGCTATTTTTTTGCCAAAAAAAGCGATAGCTAACTGTTTTTAGGAAAAAATCTGTCATATTATTCGGTTTTTAATGTTCTAATAAAAAATATAGCATAGCAAACTATATTTGTCAATGGCAAGTGACATAACTGCTCACCATCTCTTTCTCATTGTCACTCCGACCGAAGTAATTTCTGCTGGCAAAACAGAAATTACGAGCGGAGGAGTCTCTTCAATGTTTTTTTGCAGAAAACCTAAAGTATATATATAGCTCCCGCAAATAAATTTATTTTAAAAACCCCCTTCATCCCCCCTTTCCAAGGGGGGAAATATCGGAATCCCTTTTCCGCCCAAGGCAGACCGCCTTGGGCGGTAATCTCCCTTTTCAAAGGGAGAAAATATCGGAATTTGCTTTGCGGAAGCTATATTATTTAAGGGATCCCTCCACTCGCCTCCGCCTGAATACAGGCGGAGCTCGGTCGGGATGACAAATAAGGCAATGAACAGCCACCTTCCCACCTATTGACAATTTTTATAAAGAGTGCTATAATTAGAATTAGATTAAATTTGGAGGAAAATCTTCGGAGGCGCTTTTTTAAAATTTGTTGTTCAAAATTTTATTGTTGTTCTATTTGAAATTGGTATTCTTCTAAACTTATTTTTCAATATCTTTTGGGAGGGGAAAAATGAAGCAGAAACTGGAATTTGCAACTTTTTGGCAGAACGAAGAGCACTGGGATGCCTTTCGAAGTTGGTTTTCTCTTGAAAAATTTGATGTTATCCAAGCTATTTTTCAAGAATCGAACGATGCCAGCGATTTTTTAGTTGTTCTTCCTAAAAAAATTGCGGAAATTGCTTGGAACGAAGAGAACACGCGTTTTCCGAAAATAATTTATAAGCTTCCTAATCCGGAAGAAATTTTTGCGGAGGTGGGCGAAGATAAGATTTTGCCTAATCTTCCTGGGAGGATTAGCAGGGATGTTTTTGGAAATTGGATTTGCGAGCTGCATGAGCAAATCCTTCTCACGAAGTGGATTTTAGTGAATCATGAGAACAACATAAAAATTCCTCAAGGGAAAAGCTTGCGAAAGGCGGGTGATAAAAGTTTTGATCCATTGAGTGAATTAGTGGTTTTTGATAATGGGACAATCCATCGTCCTATTATTAGTTTTTAAAAAAAATAAAAATGGGAACGCAATTTTTTTGGCGTTCCCATTTTTTAATTTAAAACTTGCTCTAGCTCTTGAGCATATTACTGAAAAGCCAAAGCGTCATCCTGAACGAAGTGGAGCGAAGTGAAGGATCCCGCATTTAAACTAAAAAAACGGGATTCTTCGCTCCTTTGTCGCTCAGAATGACGCAAAAACACTATTAGGCAATACGCTCCTTATGTGGAAAACTCTTTATTTTGGCTTTAATAAAGTGGTTGACCATAACATTTTAGTGGGATATAATGTAAGTAAGTGGATGCAAGTGGGGAATAGTGGGCGGATGATCTTAAAAAGAGAGAAATTTTGAGAATTTTTGGAAACTAAAATTTTAAACCTGAATTTTTGAGTTTATTTCTATGTTTATAGGAGAATATCAGCACACAATTGACGAAAAAGGAAGGCTTGCAGTTCCTGCAAAATTCAGGAAATTTTTAAGCAAAGGCGCGGTAGTTACGAGAGGGCTGGATAATTGTTTGTTTTTGTATCCGATTGATGAATGGAAAAATTTGGCAGGAAAAATCAGCAGTTTACCGTTAGGGCAGGCGAACACGAGAGCTTTTTCCCGATTGATGTTAGCGGGAGCTATGGATGCGGAGCTGGATAAACAGGGCAGAATAATCATTCCAGACTATTTGAGAAAATTTGGGAAAATTTCTAAAAAGGTTGTTTTGGCAGGTCTCTATAATAGAATTGAAATTTGGGATGAGGCAGAATGGGAGAAATTCAAAGCAAATACAGAAAAAGAAAGTGTTGATATCGCTGAAAAGCTAGGAGAAATAGTATAAAGCTTTAAACTGAAAGAATTTGTAATCCATAATTTATTTGATGACACATATTCCGGTTTTACTAAGTGAAATTTTGGCATTTTTAAACCCTCAGCCCGGTCAAATTTTTATTGATTGCACAGTTGGAGGCGGCGGTCATTTCAAGGAAATTTACAAAAAAATTCAGCCGAATGGGAGAATTTTAGGAATTGATTTTAACGCGCAGGCAGTAGGGAATTTAAAGGCGGAAAATTTAAAAGGAGCGGCGCTGGTTCAGGATAACTTTAAAAATTTAAGAAAAATTGCCGAAAAGGAGAATTTTTTAGAAGCAGATGGGATTTTGATGGATTTAGGCTTTTCAAGCATAGAATTAGAAAGCGGCATTGGATTATCTTTTTTAAAAGATGAGCCGCTGGATATGCGAATTGACAGCCGATCGGAAATTTCCGCTAAAGATATTGTGAATAGCTGGCAAGAAGATGATTTAATAAAAATTTTCTCTGAATATGGCGAAGAAAGATTTTCAAAAAGAATTGCGAAGGAAATTGTAAATTCAAGAAAAACAAAAAAAATACAGACTACTTTTGAGCTCGTTGATACAATCAAAAAAGCGATTCCTCCAAAATTTCGTTATGGGAAAATTCATTTTTCCACAAAAGTTTTTCAGGCATTGAGGATTGCAGTAAATAATGAATTGGAAAATTTGGAAGAAGCGCTAAAATTGGCAGAAGAAAGCTTGGTTTTAGGCGGAAAAATAGCTGTAATATCTTTTCATTCAGGGGAAGACAGGATAGTGAAAAATTTTTTCAGATCGTCGGAAAAATTAAAAATTTTGACAAAAAAACCGATTATTCCAAAGGAAGATGAGGTTAAAGAGAACCCAAGAAGCAGAAGCGCCAAATTGAGAGTAGCGGAAAGAATTTAAAAAGATGGTTGCAAGGGTATTGGATGATTAGGGCGGTTATAAAAACGAAAAAAATCAAAAATAATAGAAAGCAAAACAATTATGAATATCAAAAAGAAAAAACAAAATAATTATACGGGAAAATTTATTTTAGCATTTTTAGTTTTGGGACTTTTAGCATCTGCTTGTTTTTATATGTTTCAAGTTAACAGCATTGCTTCGGGAGGATTTAAAATTTCTGAAATTGATAAAAAAATTATAAAAACTGAAAAAGATATTGAAGGCTTGAAATTAGAATCTTCAAAACTTCAATCTATAACTATTTTAAAGGCGGCTTCTGAAAAATTTGGAATGGCGCGAACGGCGCATCCAGAATTTCTTAGGCTGGAAGGAGGAGTGGCTTTAAATAAGTAATGGACGCGGATAAATAAATGAGAAAGGAATCGGCAAAATCTTGGCAAGCGAGTTTTATTTTTTTTATTGAAATTTTGGGGCTGATTGCGCTAGTCTCCCGTTTAGCTTATTTGCAGGTTTTCAAATTCCCTCAATTTAAGACTGCTGCGGAGGATCAGCGCAAACTTTTTCGCGAAATTAGCCCAAAAAGGGGCAAGATATTTGTTTCTGATATAAATAATGATTTTTTTTCGGTTGCAGTGAATAAAAAAAGTTTTCTTTTTTATATTGTCCCCAAAGAGATTAAGGAAAAAGATGATTTTATAGAGAAAATAGCGCCTATTTTAGCTGTGGAGGAGCGGAGGGCAGATCAGGAATTGCAAATGGCGATGAGCAGGGTTGAGGCGCAAGAAAAAGATGATGAAAAAGAAAAGCTGGTGAGGCTAGGGAATGAAAATTTAGAAAATATAGCGGGTTTGAAAGATGAAGGCGGCGGGGGCGAGAAAGATGAGAATTTTTTTCTTGAAGAAGCTAAAAAAATGCTTAAAAGGCGGCTTGAAAATATGAATGATCCGTATGAAGCGGTGTCGGATAATATCAGCGAGGAGGCGGTTGAAGAAATTCGCGGTTTGAAGCTGGCAGGTGTTTATTTTACATCTTTTTATAAAAGATATTATCCTGAGCAGGAATTTGCGGCGGAAATACTAGGTTTTATGGGGTATAAAGATGATAAAATTACGGGTAGGTATGGCGTTGAGGAGTCTTTAAATGAAGAATTGGAAGGGCGATCGGGATCAATTTTGGGGGAAAAGGATTCGCAGGGGAGGCTGGTCGCGATAGGGGAAAAGAAGCTTAACCCTGTTCAAGATGGATGCGATATCTATCTTACTATTGATAGAAATGTTCAGTATAAGGCGCAGGAAATTTTAAAAGAAGCCGCGGAAGAATATAAAATTAAATCTGGATCTGTGATTGTGATGGATCCAAAAACAGGAAGAATTTTGGCTATGGCTGATTGGCCGACATTCAATCCGAATTATTATGGTAGGTTTGATTTAGAAGGTCTGCAAAACGGAGCAATCCAAAAACTTTATGAGCCGGGTTCAATTTTGAAAATTATAACTGTTGCGGCGGCGATGAATGAAAATAAAATCAGTCCGAATAGTATTTTTGAAGATAAGGGTTTCGTGGAGATCGGGGGGAAAATTATAAAAAATTCCGATCCAAAGCCGCAGGGAGTTGTTTCTATTGTGGAAGTTTTGGAAAAATCTTTAAATACGGGAGCTATTTTTGCGCAACAGCAAATTGCAGAAGAAATATTTCTTGACTATATCCGCAAATTTAATTTAGACAAAAAAACTGGCGTGGAGTTGTTGGGCGAGGCCGTTGGGAATATTCGTTCATTGGAAGAAAGACCTTACAATGCAGTAAATTATGCGTCTGCTTCGTTTGGACAAGGGGTTGCATTAACTTCTTTAGAAATTTCTTCGGCAGTTTGCGCGATTGCGAACAAAGGAATGATGATGAAGCCGTATATTATTGAAAAGATTGAAAAAAATGGGCAAAAAATAATTACGGATCCTAAAGAAACTGGACAGGCGGTCTCGCCTGCGACAGCGCTAAAAATTGGAGCGATGATGGTGAATGTGGTAAAAAATGGGTCTGGTTCGGGCGCCATGGTGGATGGATATAATGTTGCGGGGAAAACAGGGACTGCTCAAATCGCAGAAGATGGAAAATATACGGATCGTTCCATCCATTCTTTTGTGGGTTTTGCGCCGCTGGAAGATCCTGTTTTTTCTGTGTTTGTAAGGCTTGATGATCCGGAGGGTTTTCGTTTTTCTTCGGCAACTGCTGCTCCAACATTTGGCAAAATAGCCAAATTTCTGTTAGAGTATTATGCGATACCGCCAAATAATTAAATTCAATATATGAAATCGTTTATTGCAAAAATTCTTAAATTTTTTGCCAAAAGAGCAATTAAAAAAAATAACCCGATTGTGATCGGAATTACTGGAAGCGTAGGGAAAACAGGCGCAAAACACACTGTTTCTTATATTTTAGATAAGTTCTTTTTTACGGGCGGAAGTATAAAAAATTATAATAATGAAATAGGTTATCCACTGTCTATTTTAGGGATAGATTCTGCTTCAAAAAGTGTTTTGGCTTGGGCAAAGATACTTTTTTTGGCATTTAAAAAAGCATATTTTAATTCTGATTTTCCGGAAGTGCTGGTTTTAGAGCTGGCGGCAAGGAAACCTGGCGATATTGATTATTTAGGCGAGATTGCTGAATTTGATGCGGTAATCATAACAGCAATTGGACCTTCTCATATTGAAAAGTTTGGTTCAATTAAGCAAATTGCCAAAGAGAAATTTAGTATTGCCAAGCATTTAAAGAAAAATGGCAAGCTGATTTATAATTTTGACGATGAGATAGTCCGCGAAGCGGCGAAAACCGTGAAAGCGGATTGTATTTCGTATGGATTTAATAAAGGCGCGGATTTTCAAGCAGTTTCGGGCAAGGATATAAATTTAAATTTTGATGAAAATGGAAATTTTATTGGAAGCGGTTTTAAAGTTGAAAGGGCGGGTTCTTTTATGCCAATTCGCCTTGTAAATGTTATTAGCAAGGCGCAGGCTTATTCTGTTTTAGCGGGATTAGTTGTGAGCGATGTTTTTAATATCAATTTAGTTGAAGCCGTTGAAAGGTTAAAAGATTTGCCGGCTTTCCCCGGCAGAATGAGTTTAATTTCTGGTATTGAAGAAACTTTAATTATTGATGATTCGTATAATGCGTCGCCCGCCTCAATGGAAATGGCGCTGGAATCATTGGGAGAATTTAAAAATAGAAGGCGGATTGCCGCGCTGGGAGATATGTTGGAACTAGGCAGTTTTTCTGAAAAATATCATAGGCAGGTTGGGAAGGCGGCGGCAAAAACGGCTAATTTACTTTTTCTTGTTGGGGGAGAGGTTTTATTTCTTAAAAAAGAAGCGCTGGCAGCAGGGATGAAAGAAAATCGCATCAAACATTTTTCTTCTTCTGCGGAAGCAGCGAAGGCAATAAAAGACGAAATTAAGAAAGGGGATGTAGTTTTGGTTAAAGGTTCCCAATCAATGAGGATGGAGAAAATTGTTGAAGCGATTATGGCAGATTCTGAAAAGGCGGAGGAATTGCTGGTGAGGCAGGAGAAGGAGTGGAAAAAATCCAATTAGCAAGGAGCAATGATCAATGAGCAATAAAAAACTAAAAAATCAGGTTAAATTCCTGATTTTAAAATTAATTATTGCAAATTGAAAATTGTTTTTTCTTCGGCTGTAGCTTATAAGAGTGAAGGTATAGCTCCCGCAAAATAAATTCTGATATTTTCCCCTTTAATAAGGGGGGATTGAAGGGGGGTTTTAATATTTTCTCCCTTTTAGAAGGGAGATTACCGCCCAAGGCGGTCTGCCTTGGGTAGAAGAGGGATTTTAAAATAAATTTGTTTTGCGGGAGCTATAAGTACCGCTACGGGGAGTTGAACCCCGGTTTTCAGGATGAGAACCTGATGTCCTAACCACTAGACGATAGCGGCGCTGGGTAAACTAGCATTATTTAATTTATATCACAAAAAAAGCGGTTTGTCTATTAAGAAAAGGAAAGCCGCCCGAGATAGGGGGCGGCCATGAAAAGGTTGCTGTTGCTATTGTTTGTTAAAAAATGGTTGTCGGTAAATCGGAGCTGCATTTGGTCGCGGAGATTTATAATTTGGTTCGTGAGTTTGCTTTCCAGCTCCTCCAAGCCCAACAAACGGGCGGACTGGAACTTTCATAATTTCGTTTTTTTTAACTTCTTTTTTCATAAATTCCCCCCTGCATCAAAAAAAGGAGCCAAGCCCCTCCTGTTTGATGCATAAAAAAGTTAAAAACCAAAAAACTCGTGAATTAACTAAAAATATGATACAATATAGAAAATTATTTGTCAAATTTTTTGTTAGAAAATGTTTAACTATAATCCAATTACGGAAATTTCATTTTTAAGCTTGCGCGTAAATGTTTGGGGGCTTTTTTTGACCGCTGGATTTTTAGCAGGGCTTTTTTTGGCTTTTTCTCTTGCGAAAAAGAACGGCCAAGACGGCGCGGAGAAAGGACACCTTTTAAATTTATCCATTATTATTTTGATTTTAGGAATTGCTGGAGCAAGAATGCTTTACGCGCTGGAAAATTTTTCTTATTTTTCCCATAATTTTTGGGAAATTTTTGACTTATCCACAGGCGGACTATCTTTTTTTGGCGGGTTTTTGCTAAGCCTTGCAGGCGCATTTTTATATCTGAAAAAAAATAAACAAAATTTTTGGAAATTTGTGGATATTCTTTCTTTGTCTGCTCTTTTGGGAATGACATTTGGCAGAATAGGATGTTTTTTGGCGCACGATCACTTGGGGGAAATTATGAAAAACTCGTTTTTTTTGGGAGTAAAATTGAACGGAGCGGTTTATCACGATCCCGCCTTGTATCTTCTAACAACAAACGCAATTCTTTTTTTGATTTCTTTTTATTTGTATGTTAAAATAAAACAAAGAGGGTGGATTTTTTTAATTTTTTTGGCAGGGTTAGGATTTTCAAGGCTTTTTTGGGATTTTTTCAGAGTTGATCCAATTTTCTGGGGGTTAACTGTTGCGCAGTGGATAACTTTGCCGATTCTTGTATTTTCAGCCTGTCTATTGATAAGTTTAATTAAACAAAAAAATAAATTAAAATTATGAAATTAAAAATTTTTCTTTGCGCGATATTTTTTATTGCAGGGCTGTTTTTAGGCGCTGTTATTAAGAAAACGGCTAATCCGCTTGCAAGCGTTGGGAATGAAGAATTGACAGTAAAAAAATAAAATTATTTTTAAAATTTAAAGCAAAATATGTTAAAAAAATTTTTTTCAATAATTTCAAACAATAAGCTTTTGTGCTTTTGTTTTCTTTTTCTAGGTTTGTTTATCGGGGCGCTTGCGGTGGATTTTTCAGGGGTAGGAAAGGGAACGGTTTCCTTGGATTATTTGCAAAGCAATTCCGCGAAAATGTTTCAGACTGGCGATAAAACTTGGATTTCTTACGATAACCCTATTGTAGAGGTAATCGCGCTTAATGATTTTAAATGTTCCTATTGCGATGATTCGGAATATAAGGAATTTATAGAGCAAAACATTACGCCTACTGTTGAAATTAAGGATTTAGATGTGAATTCTCAGGAGGGGAAAACTTTTATCAAAACATTCAACATAAAAGCGATTCCGGCGTATATTTTTTCTGAAGAGATTAAAAATATAAAAGATTTTTCTAAAATTAGCGATATTTTTAAGCAGGAGGGGGAATTTTTGATTTTAGAATCTTATAAAACTGGAGCGCTTACTCCTTTAAAAGTTTTAGATAATCCTTTAAAATCAAGCGACGCTAAAATTACCATTGTAGAAATAAGCGACTATGAATGTCCATATTGCAAAAAGGCTGCGGGGGCGTTAAAAGATGCCTTAAAGGATTATCCCGAAAGTGAAGTAAAGTTAATTCATAAACATTTGCCTTTGGATTTCCATAATTTTGCGCTTGACGCGTCGGTGGCGGCAGAATGCGCTCGCAGGCAAGAAAAATTTAGCCAAATGAATGATATTTTGTTTGGATCCCAGTTTGATTCAGAAGATGACATAAAAAATTTCGCCAAAAACATTCCTGGTTTAAATTATTTGCAATTTGAGGAGTGTTTTGACTATCGGGCGACGGAAGCAATTGTGGAATTTGACAAAAATTGGGCTATGGACTTTAATATCTATGCAACCCCTACATTTTTAGTGAACGAAAGGTATATAGGCGGAGCGATTAGCGCGGAAGAATTTAAAAAAATAATAGAGGAAGAGCTGTAAAAAGTCTGTTAGCTATTTTTTATATATAGCTCCCGCAAAACAAATTCTAATAATTTCTCCCTTTAAAAAGGGAGATTACTGCCCAAGGCGGTCTGCCTTGGGCAGAAGAGGGATTTTAAAATAAATTTGTTTTGCGGAAGCTATGTGCGATAGAAATTGTTATTGATTTTTTGGGCCCATAGCTCAGTGGTAGAGCGCCCGGCTCATAACCGGTTGGTCGTAGGTCCGACCCCTACTGGGCCCACAGAATTTTGCAAAAATAAAAAATAAAATCGCCTTAATTTTATAAATTTAAATTGCGGCGGGATAAGGATAAAAAAATGAAAAATAAAAAACAAATTAAAATAGTATTTTTTTCTTTTTTAGTGGTTTTAACCGCGCTTTTTTTTAGCGTTTTTTCTTTTTGCGCCAAGTCTGCTAGCGCAGAAGAAAAAGAAAAGGCAAGCGCGCTGTTTTTTTATGGGACAGGCTGTCCTGCGTGCGAAAATGTAAAGCCGTTTTTGGAAGATTTTCAAGAAAAAAATGCAGATTCTATTGATATAAAATCTTTTGACCTTTATTCAGGCGATAAACAGGTTTTGGATTTATTTAAAATTTATGCTACAAGGTATTTTCTTCAATCGGAAAGTGTGCCGACACTGTTTATCTCGGATAAAGTATTTCAAGGGGCGGATAATATCAAAAACGGACTGCAAAAGGCGCTGGTTTCCTGCAATAATCCGTGCAGATTAAAAGTGAGCCTCATTGAAGCAGTTGAGGATTTGCAAAAAAAGCAAGAAGAAGAGGACTTTCTAAAAAAATCCAGTGAAGAAAGCGCGAGCGATTTGGTGATAATTGAAAATTTCAACCTTTTTCAAGTCGTAAATTCTGCCTTAGCTGATTCTGTCAGTTTGTTTATTTTGGCGGCAATAATAATTTTATTGGCGATTTTATTTAGAACAAATTTTGATTTTAAAGAAAAAGATAAAAAGGCATTATTAAAAATAGGAGCGGAGTTTATCTTAGGATTTTTTCTTGTTTTTTTTCTTGTTTCGCTGGGAATATTTCAATCTTTATATAAATTTTCTTGGCCGAAATATATCTCAATAATTTTTGCGATTTTGATTTTAATTTTTGCGATTTTTGAAACGAGGCTTATTTTGACGGGGAAAAACTTAAAAAATAATCAATGGGTGAAGAAGGCGGCGACTTGGGCTGTCCCTGTCGCGGGAATTTTAGCGGGGCTTTATCAGGTTTCTAATTTTTCTGCGCAATATGAAAAAATTTTAGAAGGAACTGCTGGTTATGGTATCGGCATTATTAGCGCATTTTTGTTTGTTTATACATTGGTTTTATTGTTGCCGCTGGTGATTGTTTTGATTATTTTTACTTTTGGTTTTGATTTAGAAAGGCATCCTAAACTTGAAAAAACTTTTAGAATTATTATGGAGGCGGCACTGGTCGGATTGGCAGCAGTTTTAATTTTGTAAAGTTGGATTTTTATGAATTTAATCCAAAAACTTAAAAAATCAGGGTTAAGAGGACGCGGCGGGGCAAGTTTTCCTGCTTGGCAAAAGTGGGAGGCAGTTAAAAGCGCTTCTAGCGAAACTAAATATGTGGTTTGCAATTTATCCGAAGGCGAGCCTGGCGTTTTTAAAGATAAATATATTTTAGAAAATTATTTGAAGATTTTGGTTGAAGGGATTGAGCTTGCGGTTAAAACGGTTGGCGCGGAACGGGCGTTTATTGCAATAAAAGATAGTTATTATGATAAATTTTTTTCTCAAATAATCAATCATATCGGCGGGCAGCCAATTGAAATTTTTAGGAAAGCAGGCGGGTATATTTCAGGAGAAGAAACGGCTTTGTTGGAAGCTATTGAGAATCGCAGAGTTGAGCCAAGGATAAAACCTCCTTATCCTGTTGACGAGGGGCTTTGGCGGTGTCCGACATTAGTAAATAACGCGGAAACCTTATTTGATGCGGCGTTGATTGCTCACGGAAAGTATAAGAATGAACGGCTGGTGTCAATTAGCGGAGATTGCAAAAATCCGGGCTGTTTTAGTTTTTCTGAAAATATAACAATTAAAAAAGCGCTGGAAAATTCGAGGAATTTGCTGGAAGATGATTTTTTTGTGCAAGCTGGCGGGGGAGCAAGTGGAATTGTATTAAATCGTGAACAGCTAGAATGTCCTTTGGTTGGAATGGGGGCGATTGTGGTTTATGACCGCAAAAAAACTAGGTTAGGCGATTTAGCCTTAAAGTGGGCGAGATTTTTTAGAGATGAAAGCTGCGGGAAATGCGTTCCGTGCAGAGAGGGAACATTCAGAATTTGTGAAATTTTTGAATCAAAAAATCCTCGCTGGGATTTATTATTGGATATTTTTGAAAATTTGAAAAATTCATCTTTTTGCGCGATGGGAAATTTTGTCCCCGTTCCGTTTGAAAGTTTAATAAAAAATGTTTTAAATAAAAAACAAGGTTAAAGATTAGATTCGTAGGGGCGAACCTGTGTGTTCGCCTGAAACTGCAAAAAAAACAATAAAAAAACCGTTAAAATATATGGAAATAACCATCAACAATAAAAAAATTAAATGCGAACAAGGCGAAACTATTTTAGATGTTGCAAAACGGGAGGGCATAATTATTCCTTCGCTGTGCCATCACCCAGACTTGCCCGTAAAAGCGAATTGCAGAATTTGCGTTGTTGAAATTGATGGTATGGAAAAATTGCAAACATCTTGTTCAACAAAAGTTAAAGATAAAATGATTATAAAAACAGATACAGATAAAGCTTTGAAGGCTAGAAAAATGAATTTAGAGCTGATTTTTGCGGAGCACATAGAAAAATGCCCCGATTGCATTTATAATGGGCGATGTAAAATTCAGGATTTGGCAGAACAGTATAAAATTAAAATTGACAGCCGTTTTCAAGACCGTAAAAGAGATCGCGCGACATATAATTTTGGGAATGCTGTAAATTTAGATTTATCTAAATGTATTGATTGTCAAAATTGTGTTTCTGCCTGTGAAATGCAGCAAGCGAGATTTCTAGAAATGTCGGGAAAGGGGTATAAATCGCAGATTTCTCCTACGCAAGATAAAGAAAGAGATTGTATTTATTGCGGGCAGTGCGCCGCGCATTGTCCTGTTGGGGCGGCGCATGAAAATATGGAAGTAGAAAAAGTGGAGAAAGAAATTCGGGAGCTAGATCGGATTGTAATTGCTCAAATAGCGCCCGCTATTCGCGTTAGCATAGGAGAGGAATTTGGGTTGGGCAATTTAGGGATTTCCACCGAACAACTTGCTTCTGCGATGAGAATTATTGGTTTTGATATTGTTTTTGACACCTCGGTTGCCGCTGATTTAACAACCATAGAAGAGGCTGACGAATTGATTGAACGGCTAGAAACGGGAGAAAACTTGCCAATGTTTACTTCGTGCTGTCCTGCGTGGGTTAAATATGTTGAATTTTATCATCCCGAGCTGATACCAAATTTAACCACAGTGAGGTCGCCGCAGATGATTTTAGGCGGTCTGGCAAAAACATATTTTGCTAAAATGAAAAAAATTGAGAGCGATGAGATATGCGTAGTTTCAATTATGCCTTGCACTGCCAAGAAATTTGAAGCTAAAAGGGAAGATTTGAAAATTGAAAATAAAATGTTTCCTGTGGATAATGTTCTGACCACGAGAGAATTGGGGTTTTTGCTGAAAAAATACGGGATAAATCCTAAAAAAGTTTCTCCCGAGCCGTTGGATAGTCCGTTAGGAGAGCCTAGCGGAGCGGGGATAATTTACGGCGCTGGCGGGGGAGTAATGCTTTCTGTCTTGAGAACGGCGTATTTTAAGCTTACAGGGAAAGATTTTCCACTGGATCAGGGGTCTATTTTAAGAGGCGATAAGGGCTTGAAAACGGGGGAAATAAGAATAAATGGGCGAGACATAAAGTTCGCGGCGGCAAATGGAATGAGAAATGCAGCAATAATTTTAAACCAGCTGGAAACGAACCCGCGTAGTTATGACTATGTGGAAATTATGGCTTGCCCGGGAGGGTGCATCGGCGGAGGAGGACAGCCTGTTCCGACAAGCGAAGAAATTCGCGCGCGCCGCGCAGAGGCTTTGTTCCAGCTGGATCGCGCAAAGCCAATCCGTTTTGCGCATAAAAATCCACAAGTTTTACGAATTTATGAGGAATTTTTAATAGAAGAAGACGCAAAACACGATTTGATGTATACTAAATACAGGAGGAGGAAAAAGTAAATAATGCTTTAGCATCATCCTGAACGAGCAGAGCGGGTGAAGGATCTTGTTAAAGTAAAAAAAATTGAAATTATAATTTTCCCCCTTTTTAAAGGGGGATGAAAGGGGGTTTTTATGCAAATACAACAAAACATTTTTACAAAAATAAATTCAAAACCGTTAATTGTGGAAATTCAGAAAATTTTATTTTTTGTGATTTTGGCTTCGGTTGTTCCAGCGGTTTTCCATACACAGTGGATAACTGGTCCAATAGTGAATGCGATTTTATTTTTATCTGTAATTTATTGCGGGCTTTCGGGCGCGCTTGTTGTTTCAATAATTCCAAGCGTGGTCGCGCTTTCTGTCGGGCTTCTTCCGGCTCCGCTTGCTCCGGCTATCCCATATATAATTTTAGGAAATGCGATAATGGTTTTGGTTTTTTCTGTATTTAGGAATAAAAATTTTTGGCTGGGGATAGGATTAGCTGCTTTGTTAAAATTCGCTTTTTTGTTTGGAGCCGCGTCGATTGTTATAAAATTATTGTCTGCCTCAAAAATTGCTCCAAAAATAATTGCGATGCTTTCCTGGCCGCAGCTAGCGACGGCGCTGGCTGGAGGGATCATTGCGTTTGGAATTTATAAATGTTTAGTTTTTTTGCGCGCTCCCAAATAGTATGGATTTATTGGTATTGACATTATCGTATAATAAGTAAATAAACATTATGGAAAAAGAAAAATATTTTGATGAAGAAAAAAATATTGAAAGTGAAAATATCGCAGATCAAGGATCGGTGGAAAAGAAGAAAATAAAATCGCGCCTGTCCTTGGGGTGGGGAAAACTAAAAGAAAAATTTAAGCAACCGCTTCAAAAAAACGTAAGAAAAGCCGTAGTTTTGTCTTCTGTCGCCTTTACGATGTTGAGCGCGTCCGAAGGGATGGCCTTATCGCATAAGGAGCTTGTGGATACATTTAGAAAAGATGAAAATAAATATGAGTTGGTTTTAGGAGAAAAGCAATTGCAACAGTTAGAGGTAAAAGAATATAAAGATTTATTTAGCCATACTGAAGAGGTTGATCAAAAAATAAATCCTGAAAAAATTACTACGGAATTTAGTTTGATGAATGAAATTTCAGAAAGTTTAAATAAACAATATAAAGAAAGGAATGGTTCGGCTGGTAGCTTTGACTTGTCTCAAAGAGCTTATGATAAAATTGAAGAAGCGAATGAAATATTTGAAAGAATTAACAAACTTCCCGAAGAAGAAAAAAATAAATTTAGGGCAAAAGTTTTTGAAGAAGGGAATTTGAATTGGATTAACGCATTTAAAATATTTTTTGTAAAACGCGCATTGGAAAATATAGCTTTAATCCCTCACGAATTAGGTCATCAATCGGAAGCATCAGTGCAAGGGGTTGAAACAAAAGGGGTAAATTTTAATTTTGGAATTTACCCCGCAGGGTTTTGCGGTCTTAGGGGATTGAAGAAAGCTAAAAACCCTGAATTAATTGATTCTGCGGGGATTAATTCGTCTAACAATATGTCAGAGTTTATATAATTAAGGGGTTGAAGGAAGGAGGTCAAAATAATCAAATTTTGGCCTTGTTGGCGTTAATAGGCGGAACAGATGGTTTTCGGTATGCGTTTCGCACCAAATTTGGGTTGATTGATCCAAATAGGAACGAATATAACGATATTTTAAGTTATGGCAAAGACGCAGGAGTTCATGTCAATGAACTGTTTTTAGGGCTTGCAGGGGATTTTATTATTGATTCAGACAGTTGGGCATTGCTTAAAATGGCGTTGGGAGATGAAAAAATAAAACTTTCTGATGACTTTTGGAAATTTTATTATAAGCTCGGAGAGAATTCTCCAGAAATGGGGATAAAAGCAGGGTTTAAATTTTAAAAGGAGAAATAAAAAAATGGAAAAAATAAAACAAGAAATAAAAAGGCAAATAAAATCATCTCAATTAGCAGAGAGTGATAAAATTTTTTTAGATAATTATCTAGATGCTTTAAATGATGATCAGTTAAAATTTTTAGCTGAAGAAATAAATAAAAATCCGAAGGTGTGGGTAGAGTTAATTGGCAATATCCAAAAGCAAAAACAGATATTATTTTCCGGGACAGATAAACAATGGGAAGAAATTTTTTAGCTGATTGGCGCCATTTGATGAGTAAAAATAGGTAAAAAGGTGCTATGTTTAAGAATTGAGTATTTATGCTATAATATACTAGTATGATTAAAGATTTTGATGAAATTGTAAAAAAGTATTATCCTGAGTTTAAGGATGTTGGATATTTTTTTAAGAAATATCTAGAAAAATATATCAATTCCGATTCGGAAATTCTTGATATTGGCTGCGGAAGGCAAGCTTTTGGCGCAGAATTTTATAAAAAGGCGAAAAAACGAGTGGGGGTTGATCCCGACCAAGAGGCGCTGAATGATAACAAATTGATGGACGAGAAGTATTGTTGTGATGAGAGAAATATCCCGAATTCAATCGGGCAGTTTGATGTAATTATCGCGCAATGGGTCTTGGAACATATGGAAAATCCCGATAAAAGCTTTGAAGAGATAGAGAGGCTGGCAAAACCAGGTGGATATTTTATTTTTATGACGCCGAATATTTATTCCCCGCTTATTTTATTTAGTAAAATTTGCCCGATTTTTCTAAAAAAACGATTTCGCGGAAAATTAGGGATAAAAGAAGAAGATACTTATCCGACTTGCTACAGAGCAAATTCAGCAGCAAAAATAAATCAGATTTTAATTCGGAATAATTTTGAAAAAGTTGAGTTAAAAAAAGCTGGAGTATTGACATATTTTGGATTTAATAAAATCGCGCTCTTAAAAAAGATATTTTTTGATCGGACGGTCGGAAGATTATTCGGAGATTTATTCAAAACGCATTTAACGGGGGTATATAGGAAAAAATAAATTTTCAATTATAGTTTCCGTAAAACAAATTTATTTTAAAATCCCTCTTAGTCTCCCTTTTCAAAGGGAGAAAATATCGGAATCCCTCTCAATCTTCCTTGCTGCGTCCCGCCAAAGTCCATGATGCGAAGGAGAATTAAGGGGGGAAAATATCGGAATTTGTTTTGCGGGAGCTATATCGGTCCTCAAGTTCCCCTCTAAAAAGGAGCCAAGGGAGTTAATTGTTATGCAATATTTTATTAAACGCCGTTATTTGCCGGCGGTAAGATTTATTGATTTTCTAGGCGGAGCTTATGTAAAAACCAAGCGGATTTTTTTTAAGCCAAAAGAGTTTAAAAAAAGCGAGGTAAAAAAGATTTTAGTTTTAGTTTTAGATTTAATCGGTGATGGAATTTTAGCAACCCCGGCGCTAAAAGTTTTGCGGAATAATTTTCCTGATGCGAAAATCACAGCGGTTGTAGGAAAATGGAATAAGGAAATTTTTGAAAATAATTCGGATGTGGATAAAGTGGAGGTTTTGGACGCGCCGTGGGTCAAGAGGGATGTAAAATGGAGTATTGTAAAATGCTGGAAAATTGTCCGAAAATTAAGGCGCGAAAAATTTGATCTTGGTTTTGATTTTAGAGGAGATTTTTTTAATATCTTATTGATGAAAATGGCTGGGATAAAATATACGGTTGGATATGGGATAACCTGCGGGGGCTGGATGCTTAATAAATGCGCGCCTTACGAGGGCGATAGATTTTACAAGCATATTGTTGAAAGGAATTTGGATTTATTAAGAGCTTTAGAATTAGATTTTAGCAAAAATGGTTTAGATTTAAAAGTTTATCCGAGTGAAAAAAATAAACGGGCAATTGATCAATTTTTTCTTGAAAATGGAATAGACAGGCAAGATAATTTAATTCTCATCCATCCAGGCAGCAATGATCAAACGCGTTGCTGGGACGATGAAAGATGGGCAGAAGTTGTGGCGGATATTGTTGAAAAGAGGTATAAAGTTATATTAAGCGGGGGACCGAAAGAAAAATATCAAATATCAAATATGAAAAATCAAAAACAGATATTTAATATAGAAGATCAAATTTTTGAATTTGTGGGTTATAGTATATTGGATTTAGCGGAATTGATGAAACGGGTCAACATTGTTTTATGCGTCAATTCTGCCGCTTTGCATATTGCGGCGGCGCAGAAAACTCCGACAGTTTGTTTGTTTGCGGGATCTTATCCCCGCACATTCGGTCCGTGGCAAAATCTCAAATCTGTGGTATTATTTAAAGATGATGCGAAATGTTTTCCCTGTGGAAAAGTGATTTGCGAAAATAATGTTTGTATGAAGGAAATAAGCGTAGAGGAAGTGATAGAGGCAGTAGAAAAGGTCGGCGATTTTAGGAAGCTTTAAAAAGATTCGCAAAGAAAAATTTTATGCCTAAACAAACAAGAAATACAATTTATTTTTTTCAGTTAATTTTGGCGGCGCTTATTGCTGTCGGGATATTGCCGAGATATTATAGTTTTTTTATTGCGCTGGCGGCGGGAATTTATATTTATTTTGCCGATAAAACAGACGCGCTTTGGTTCCTAATCGCTTCAATTCCGCTTTATATTGCCCTCCCTTTTTCTAAAAGCTTTGATACATCTGCGTATTGGAGAATTTTATTTATTGAATATTTTATAATTTTAGCTTTAAAAAATAAAGAAAAAATCGTAAAAAAAGCCAAAGAAATCAAAAAAGATTTAATCGCGCGAAATTTTACGAAAATTTTTAAAGAGTATAAAATAGAAATTTTAATGACAGTTTTGTTTTTGTTGAGCATATTTTCTTTGGTAGGAGCGGAGAATAAAGCGCTTGGAATAAAAAGGATAGCATATTTTGGCAATTTTTTTATTTTTTATCTTATTCTTGTATATGGAATAAACTCTTTGAGCGAATTGAAGAATGCTTTGCGCGGATTGGCTGCCTCTGCGGGAATTTTCGTTTTTGTTGGTTTTTTGCAGTTATTTTCTATGTATTTTACAAGCTATCAAAATTTTTGGTCGTTTTGGGCTGGAAAAGTTATTCCAGTTTTTTATGGTCAAAAGCTTGCTGAATTTGTAAGTTTTAATAATGCTTGGTTCGCATTTTCTTTGTCTGGGCAGGTTTCATTAAGAATGTTTTCGCTTTTTTCTGATGCGGCATCAATTGCTTTTGCGATGGCGATGATCTGTTTTACCGTAATTCCTCTCTCGTTTTACTTTTTTTCGGAAGGAGACTTATTTAAGAAAAAGTTTTTTACGGTAATTTCGCTTGCGCTGGTAATTTTAGGGATAATCCTTTCGGGAAGCCGCGGGGCGTGGGTCAGTATAATTTTTGCCGCTGGGTTTGCTTTATTTGTTGCGGTTTTAAAAAAAACAACTGCGCAAGACAGGGCGATTTATGTAAAAAATATAATTTTGATGTGCGTTCTTTTTTTGCTGCTTTTTCCAATGTCTCCGCTTCTATTAGGGGCAAAAGATATTTCTACGACATCTTTGGGAAGAATTAGAACAATTCAGGATGAAAGCGATGTGTCTAATAAAAATCGTATTGAGGTGTGGAAAACTTCTTTGAAAACCTTGAAAGAGCATCCATTTTTTGGGGTTGGCGTAGCGAATTTTTCTGCTGAACCGGAAAAATTCGGTGAAAACTTTAAAACTGCAAGCCACAATATGTATTTGTATATTGCCTGTGAAATGGGAATTCCCGCCCTTTTAGTCGTTTTAGTCCTGATATTTTATTTATTTAAGGATTTAATTGCGGAGTTTCACACGGCGGAGGACAAATTTTTAAAAATGTTTTATTTAAGTCTTGGCGCGGCGGCGGCGTGGGTGTTTGGGTTGAGTTTAAGTATAGATTGCCTTTTGAATGTGGATAAAATGACTTTAATTTTTTTAAGTTTTATAGGAATTTTTTATGCATCAAAAAGAATTGTTGGGCGAACAAGCGATTTCGCTGGTATCGTTGGCGGTAATGTCGTTCAATAGCAAAAAGTATTATAAAGAAAAATACGAGCAAAATAAAAGTTATCTCAAACATCTTTTGATTTCTATTAAAAATCAAACTTATCCAAATTTGGAAATAATTATAATAGACGATTGTTCCGATGAAAACCCTTTTGAATTAGTTAAAACAATTTTACCGCAAGCTAAAATGATAAGAAATGAAAAAAATTTGGGACTTTTGAAATCAGAAAATAAGGCGATAGAAATGTTTGGCGGAAAATACGCGGGCTTATTAAATCAGGATCTTTATTTAGAGGGAGATTATATAGAAAAATTGGTGGAAGTTTTAGAAAAAGATGAAAAAATTGGGGTTTGCGGAGGTAAAACTAGAACTTTTTTGTTAAACGAAAAGGGTGAACCGGAGTTTTCGCAATTGATAGATAGCGCAGGAATGTTGTTTTTTAAAGATCGCAATATAATTGAAGCGGGGAGAATGGAAGAGGATAATGGGCAGTATAATAAACAAAAGACAGTTTTTGGAATTACAGGGGCGGCTCCGCTTTTTAGGAAAGAAGCCCTTGAAGATATTAAAATTTTTGGAGAATATTTTGATGAAGATTTTCAGATGTATAAAGATGATGTGGATTTGTGTTGGCGGATGAATTTACGAGGTTGGAAGTGCGAATATGCTCCGCAGGCGCTGGCGCATCATGCTAGGACTTCTGCGGGAATTCCTAAAAAATACAGGAAAAATTTTTTATTGCGCCGTTTCGGATATATTATCCACAGGGTTGTTAAAAAGCAGTCGGGAGGCTCTGCAACGCGCCGCAGGGATGTAAGAAACCACTATTGGATGCTTGTAAAAAACGATACATGGCAAAGCTTGTTGAAATCTGCGCCTTTTTTTCTTTGGCGCGAGTTGCAAAAGCTGGTTTTTGGCATATTTTTTGAGCCTAATGTTTATTTTCCCGGCTGGGTGGACTTTTTCGGAAAATTAGGTAAAATGAAAGGGAAGAGAAAGATTATTCAGTCAAGACGGAAAATTATCTGGCAAGAGATGGAAAAGAGATTTGAAAAAGGGATATGGTAGCTAATTAACAAAACAAATTCCGATGTTTTCCCCCTTGGCAAGGGGGAATTGAAAGGGGTTTTGTGAATAAATTTGTTTTGCGGGAGCTATAATCTTTCTAATTAAAATAATGTTTTTTAGGATATATAGAAATGTCTTCCGATTCTAACCATAAAAAATCTATTTTTAAAAAAATCATACTCTGCTTGGGAATAGCGCTGTTTTTAATTTGCGCCCTTGCTGGTGCGGCAATTTACAAAACGGGGTCAGTTTATGTCAAAATGTCGGATGGAAAAAATTCTCTTTGGAGAAACATTTTAAGCCTGCTTCCTTTGGAAAAAAATTCTTTTGCAAATAAAATTTTATCAGAAGATTCGGTTTTAAATAGCGAGACAGAGAGGGTGAACATAGCCATCTTGGGAATTAGAGGAGAAGATGACCCGAATGGCGGGCTTTTGGCAGATACGATTATGATTGCGAGTATTTTAAGAAAAGAAAATCAGCTTGCGTTAATTTCAATTCCGCGGGATTTGTATGTTAAGGTTCCCCGTTCTAAATCTGCGATGCAAAAAATTAATTCTGTTTATGCTTTTGGGCAAAAAAATGATAAGCAGGGTTTGGAATTTATGAAAGAGATACTTCAAACCGTGTCTGGGTTAGAAATTCATTATGCTGTTAGCGTTGATTTTGAAGCATTTGAGCAAACGGTGGATTTACTTGACGGGATTACGGTGCATGTGCCTAGGGATCTTACAGAAACACAACAATGGCAGGGGCAGCCTTTTCACATATCGGCGGGAGACCAAAAAATGAACGGAGAAACCGCGCTTTTATACGCAAGGGCGCGATATAGCACGAGCGATTTTGATCGCGCTAGGCGGCAGCAGGAAATTTTGATTGCGATAAGAAATAAGGCATTAAGCGCGGGGATTTTGATGAATCCTTTAAAAATTAATTCTTTGATGGATATAATAGGGGATAATGTAAAAATGGATTTTACCGCGTGGGAAGTAAAGGAAGTAATAAAAATTGCGCGCGATTTGGATTTAACTAATACAAAAAGAAGGGTTTTTGATTCTTCCGAAGCGGGCTTACTTGAAGCGAAGACTACCGATGCGGGAGAGTTTATTTTGGTTCCGCGCGGAAGCACTTATGAAAAAATACAGGAAGAATGCGAAGGAATTTTCAATTAGCTTTTTATTGTGATCTAAAACAGGGCTTATTCGTTTGATGAAAAAATGCGCTAAGCGCATAAGCCTTATAAAATTTATTTTTATGGACACCAAGGAATTGTCTATTATCGTTACATCCTATAAATCTTCGGCTATTCTTAAAATTTGTCTTAATTCTATAATTGAATCCTTGGAAGACAAAGACATAAATTATGAATTGATTGTTTTGGATAGCGCGACAGAAGAGGAAACATCTGATATGATAGAAGAAAGTTTTCCTGATATAAAATTTTTCCCGCACAAGAAGAATATGGGGACATCAAAACTTTGGAACGAGGGTTTTAAGATGGCGAAAGGCAAATTTATCGGGGTTTTTAACGCTGATTTGATTTTTGAAAAAGATGCGATTGAAAAAATACTGAATTTTATGAAAAAAAATGCGGCTGTGGGATTTTTGGGACCGGCGCTATTGGATTTAAATGGAAAGATTCAATTTTCTTGCTACGGGTGTTTTTATACGCCATGGGTTATTCTTTGCAGAAGAACTTTTTTGGGAAAAACTTTTTTCGGAAAAAGAACATTGGAAAAATTTTTGATGAAAAAATGGGATCACAAGCAAACTAAAAGCGTGCATTGGATTATGGGTTCTGCTATGGTGATTTCAAGGGAGGCATTGGAAAAAGTAGGGCCAATGGATGAAAGATTTTTTTTGTATTTTGAAGATACGGACTGGTGCCGCAGAGCATGGGAAGCTGGTTTTAAGGTTGTATATTTTCCTGAGGCAAAATTGCATCATTATCATGGGCGCGCTAGCGCTAAAAGAAAGTGGTATCTTGCTCCTTTCATAAATAAATACGCGCGGATTCATATAAAAAGCGCCCTTATCTATTTTTGGAAAAATAAATTTAAAAAAGCGCCGATAATTGAATAAAATTTGTTAAAAAGGTTTTTCGCCGTTATTTTTAGAGGCGAAAACGGTTGTTTATTAAAAAATATGTTAAAAAATAAAATAAAAAAAATAGTTTTAGCGTTAATAATTTTTCTTGCGGTTTTTGCGTTTGGATTTTGGGCTGGCAGGGCTCAATTATATTTTTTCCCTAATGGCGGACAAGTTATTGTCAATAAAGAAGAGGGGAAATTGCAGGAAGTTGATTTTAGTCTTTTTTGGAATGTTTGGAAAGAGCTGGAAAAGAATTTTCCCGATAAACAAAAGCTAGACAGGCAAAAAATGGTTTATGGAGCAATTTCTGGGATGGTGAATTCCTTGGGCGATCCTTATACTATTTTTATGAACCCCGAAGAAACAGCTGAATTTGAAGAAGATGTGGCTGGAAGTTTTGAGGGGGTGGGAATGGAAGTGGGTTTTAAGGACGAAATTCCCACTGTTATTGCTCCGCTTCCAGGAACTCCCGCGGAAAAAGCGGGGATAAAATCGGGAGATAGAATTTTTAAAGTTGGCGATGCGCTTACGACAAATTTGTCGTTGGACGAGATTATTAGTTTAATAAGAGGTCCAAAGGGGACGAGCGTTCAGCTTACGATCGTAAGAGAGGAATCCAGCGAACCGATAATTATTGATATTGTGAGAGATGAAATTAAAGTTCCTACTTTGGATTTAAAAATTAGCGAGGATAAAATTGCAACAATAACTCTTTACCAATTTTCCGAAGAGTCGGGAGAGGATTTCAAGAAGGCTTTAAATGAATGTTTTAAGGAAGATGTTAAGGGATTGATTTTTGATTTAAGAAATAATCCAGGGGGGTATTTGCATATCGCTATTGAAATTTCGGAAGAATTTATTGGACGGGGCAAAACATTGGTTTCGGAAGAATACGCGAATGGAACAAAAAAAGAGTATGAATCATCTAATTGGAACCCAACTAAATTGCCGATGGTTATTTTAACGAATGAGGGGAGCGCGAGCGCTTCAGAAATAGTCGCAGGAGCGCTTAGAGATAATAATGGGGTTAAGCTGATCGGAAAACAGACATTCGGCAAGGGGTTGGTGCAAGAAGTAAAAGAGCTCAAAGATAATTCAAGCCTAAAAATGACAGTCGCTAGGTGGCTTACCCCTTCGGGAGTGTGTATAAATGAAAAAGGGCTTTCCCCCGATATAGAAGTTGACTACACGAAAGAAGATTTTGAGGCGGGGATAGATCCGCAAATGGAAAAAGCGAAAGAAGAAATAATGAAAATAAAAAGGTAATTTATTGCGCTAAAATTAAGGCAGGGAGCCAAACTTGAAAAAACTAGCCGAGAAATGTTATAATGGGATTAAAGGGGGATTTATTTTAAAATAAAAGTCCTATATAAGTTAAATTGCAAAATATGAAAGTCATTTTAGTTAAAAATGTTCCAAAATTAGGCAAAGCGGGAGAAATAAAAGAAATTTCTGATGGCTTTGCAAGAAATATGCTTTTTCCCAAAGAAATGGCTGTTGCGGCAACACAAGAAGCTATTAAAGCGCTGGAATTTCAGAAAAGTTTAAAAAGAAGAAAAACAGAGAAAGAGCTGGAAACGGTTGAATCCATAGCGGAAGAGCTAGATGGGAAAGAATTTATTATTTTTCAGAAAGCTCAAGAAGACGGGAAGCTTTTTGGGTCTGTGACGGAAAAAGTTATTTCTGAAAGGATGAGACAGGAAGGATTCGTTGTGGATAAAAAGCAAATTAAGCTTTTAGAAAATATCAAAAATGTAGGCGAGCATGATATTACGATAAATTTTGATCATAATTTAGAAGCGAAGATAAAAATAATCGTTGAGGCGGAGGAATAATAAATTAGGACTTACGCGTTTGAGTGCAGTTCAAGGAAAATGCGAGGAGCGGAGCGAGGCGCACTTAATGGTGCGGCGAGCAAGCACCGCAGTATTTGACGAAGAAATGTGCCAAACGCGCAAGTCCTATAAATGAAGAGTATAAATTTATGAAATTTATTTTTGTTGCAGGCGGAGTGATGTCAGGAGTAGGGAAAGGCGTTGCGGCCGCATCTATTGCTAAAATTTTGCAAAGCAAAGGGTATAGCATAACATCTATTAAAATTGATCCTTATGTGAATGTGGATGCGGGGACAATGAACCCTGTGGAGCATGGGGAGGTTTTTGTGACCCACGATGGAATGGAATGCGATATGGATATGGGAAATTATGAAAGGTTTTTAAACAAAAACATTTTGGCAACGAATTATATGACCACGGGGTCGGTTTATAAGGCTATCATAGATAAAGAAAGAAATTTGGAATATAAAGGAAAGTGCGTTTCGGTGGTGCCGATGATCCCAGAAGAAGTTATCGCAAGAATAAAGCGGGCGGGAAAATTAGCGAAAGCGGATATGGTGGTTGTGGAAATTGGCGGGACGGTGGGTGAATATGAAAATATCTTGTTTTTGGAGGCAGCGCGGATGATGCGGCTGCGCGAACCGAAGGGGGTCGTTTTTATTTTAGTTAGTTTTTTGCCTATTCCAAGCAAAATTGGAGAGATGAAGACAAAGCCTACTCAGCATGCGGTTCGGACGCTAAATTCAGCTGGAATTCAGCCCGATTTTATTTTATGCCGCTCAACTAATCCGCTTGATGAAAGAAGAAAAGAAAAAATTTCCATATTTTGTAATATGCTTAAAGATGATGTGATTTCTGCTCCTGATGTTGAATCTATTTACGATGTTCCTGTGAATTTTGAAAAAGATGAGCTTGGAAAGAAAATTTTGAAAAAATTTGGAATGAAAGCGAAAAAAACAAATATGCAAAATTGGCGCGAAATGGCTGAAATAATGAAAAGCAGCAAAAAAGAAGTAAAAATTGGAATTGTTGGGAAGTATTTTAAGTCAGGAGATTTTGTTTTAAAAGATGCGTATGTTTCTGTGATTGAAGCAATTAAGCACGCGGCATGGGTAAATAAGCGTAAGCCTATAATTGAGTGGGTGGACGCAGGAGAGTTTGAAGAAACACCTCTTTCTCCCCCTTTCGGAGGGGGAGGTAGGAGGAGTGGAAATTCTCTCCTCCTTGATAAGGGGGAGGTTAGGAGGGGGTCTTCTATAAATTGTCTAAAAAATTTTGATGCGATTATTGTTCCTGGCGGTTTTGGCGAAAGAGGGGTTGAGGGGAAAATTGCCGCGATAAAATATGCGCGAGAAAACAAAATTCCGTTTTTGGGGCTTTGTTTGGGAATGCAAATGGCAGTGATAGAATTTGCTCGCAATGTCTGCGGATTATCTGGCGCGAATTCCACCGAAATTAATTCAAAAACAAAATATCCCGTGATAGATATTATTGAAGAGCAAAAAGAAAAAATGAAAAATAAAAATTATGGCGGGAGTATGCGCTTGGGGGCGTATAAATGCAGTTTAAAGTCGAATACAGAGGCGCTGAAAGCGTATAAAATGACGGGGAGAATAATTAATGGTGAAAATGGTGAGAATTTGGTTGAAGAGCGCCATCGCCATAGATATGAGTTTAATAATGGTTTCAGACAGAAACTGGAAGAAAAAGGGTTGATAATCTCGGGCATAAACCCGGAGCAGAATTTAGTGGAAATTATTGAGTTAAAGGATCACCCATTTTTTGTCGGGGTTCAATTTCATCCAGAATTTTTGTCTCGTCCGTTAGATCCGCACCCGCTATTTAAAGAATTGATAAAAGCGGCGATAAAGTAAAATTTTTATTTCTAACCAAATTATAGCTTCCGTAAAACAAATTCCGTTATTTTCTCCCTTTAAAAAGGGAGATTAAGAGGGATTTTGATGTTTTCCCCCTTAATAAGGGGGAATTGAAGGGGGTTTTGTAAATAAATTTGTTTTGCAAAAGCTATAATTTGTCGTTGCGAGAAGCTCGAAAGGCGACGCGGCAATCTTGGAAGTTTCTGCTTAACTAAAAAACCAGAGCTTCCTCTAGTTTTTAAAATAAATCTATTTTTGCTGTATTTACATCACATTCACAAACTTTTTCACAAGCTTTTTCCCCGTAAAACTAGTAACTTTTTTTGTGGAAAATTGAACTTTCCCGGATTTTACCGCATATAGAGTGTCGTCTTTCCCTTGCCTTACATTTAATCCTGGTTCAAATTTATTTCCTCTTTGGCGAATTAAAATACTACCGATATTTGCTATCTGACCGTCAAAAAGTTTTACACCGAGGTATTTCGGCTGTGAATCTCGTCCGTTTTTGCTTGAACCCTGTCCTAGTTTATGCGCCATAACTTCTTTCTTCCCCCTTTGAAAAGGGGGATTGAGGGGGTTTTATCCCCCGCCATTTATTTTTTAAATCAACAACTTTATTATACCAAAATATAAAAATATGTCAATAAAAGACTTTTGGGAGAAATTTGGGGAGAATATAGCGATTTTTGGAATAGTTTTAACTGCGGTAGGCATTGCTTTTTTAGTCGGAAGAATTAGTGTTTTAGAAAGCAATGAACTGCCAATCCAAATCAGATCATCTTTGAGCGAAAACACAGATTTATCCGATTCCGTAGGGGCGGAGAATCTTCCGCCCCTACAAGAAACAGAAAAACCTCGCTATGGAATGTATTGCGCTAGCAAAAACAGCGACATTTATCATCTTTGGAATTGTCCCAGTGTCGCGCGCATCAAGGACGAAAACAAAATTTGGTTTGATTTGGAAGAAGAGGCAAAAGAAACTGGCCGCAAACCCGCCAGCGATTGTTTGGGAGAATGATTTTTTTCCTCTCCCCCTTACTATGTTCTGCCGAAACACAATAGAGCAAAGGAGAATCAATAGAACGAAGGAGAATCAAGGGGTAGGGGGGGATTTTTTCCCTTTTCTGAGGGGGATTTTTTTTCTCTCCCCCTTGGTAAGGGGGAGGTTAGGAGGGGGTGCATTGGGGAATACTAAAAAAAGATAAAAACAGCAATCCGTTAAAAAAGTTTCCAAAAAAGGATTTTATCCTTTCTCAATTCTTAAAACTTTCCATTCTTTCCCGATTTTTTTTGTTTTTTCTATTTCCATAAAATCAGAAGGAGAAAGGGCGGGTAAAATTTCCTCCAATTTAGATTTATCCGGGGCAAAAACTTCTTCCCATTTTCCAGCTTTTTTAAGAATTTCAGAGACGGTGTTCCAATTGTAATCAAATCTTTTTTGGGTAGATCGCACAATAGAGCCCCCATCATCTCCAAAAATTCGCTCTATTTTTTGCGCATCGCAATACTGGTTGATTTTTTCTTTCATTTCAGCTGTTTCTTTCGCTAATTCCGATTCCTGTTCTTTCAATTCAAAAAAACGGCGCAGAATTTTTTGAATGTCTATTTCTTCTTGCGCGGCAGATTTTTCTTTGAATTTATGCGAAAACATCGGGCAATTTTTTTGAAATCCGCACCAATCGCAAAGCGGTCCCACAATCGGCTCAAACTTATTGTTTTTTTCTGCTTCTTCTATTTTTTCAATAATATGCAGAACTTTTTGTTTTGTTGTTTCTAAATTTTCTGATGTTTTAACGCTGGAAAGTTTAATCCCGTGCTGCAAAAAATAAAGGCTTGTTTTTATCGGATTTTTGTCAAAATCAGGCCATTGGCTTAAAAATCCGATTTGATAAATAGCAAGCTGTAAATCATTCTCAATATTCTCTTGGGAAGGCAGTCTTCGGCTTGTTTTGTAGTCAATAATTTCAAAACTGCCGTCTTCAAGCTTATCAATGCGGTCTATTTTTCCAGAAAGAGAGTGGTTTTCGTTCATAGGCGCCTGAAAATACAATTCAAGCGCGATAGGGCTGATTTTGGAAGAATCGTTTTGCTTAGCATATTTTTCTAGAATTTGTTTCCCTTGGCTAAAAAGAGTTTGCTCGGCAAATTCATCTTCAAAAAGCTCTTTTTTCCAGTTGGAGACAAAAAAATTCAAGACCTCTTTTTCTGAAACAGGGGATAATCGTCCCGGTTGATGATAAAATTTCAACGCGCTGTGAATTGCGGTTCCAAAAATCGCATCCTTGCCCTTCGGCGCGCGGATTTTATCTATTTCTTGAAATTTGTATTTTAGCGGGCACTGTAAAAAGGTATCTAGCGCCGAATAAGATGTTTTCATAAGGATATTATACAGCAAATTCTTGAAATTTCAAAACTTTTTTATATGGAGGAAATTTGAGATTTTGTTAAACGGGATGTTTTTATTTTTCCTAAACTATGCTAAAATAAAACTAATGAGATTAGAAAAATACAGCGAAGAAAAATTAAAAAAGCAGATTTTGGAAATAGCGAGTAAACATTTAGATTTAAGCCAATACAAGGTGTTCTTTTTTGGTTCAAGGGTCTTCGGAGGAGGAAGCGACCGTTCTGACATTGATCTTGGAATAGAAGGGAAGAATCCTGTTCCAATCAGAGAATTTGAAAATATTAAGGAGGAAATTGAGGAAATTCCGATTTTGTATAAAGTTGAACTGGTGGATTTTAAAAAAGTTTCTCCGGAATTTTATAATTTTGCAAAAAAATCTATTGAAATAATTAATCCGTAAAACATAAAAAAATGGGAAAAAGCAAATTTTCATTATTATTATCGCAATTTAAAAAAGCCGTTTTGCGGCTGGATGAAGTCTTGAAGCAAGAAAAAAATGATTTTATGAGAGATTCTGCCATTCAAAGGTTTGAATTTACTTTTGATTTGGCATGGAAAGCGGTTAAGGCTTATTTGGAAGAAGAAAGAGGTGTTATTTGCAATTCTCCCAAAGGTTGTTTTCGCGATGCTTATCAGCAAAAAATTATTGAAAACGATGAATTTTGGCTGGAAATTACGGATGCTCGCGATAGAACCTCGCATACTTATGAAGAAATAACAGCAGAAGAAGTTTATCAAACCTTGCCTAAGTCGTTGGAATATTTCAAAAAACTATTAGAAAAATTACAAGATAATTCATAGAATCAAATTTATTTTGAAAATTATGCAAAAATTGCTGTCGCGAGAGCAGATAAATAATATCCAAATTGAAGAAAACGGAGAGAGGCTGGTTTTAGTAAAAGGAACGGATAGATTAAAGATTTCGGATAAATTTGCGGATGTTTTTCTTGTTCGGGAAAAAGTTCTTGAGATGTTAAATGAGGCGGCAGATAGCTTACCGATTGGTTTTACGCTTATTTTTCTAGAAGGGTTTAGAAGCAGGCAAAAGCAGCAGCAAATTTGGGATAGCGCTATTTTAAAAGTAGAGAAAGGAAACCCGAATTTTAGTAAAGAAGAAATTGGAAGAAAGGTCAGGCTTAGTGTTGCTGCGCCGACGGGAAAAGGAGGGCACCAAACTGGTGGAGCTGTGGATGTCGCGCTAGGCGACGAAAAGGGGAATGAATTATTTTTAGGGACTGAAGCATGGGGGTTTAGCGAAAAGACATTTACTTTCAATGAATTGATTTCTTCTGAGGAGCAGGAATTAAGAAAGGTTTTATTTGATGCTATGATAAAAGCTGGATTTCAAAATTATCCTGCCGAATGGTGGCATTATAGTTATGGCGATCAGCTTTGGGCAGCTTACGGGGGGCATCCGAAAGCGATTTACTCGCATTTGGATATAGAATAGTCTTTCTCTGCAGTTCCTTTTTAAAGGGAACTATTTTTGTTTAACAGCGACATAAGCAAAGTGTTAACTTTATCTTGGTAACTGCTTGCTGCCCTTATTTGTCATTCCGACCGAGCTCTGCCTGTATTCAGGCGGAGGCGAGTGGAGGGATCCCTTAAATAATATAGTTGCCGCAAAAAAAATTCCGATGTTTTCTCCCTTTGGCCATCCTTCGTCCTATGGGCTTTGGCGGGACGCGGCAAGAAAGACTGAGAGGGATTCCGATGTTTTCTCCCTTTTTAAAGGGAGATTAAGAGGGATTTTAAAATATAAAAAAGCGCCTCGATGCAATGCATCGAGGCCTGGTATAAAATAAAACTAGAGTAATTTTCGAACTGCCCAGTAATAAATTCCCGATTCATTTTTTTCCCTGGTAATCTCGCAATTGAGAATTGCCAATTCTTCCTTAATTCTATCTTGAGAGTCACCACATAGAAATAAATCATAAACAGGTAACCATTCTTTTGTCGCTTGTTCTGAAAGCTCTTTTGCTTTTTCTTTTAATGCTTTTTTTGAATTTTCCATCAAATTTTTCCTTTCTTTCTTTTTAAGGTTATTGACTTCTTCTGGCTGCAATCGCAATGACTATTATCAGATAATCACTGTGATTGTAGCCAGAAGAATAAGCCGAAAATAGAGAAGAAAACAGCTTTTCAAGGAACTACCGCACATTCGCATTTGAAGCCGAACACTTATATTATAGCACCAATTTTACATTTTGTCAATCTAAATTGGCAGAACTACTTACTGCCTCAAAATTGTCATTGCGAGAAGCCCGCAGTTTCGTAAGAAACAAGGGCGACGAAGCAATCTCGTGACGACGCGGAAAATAGCGTTAAGTTAAAAATAAATCGTAAATCCTGCTTTGTCGCGAGATTGCCGCGTCGCTATCCGCCTTCGGCGGATGAACGCTCCTCGCAATGACAGGATTAAAATACGGTGAATAATCATATACAAAAAAATTTGACAAAAAACATCTCGTGTGATATAAATAAATCGCAATGAGTAATATAAATTATCACCAGTTAAATAGAAACAACCGAGTCGGAATGATTTCCGGGAATTTTTGCTTTGTTTTTGGCATTTTTATGCCAAAAACAGCCAATATCTCAACAAATCTTCCAATGTTTTCGTTTAGTCGGGATAATTATTTTAAGCATCGTATTATGTAAATAATCGATAAAAATCACTTAAAACAACCCAATCTCGGCTAAACGCCGAGATTTTTGATTTTTTGGAAAGTTTTTTAACAATCAACCAAAGGAGTTGCAAAATGCTTAAAGGAGAAAAAGTTCTTTTGAGGCCAATTAAAAAGTCTGACATTTATAATCTTGCTACTTGGGTAAATGATCAAGAAGTAAATCAATTTACTTCGCATGATCTTCCAATGGCTGAGGTAATGGAAGAACAATGGTTTGAGAAAAAAGTAGCAAGAACTGATAGCGTTATTTTAGTTGTTGAAGCAATTGATTGCGAAGAGCCAAAACCCATAGGTTCTTGTGGGATTCATGGGATACATATGATTTACAGAAATGCTGGCTTTGGGATTATGATAGGGGAAAAAGACTATTGGGAAAAAGGATATGGATCGGAAGCCGCTCAGCTTATCATCAATTTCGCTTTTTATCGACTTAACTTAAATCGTATTTCTTCTGCAGTTCTGGATTTTAATCCGCGGAGCCTAGCTTTGCATAAAAAGCTGGGTTTTAAGGAAGAGGGGAGAAAAAGAGAATCTTTTTACAAAAATGGCAGATATTGCGACGAGATAATTTTTGGTCTTTTGCGAAAAGAATGGGAGGAGATGAAAAAATAATTTTAGGCATAAGACAAAATACAGCGAATAAAAATTCGCTGTATTTTTTTACCCCCTCTTAATCTCCCCCTTGTAAAAGGGGAGAGGATTAGAAAATAATCCCGAACTATTTTAAAAAGAGGGAAAATTTGATGACTTGTTTTGCGGCAAAAGTGTATTATAAAAATAGGGAAGCGCCATAAAAATAAGCGCTGTTGCGGCGCTTGAAATTCCGTCGTTCGCCACAGGTGCAAGCAAGCTTGCGCCTGTGGGCTCGCTAGGAATTATAAAAAATCCACCCTGTGGATAACTTTTAGGCTATGTCGCACAATGTATCTTGTGCGACATAAAAACAGGATATTTGGAGAAGTGCTTAATTATAGATTTTTTCCTGGTCTTTCTCTTCTTATAACGGCAATCGGAGTTTGCTCGTTGGATTGCCCTAACGGGTTATCTTGAAATATCTTTTTGATAATTTCTTTACTTATCTCATCTGATGCCCCTAAAACATCAACTCCCATATCGCAAGCGTCAATTATAACCGTTTGGCATCCTAACAGTCGTGACAGCTCTTGCGCCGTAATTTTAGGATCAGCAGGACATTTAAAATAGTAGTTATTGTATGGCGATATCGTATAGTTTGCCGGTCCGCTTACAGAAAGCGCTTTTTGCCCAGCTACGCGATAAAAGATACCTTTGAGCCTAAAAGGCTTGGTAAGGGCGCTTAAAACGGCTGCCAGGACTATCCTAAACCTTCCAGACTCATCAATGGCAAGCTGCATAGCCTCAGGCGTTCCTAGAACGGTTCCAATTTTGGGGCTTTTTTTAACGAATTTAGAAAAAACTTTTGCTAGGCGAGTCGGCGTAATTTCTTCTGGCAAATATGCTCTTTTTTGGGTAATGGAAACAATTTTTTTAGAAAAAACCGCCAAGTCATCGTGTCGCACAATATCTTTTAGATATTTCTTCGCTATCGCCAAAAGGTTGTCGTCCTTGCCAATGAGGTGCGTTTTAATTGGATAGCGGTAAAAATACTCCCCTGCAATTTCAATTATTAACTTCTTATTTTGGTTTGGTTTAATGTTCTTTATATCCATATTTTTAGCTTTTATCTAGCTCCCCTTCTGCATTAAAAACGCGCCTTTCTAATTTTTCAGACTTTATTTTTTGTGATAAATAATTAACTGATCAACTTGCGTTCCGCATCCTCCGTAAAGAATTGAGATATTTTCTCGTGAAGAATCCAAGTAGATATTTGGTCCAAAATATGGGTCGTGCACAACATATTTCCCATTTGATTTGTCTTTTCCCGCAACAACCACATAATGCCCGCCTGTTCCGTTGGTTCTTTTAATGAAGACAATCACAGGGTATCCCAAAGAAAGCTCTTCGTCCACCCTATTCCAGTCCACCAAAGAACGGGATTTGTTGTATATTAGTTCAATAGTCCCTAATTCCTGTGGCCATTTGATTAAATCTTTGTAGAATATAGGCTGTTTTGCCAAAATTCCCGGATTTGTATCAACTCCATTGTATTTTGCTATCATCGCCACAGAAGAAACGGCGCATCCATATCTTCCTAGCGTTGATCGCGAATGCCCGATTGTGGTATTTTTCCACCTTGCGTCATTTTGGCGAAAATACCAGCTGGTGGAAGCAACCCCCGAAGTTGGGCTTAATTGCCTGCTTTTCGCCTTTGCCAATTCTTCCGATTTCTGTTTTTCCAGTTCTTCTAAATCTCCTAGTATTTCCGATTTCTGCTTATCAACCTCTGTTAGTAGGTTTTTGTATTCTTTCTCTTGCCCTTTTGTAATAAAAAGCAGTCCGTCTTTACTTCTTTTTTGTTCATTTAATACGCTTTTTTGATATTCTTGCTGCTGTTTTAAAACAACCGTCGCCGATTTTTTGTCTTCAACTGTTTGTTTTGAAGTTTGAAGCTCCTGTCTTTTGTCTTTTAATTTTTCTATGGATGATTTTAGGTCGCCCTGCAAATTTTTTAAATACTCAACTTGGTTTAAAAAGTCGGAGAGAGTGTTATTATTCAGTAAAGTTGAAAACATTTCCGTATTGTCGTATTCATATATTTTTTTAAGCGATTGGGAAAGATATTTTTTGTTTTCTGATATTTCTGCCTCTTTAACTCCAATTTCGGCGCTTAAATCGTTTGTCTCAATTGTTAAAATTTCAATTTGGTTTGTGGTTAAATCAATGTTGGCTTCCATTTCGGAAATTTCCGCTTCCATAATTTCAATTTGGTTGGTCAGGCTTTCAACCTCTTTTTTCTTTTGGCTAATTAAAGTATTGTATTTTTTTGCTCTTGCTTCAAGTTCTTTTGAAAGCTGTTGTTTTTTTGAAATTTCCGAATTGATCCGATCGAGCGTGTCGGAATAAACAGGCTTAAATGGAATAAATAAAACAATAATTATAATGGTTAGAATTTTTATTTTTGATATTTTCCTAAAATTCATAATAAAATTTTTAATTTTTGTATCCCCTCCCCAATTCTTTCAATCGATTTATCTTTTCCTAATACCCATGCAACCTCAAAGGGAGTTGGCGACTTATCTGCTCCTGTGAGGGCATAGCGCATTGGCCAAAGCATATTTCCCTTGCCTGCTTTTTCTGCTTTCGGAGTAATTTTTGCTTCTAAATTTTCTTTCGTCCAATCGTTTTCGGGGATTTCGGATAAAATATCTTGGATTGTTTCTAGATTTTTTATGGTCTCTTCTTTGTTAGATTTTTTCCAAATAAGTTTTTCCGCCGAATAATCAATTTTATCAAATAAAAAGAAATCAATATTTTCCGTAATATCTGAAAGTTTTTTAATCCGTTCCCGTTCTATGGAAACGATTTTTTTGATATATTCTTTATCTGAAATTTTTTCAATAAATTTTTGACATTGCCTACCGGCAGGCAGGTTTTTGATCCCTCGGATTAACTCGGGACAAGCTTTTGTTTTTTGATTTTCTATAAATGGCGCGCATCTTTCTGCTAGTTCTTCTAAATCCATTTTCTTAATATACTGCCCATTAAACCAATCTAGTTTTTCGTAGCTGAAAATTGGCGCGGCTTTATTCACCTTGGATAAATCAAAATTTTCAATTAGTTCTTCTTTTGAAAATATCTCTTGTTCGGTTTTTGGGTTCCATCCCAAAAAAGCGATATAATTTATAATCGCTTCTGGCAAATACCCTTGTTCTTGAAAATCGGAAACTTTTGTGCTGCCGTGCCGCTTGGATAGTTTTTTCTTATCCGAACCCAAAATAACTGGCAGATGCGCGTATTGAGGCGCTTCCCAGCCAAACGCTTCAAATAAAGCGAGATGCTTTGGCGCGCTAGCAATCCATTCTTCTCCGCGAACAATATGGGTAGTTTTCATTAAATAATCGTCAACTATATGAGCAAAGTGATATGTTGGATAGCCATCAGATTTCAGTAAAACGGGATCGTCAATCAATTTTCCGTCAAATTCTATTTTGCCATAAACAATGTCTTCCAAAATATATTTTTTATCAGGCATTTTAAATCGGATTACAAAAGGCTGCCCGTCTTCAATTTTCTTTTTGGCTTCTTCCGAAGATAATTTTAAGCAGGCGCGATCATACATTGGCGCTTGTTTGTTTTTTTCTTGCTCTTTTCGCAAATCTTCAAGCCGTTCAGGCGAGCAAAAACAATAATAAGCTATTCCCTTTTCAATAAGTTCATTTGTGTATTTTTTGTAAATATCTAGCCGTTTGCTTTGGATATATGGGCCAAAATCCCCTTTTTCTTTTCCATTTTTATCAATTACGCCTTCATCCCAATTTATTCCAATCCATTTTAAACTTTCAATTATTGCTTCTAGCCCTTCTGGATCAAATCTTTGTTGGTCGGTGTCTTCAATTCTTAGAAAAAATTCCCCCTTATTTTTATGCGCAAAAAGCCACGCAAAAAGCGCGGTGCGAACGCCGCCGATATGCATTTTTCCTGTTGGCGATGGAGCGAAACGAGTTCTGACCATATTTTTTGTCATTCCGAACGGAACGGAGTGGAGTGAGGAATCTCTTCAAAAATATTAGCAATGATCAAATATAAATTTTGAAAATACTATTAAAGAGATCCCCCTCTCCCCTTCGGGTCGTTCGGGATGACAGAAGTGTTGTTTTTTATTTTTAACTTTAAAATTTGCCAGCTAAACACTCCCGCTGCATTCCATATTCTTTTTATCCTTCTCGGCTGCCTAAATAGTCGCCACAACCATTCTATCCCTCTTTTTTGCATCCATTTTGGCGCGCGCTTTATGCTTCCAGATAAAAAATCAAAACTTCCACCTACCCCCATTGCAAATTTTACTGATGGTAAATATGGTAAATTTCGACTTATCCATTTTTCCTGTTTTGAGCCGGGATTTCCATAGGCGACAAATAATATATTCGGCTGCGCTTGGTTTATGATTTCCCGCGTTTTTTTGTCGTTTTGGATGTCCGGAGAGCCTTCATAAGTTTCGACTACGGTATTTGGATATTTTTCTTTTATTTTTTTTGCAGCGCCATTATATCCGCCTATCAAAAAAATTCTAATAGGACAATTTGTAATTCGCAGTTCGCAGTTCGTAATTTTTTTAACTATATTAACTCCGCTCACCTTTTCTTTGATGACTGATCTGCAATAAGATGGTAAAAATATCAAGCTTGCTCCCGTATAAATATATTGTATCACGATTTGAAGATTTCGTAAAATCTTAAAACGGCTTGTTTGGAGTGATAAAAATTTTGCCGCCCATAGAATGCCGATTCCGTCTGCAACGACTAAATCGGCATTGTTGATTATATTTTTAAACTGCTCGTCTTTTTGCGCTTCAAGGACATATTCAGGGTTTAGCGTAATAATGCGGTGTTGCGCGGGTGAATTTAAAAATTCAGATATTTTTTTAAAAATTTGATTGTAATCTAAATTTGAAATTTTTATCTCTAAAATTTTGCTATCCATAAAATACAATATAAATTAGATTTCTTTTCATTTTTATGGTAGCATAATTTAGAATTATTTTGCATCTTGACAATTAAATTATTTTGGGGAGGGAAGAGATGAAGTATGGAGTAAAGGGGATTGAAAGAGATAATTTTTGTCGTAAAAGTCAAGGAAAATTTATTTGTTTTGCAGATGGAAATTTTGCTATTTGCAAATTTTGTTTTATGTCCTTAATACAGGGACAAAAAGAAAGGTGTTTTTATTTTGAAAATGAGAGATGCACAAATTCTAGTGCTAAAATTTCTGCATCATCTGTATCACAGGAAGAAAAAATTTAAGTCAATTACTATTGACTTAGTAGTTTTTTTGGTGTAGAATGATTATTGATAATGAGATGATGTTTTTTGACAAAAATTTTACTGAAAGAGGTCGCGATATGCAAAAGATGAAAGATTTTTTTCTAAGAATTTATTTATTCGTTTTATCACTAGTGTCCGCTTAAAAATTTAGAGATCCTTTAAAATCATATAAATTAAGACAAATACTAAAGATACACCTATTTTAGCAAAGACAAGCTTGCCTAAAATCTAATATTGGAGTATTATGAAGAATAAGCCACTTATTTCTGTCATTATTCCCGCCAGAAATGAATTCCCTAACATAGTCCATACCCTTTACTCAATAGTCCATTGCTTAGAAGCAGATGGATTTTCGTATAAGGACTTTGAAAT
>JAZDGL010000019.1:0-6349 GCA_043806975.1 bacterium
TTTTCTTTCTTCGCCAATTTCATCATATCTTCCGTAAATCCGCTTTTGCTAAATAGAATATAGCATTCTTTTCTATTTTCTTTATTCCAATCAACTAATTCAACCTTCCTTTTTAAATTCAAATAAACATCAACCCCGACTTTTTTGCTAGACCATTTTACTTCTCCGAAAATAATTTCTTTTGTCTCATTATTTATGCCAACAACATCAATTTCCTCATTTTTGTCCCACCATTTCCCCGCGCGATTAAAGTTGGGATATTCTTTTTTGATAAACTCTATTGCGAATTTTTCATAATTTTTAGCTGTCAGGTCAATAATAGAATTTTTTATAATACTCAAAACTTCTCTGCTTTTTCCTTCTTCAAGCAAGCGTTTATTATTAAAAATGAACCTGAACCAAAATTCAAAATACTCATCTCTAATTCTATACAGTCCTTTTCTGCTTTTTTCGGGATATTTTTCCGTAATAGGAGTTTCTTTTTCAGTTAAACGCAGCTGATCCAAAATAGCAAGATAAGAAGATAAAGAACTTTTATCAAATCCTGTTCCATTTATGATTTCTCCCAGCTTTCTTTTTCCCATAGAAAGCGCGAGCAATATTGAAAAATAATTTCTCGGCTCCCGCAATTCTTCTCTTAGCAAAAACTCCGCTTCTTCAAAAAGAAATTGTTCTTTTGAAAGCATATATTTCCCCGCGGCTTTCCAAATATTTTTTTCTTCGATAAAATATTTTAAATATGTAATAGTGCCGCCGACTATAGAATAAACGACTATTTTATCCTCAAAAGATTTTTTGGGAAAAATATCGCTTAAATCAAAAACAGAAAAAGGATGAACCAAAATTTGTCCCGATCTTCTCCCGTAAAGCGGCGATTTATGGACTAATGTATGCTCCTCCATCATCCCAATACTTGAACCGCATAAAATTAAATCAACTTTTGAATCTTTAAGATACAAATCCCAACCCTTTTGGAATATTGAAGAAATTCCCGGCTCTGCATCCGCCAAATAAGGAAACTCGTCTATCACCAAAACAAATTTTTTATTTTTCTGCGCTATATATTTAAATAATTGCTCCCAACCATCAATCCCATATTTCGCGGTATAATCATCATTAAAAAATTCTCCAATCTGGCAGGAAAGCTTTTTAAGCTGCAATTTTATATCCAGCCGCTCGGATAAAAAATAAACAGATGATTTATTTTTTATAAATTCCAAACAAAGCGCCGTTTTCCCAACCCGCCGTTTTCCATAAACGATGATTAAATTGCTTTTCTTTTCGCTCCACCATCCATTAAGCGCTTTGAGTTCTTTTTGCCTATTATAAAATTTCATTGATTTAGTATAATTTAGATTAGTATAATTTAGATTATACTAATTCATTTTATTTTTGTCAAGCTAAAACCCTCTCTCCAATTCCACAATCTTCACCTTCCCCGCTCTTAACGCTTCTTTCATATACTGAAATGCAGGTGTAGGATTGGAATGTTGACCGCAAGTAAAAATATCCACTGCCGCGTAGCCATATTCGGGATAAGTATGAATACTGATATGGCTTTCCGCCAAAACCCCAAAAATAGTTATCCCTTGCGGAGAAAATTTTTTGCTGCCAAGTTTCACCAAATGATGGTTCGCTTTTTTTGTAGCTTCGCGAATAATTTTTTTAAGTAAAATTTCATCGTTTAAAATTTTTTCATCGCAAGCGGAAAATTCTGCGATGATTTGACGACCAAGTTTTGTCATATTTTTGTTTTAAAATCCCCCTTTCGCCAAATGGCGAATCCCCCTTTAAAAAGGGGGAAATAAATTTTATTTTTGTTTTTATGATATTTTACCCCCTCTTAATCTCCCCCTTATTAAAGGGGAGAAGAAAAGCGTGCATCTCCCCCTTGGTAAAGGGAAGAGGAAAAGCGCATTTCCCCCTCTGCCCCATCCCGAGGACAGAAAATAAGGCAGACCGTCTTGAACAACACCCCCTCTGAAAAGCGCATCTCCCCTGCCCCCTCCTCCGAGAGGAGGGGAAATTATTTTTCTCCTCTTAACATTTTCATCAATTTCAGATAAAATTTCAAGTTATGAATTGTTGATAACTTCATCCCGAGAGATTCTTTTATATCAATTAGATGACGGATATATGCCTTGGAATAATTTTTGCAGGCATAGCAATCGCAATTTTCGCTAATCGGCGAAAAATCAGTTTTGAATTTTGAATTTGTGATTTGAATAGTATGGTAAAAATCCCCCTTTAATCCCCCTTTAAAAAGGGGGAAATTCTTTTGAAAAACCTCCCCTAACCCCTCCTCGTCAAGAAGGGAAATTTTATTGATAAATAAACTCCCGTGCCGCGCGTTTCTCGTGGGAATAACGCAATCAAACATATCAACTCCTAAAGCTACCGCCGCAACAATGTCTTCCGGCTTTCCCGCGCCCATATAGTATCGCGGCTTGTCTTCGGGGAGAAAATCCAGCGCCATTTTTAGCGTTCTGATCATTTCTTCGTGGGTTCCGTGCACAGTATCAGCGCCTCCGATAGCATATCCGTCAAAACCAATTTCCACCAAATTCAAAGCGCTTTTCTTTCTCAAATCTTCAAATTTATTTCCCTGAACAATTCCAAAAATAAGCGGGCGCTTCTTTTTCTTAATATCAATTTTTTCCGCAAAATAATTTTTGCATCGGCGCGCCCACCTTGTAGTGCGCTCCACAGAATTTTTTGCGTATTCATACGAACAATCCCACGGAATGCACTCATCAAAACACATTATAATATCTGCGCCAAGATTAAGCTGAATTTCAATGGATTTTTCGGGAGTCAAAAGCCGCTTATCACCATTTGCAGGATTTTTAAACTCCACGCCATCTTCTGAAAACCGCGCGAATTTTCCCAAAGAAAAAACTTGAAAACCCCCGCTATCCGTTAAAATCGGTCTGCGCCAATTCATAAATTTATGCAATCCGCCCGCTTGTTTTATTGTTTCATCTCCTGGTTTCAACCACAAATGATAAGTATTGCTCAACACGATCTGCGCTCCAATTTTTTTCAAATCTTCAACAGACAAATTTTTAACCGCGCCGCGCGTCGCAATCGGCATAAAAAAAGGCGTCCTGATTTTTCCATGCGCTGTTTTTAAAATACCTCTGCGGGACAACCCATTTTTTTGAATAATAGAAAACATAAAATTTTTCTCAATATAGCTTCCGCAAAAAAAATTATAAAATCCCTCTCCGCCAGCTGTCGGATCTCCCTTTTCAAATGGAGAAAATATCGGAATCCCTCTCAAACTCCCTTACTAAAGAAAGAAAATACCGAAACCCCCTTCAATTCCCCCTTATTAAGGGGGAAAATAATCGAAATTTATTTTAAAATCCCTCTTCTACCCAAGGCAGACCGCCTTGGGCGGTAATCTCCCTTTTTAAAGGGAGATTACATTAGAATCCCTCTCAGCCTCCCTTACTGCGGGGAGAAAATATCGGCAGCTATATCTTTATCTTGAAACCTTATAATCATCCGCTTCAAGTTTTAAATCCTCCCTTAATTCTGTCGTTTTTTCAGAAGCAGAAACTCTTATCTTCTTTTCCGTAAATTGATCAACTGCTTCTGCCGACGCAATTTCAAGAAGTTTCAAAGACTTTCCAAAATCAGATTCGGCGGGATTTATACTCACCTGAAAAACAGCTTCTTGCACAGGCAAAACTACTCCCGTGTTTGCCGCTAAATTTCCAACATCCCAAACCGCTGTTCGCGTGATATTATCAAAATATATATTCCCGCTAGAAACTTTTACATTCCCCGACCATCCTACCCCCGCTGGAAGCAGCGCATTCACTTTAACATTTGCCAAATCATTCGTCCAATTAACCAGCTGCCAATGAATAGTATAAGTGGTCGTCTGCCCCGCCTTAGGAGGAATCGGACCCCAATTTTTAATACTCCCTTCTTCCCAATAAAATCCTTTCTCAATCAACCCAAGCTTGGAATTGACTTTAATGTCCAAAGGATTCGCGAATATCGGTTCGTGAACTTCCACAGCTTCTACAAAAATCGCAGAAGAAACTATAAAATTTTTATCCTGAATGCTCTTCGCGGAAGATTGATTTTTTATTCTAAAAGAAAAACCAAGCTCTTTTTCCTGCGAAGGCAAAAAATATCCAAAGTCAGAAACATTAGAAGAATTCCAAATAACTTTTCCTCCGTTTGAAACTTCCCCGTCTTGCGAAGCCAAAGAAAGTATGTCAACCGCGAAGCCTTTTATCTCCGCGGAAACAACCACTCCGCTCAAATTTGTTTCGCAAGTATTTTTCACATTCAATTTAATTTCAACGGTTTCGCCCCAATCGGCAGAATTTTTTCCGTCTTTAACAATTTGCAAAACTGAAATTTCCGCTTCTTTTATCATCGTGGAAGCCTCTGCGGAACTGTAAGGGAGAAACTCCCCGTCTTTTTCAATTCCTATATAAACCTTTGCAATCTGCCCCATTCCGGTCTCTCCCGCCAAACTTCCCGCAAAAACAAAATCAATTTCTTCGAAAGATTTTAAATCAAAAGACATCTCTTTTTTAAAATTTTCCATCGCTATTTCCTGCAAATCTTCCGCGTCCAAATCTCCTTTTTTTGCCGACTGCAAAGAAAAACCGCTGGGAAAATCAACTTTAAAAATCAGTCCGAAAAAATCTTTTTCTAAAAGATTTTCCAGCTTCACGCTATATTCAACATTTTTTCCAGAAGAAATTTCACGAACAGAATTCAAGGAAATTTTTATCGGCAAAGAATTTATTTTTAACTTCGCGCTTGCATTTTTTTCAAAAGAAGAATTGAAGTTTCCTGGAATATATTGCATTTTCCCTTCAACAAAATGGTCGCTCCCTTCCGACCCAAAAATTCTAACCGGAACCGCTATACTTTTTTCTTTGCCTACCTCCAAAATTCCAATATCCCAAACTTTCGTTCCCGCCGCCGAATCCCCCCCTATCACCGCCAGCGATGAAGGATAGCGCAAAGAAATAGATACATCTTTCAAATCAGTTTTAGAAAAATTACCAAATTTTATTTTTATTTCCGCGTCCATTCCATTAACAATTTTTTGCGGATAATTTATTTCAAAAAAAACATCTTGCTGCCTGTAAACCGTCCTGTTTTTTAAAAAATAGTAAAGAAAAGCCGAGCTAAATCCTAAAATAATAAAAAATGCCGCGATAGAACCAACCAAAATTTTCTTCTTAATTTTTTCTCTTTTGAGATTTTTTATCGCCTGATCTCGCAAACCGCTTTCAATGGCGCCTGCGCTGCCAAACTCCGCTTGCGGCTCGCCGCCTCCAAGCGGAGTTTGAATTGGATTTTTTTGAAACCCAAAATCTTGGCGGCTATCGCCCTTCCCGCTGTTATTTATAGCATTTTCTTCCTGATCGTTTCCTTTTCCCTGATTTTGTTTATATATTTTATTTTGAAAATCTTGAAGAGACATATTTTTAAATCCTCTGCCCCCTAAATGGGGGAAATTTATTTAAGATACTCTTGAAATTATTTTACCACATTTTCTAAAATTTTCCATGTATTTAACGGAGCGCGAATAATTTGCAGCAGCGGCTTATCTAAAATCACTCTTAATCTTCTTATATCCGCAGACGACAAATCAATTTTGTCAATGATATCATAGCCGTATTCAAGGCAAACCCGCAAAAGTTTTGTTTCATTATTCTGCTGCCCGCAAAGCTGCGGATTATATCCAAGCGCTGCCAAAAAGCGCGCAGAAAAAATATACGGCAAATAATTTATTTTACTTTCTTTGCAAGAATCAAGCTTTTCTAAAAATAACTGCACCTCTTCGTATTCTTTTTTAATGGGAGCGTTTTCCTCAATCGCCTGATCGGCTAATTCCATAGCAAAAAATCCAGCGATTATCCTTCTAAAATCAGATTTTAAATTTTCAAAATAATTTAAGGTCAAAGCACTTGTCGCTCTTGCAAAATTTTTTCCTTGCACAAAAGATATTTCGCTTTTATTTAAAATATCTAGATGGGGAGCGATTTTTGCGCTAATTTTTTTTCCTCCCTTTGCGAAAAGAGAAAACTTTCCAAAATCTTTTGATAATATAGTGATAAATAAATCCGCTTCACCGCTATCTATTTTTTTGATTACAATCCCTTCTGTATGGTGAATTTGATGCATAGTTAAATTATAGCATAAAAATTTTATTTTGCAGAAAATAAAAAGGCGCCTATCCCTAAAACAGGAAGGCGCCTAAAATTCCTAGAATCTATTAAAAATTGATTCTAGGAATGAAAATAAGAGCAAATACGATTCCCACTCCGAAGAGCAGGAAGGTTGCAGGTTCAGGGACTGGGGTAGA
>JAZDGL010000020.1:0-2841 GCA_043806975.1 bacterium
TAGAATTTCCTGAAAATACTAAAAAAATGATTTTACGGCTTTCACCGCATTATTTTGCTACGAGGTATCCGGAAGATTTACAAAAAATAATCAAGCAATATAACAGTCAATTTACTAAAAAATATCTGAAAGACGCGGAGGGTATAATAATATGGGTAAAAAAAAATTACTTGGAATAATAGAAAATTATAGACAAGAGCTTGAGAAAAAGGTTGATGTTGAGAAAATAATTCTTTATGGTTCTTATGCTTATGGAAAACCGCACAAAGGCAGCGATATTGATTTAATTATAATTTCCTCAGATTTTAAAAAAATGAATTCACTGAAGCGGTTGGAATATTTATCTTTGGCAAGAATTAAAACACTGGATCCGATAGAAGCGATTGGATACACTCCCGAAGAAATTAAAAATTATAAAAACAGTGTGTTCCTATGCCCAATAATGGAAAAAGGGAAAGTCGTGTTTAAAAAATAAATGATTTTTTAATTTTTATGGCAGGGTATAAATAGCATAATTTTCCCCCTTTAAAAAGGGGGGTTAGGGGGGATTTTAAAAGTAAAAGGCGGTTTTAAAGCCGCCTTTTATAGTGGTCTGTCCCCCAAAATTAATTGATAAATTTAAAGGATTCAGCCATTTGGTTGAAGATATCCACTTTCGTTTCTCCGTGCGCGGAAATTCTAAAATGATTTTTTCCGTTTGAAAGATATATTGCACCCACCAAAGAAGTATTGGGGTCGGATGCCATTAGCTTGATTGCTTTAATATTCCCAGAAATTGTAATTTCGCTTTGTTGATATCCTTTGGAGTTTTTCAAATCGTTAATTTCGTCTTGGGAAGGATCGTTGCCAGTAACAACCGAAACATAGGAGTATCCATTTAAACTATTGGAGGGGTCTGAAAAGCTTACTCCTTCAGGAGGATCAGGGGATGGAGCTTCTCCATCTTTTTGGACATTCCAATTTTTTGGATAATTTATTAGGTAGTTATATTTAGGATTCTTGTATTGCTCAAAACTAGTTTCTTCTGATTCGGTTGTTATAATTAAAGACTCAGCCATTTTTTCAAAAGTGCCAAGATCTTTTTGGAATTGTTCCACGCTTCCTGAAAAATAGGTGATGTCATATACTTTATTGTTTTGGACAAAGGTTAAGCCTTCTTGCCAGCTTGGGGTGGTTCCTCCTGCTATTACTTCCATATTTTTTCCGGATATGTTCATTGTTTTTATATAACGAATCCTTTGTTGCTTATCCGCTTCGGGAATATCCAAAGTTTCAATCCATTTTCTTATAGTCAAATTAGACGGTGAAGAAATTTCAAAAATTCTTAGTCCAAAAACGCTTCCTTCCGCTGGTCCATTTCCCATAAAACCTACATATGGAAGATTTTGTATAAGCAAATCTTCTGCATATTTACAATTTTGTCCGCAACCCCCGCTGGGAAATCCGCTTCGTAGCACAATCCAATTCGCTAAATGATCAATTGAATATTCAGCTTCTTGATTTTGATAGGTTGTCCATCCGCTAGAATTTTCCCATGGTTTAACTATATTCAATACTGTATCGTCGCTAGCATCGCCCGCAGCAGGATATTTTTTGCTTTCTTCGGCCATTTTATCCATAATTTGTTTTTCTGTGGTTATATCTGCTGGCGATACGGCGGCAGAATTATTTGACGCGTCCTTAACCGTAGATATCTGATTTTTTAAGCCATCAATATCTTTTTGCAAATTATCCATTTTGGATTTTTGCGAATAATAAACTGCCCCGCCAACGATCAAGGCAGTTATGGCAACCGCCGAAACGATTGACCATAAATTTTTTTCTTCCATAATTTTTTTTCCCTTATTTTATTAAATTATTATAGCTTTCGCAAAACAAATTTATTTTTAAAACCCCCTTCAATTCCCCCTTATTAAGGAGGAAAATATCGGAATTTGTTTTGCGGCAGCTATTCCTTCCCTCAAACAAATCATAAACCATTTTTTTTTTTCGTGTAAAGGGGTTTGGCGATGTGGATAAGTTGGGCGGAGAAAAGTAAATTTTGACATAGGGTTTGTCTGCCTTGGTTAATTTTAAAACTATCAAACTTAATTGGGTTAAGCGCGCGTTAGTTGCACAAGAAAATCGCAAATTTTAACAGCAAAAGGAGCATTTGCGTTGCCAATATAAATAAGATATAATTTGGATAGTGAATAATGTTAAAATAATTATATCTGCCGCAAAACAAATTCCATATTCCCCCTTAGCAAAGGGGGATGAAGGGGGTTTTGTCAATAAATTTGTTTTGCAGGAGATATATATGAAAATAACTCAGCAGCAAAAAAAGCAGTTGAAAGAAATGGGCAAGAAACACAACATAAAACTTGCTTTGATTTTTGGTTCTCGAACCGAAAAAGGGAAGCCGGATGAAAATAGCGATTTAGATATTGTTTTCGCGCTAAAGACGAATGGAAAAGAACAGAGCCAATGTTTTGGAGAAATTTTTAATGATTTTTCTGAGATTTTTAAAGGATACAATGTGGATATCGTAAATATAAAAGATACGGATTTTGTTTTTAAATACGAGGTTTATTTAAATAGCGAATTGATAATCGGAGATGAAAATGATTATTTGGAATTTAGAGCGAGAGCGTATAAAGAATATGCGGATAGTCAGGATTTGTTGCGGTTAAGAGATATTTTATTAAAAAAGAAGCATAAATTTGTCAACCTCTAAAAATTCTGAACCGTTATTTACCTGTGGATAAGGAAAGTTTTTTTAAAAAATTAATTGTAAATTTTAGTGGCGCCTGGCAGTTTATGCTGGTATGCAGTCGTTTGCCATTGTAGTAATTTATTCTG
>JAZDGL010000021.1:0-16105 GCA_043806975.1 bacterium
AACCTGCCGCGCGAACCGCCAAGCTATAATTATCCCATTCATCTTTGGATATCCAATTGGTATTATCATCGATTTTTGCAATTATGCCATTTGCGCTAATTGCCATGTATAAAATAACTTTCATAATTTTTCTTTATTTGGTTAAACATAGCCGCTGCGAAACTAGTTTATTTAAAAATCCCTCTTCTGCCCAAGGCAGACCGCCGTGGGCGGTAATCTCCCTTCAAAAAGGGAGAAAATCAAATGATTTATTTTGCGGTGTTTTTTGATTGATGTTCGAACTTTTTTTGAGCAAAATCCTGAAAACTAATTTGGACTCGGCGGGGCCAACTATTTTTCTGGGGGAATGGAATTGCCCCGCCTCGGCTTTTTTCCCGCCCGCAGGAGGGGTCTGGGGAGGAATGCGGGCGGGTTTTTGAACCTTTCCTTTTTCGCTTCCGAATTTCGTGCCAATTGAAAACTGGCGCGCCACCTTAAAATTTTCTACTTTGCAAACTTATGAACTAAAATCACTATATCATTTTTATCTTTCAGATTCAAAAGATCGGACGAACTTTCTTTTGCAAATTTATTTAACTTTTTTAAATTCAAAAAGCACAATTTAAAAATTTTTATCTTTGCAAACTTAGCCAATGATTTATCATTTTTTATAAAAATATCTAAACGGACAAACAAGGTTTCGTAAGCCATTATTAACGCAAAGATGTATAGAAAAGGAATAAGTGCAAATGAAAGTAATGGCGGAAGCACAAACGAACGCAAATTATTTAACGACACAAAATTCTGATAATCGTTAGCAATTTGAGAAATTGCAAAAACAATAAGAAAAATACCTATTGCGGACAACACAAAATCAATAATCTTTTTCACCTGCAAATACTCCTTTTTGATTTCTGCCACCGCCCCCATTGCAACAATAAAAAACATCACGGGAACAAAAATCATTTCAATCCAAAAATTGAAAGCATAAAGCACTACAACAAATTCAAGGGCAATGATTAATTTGAGATTGTCTTTTAAAATTTTCTTGAAATGATTATCGTCTTGTGTGGCTTTATTAGTATTCATCAAAAGAACAATAGCCGAACCAAAAATCCAAAATACAATATCCTTAGTTAATTCAATATTCCATATTTGAACACTGTAAAAGAACCATAAAATCAAAAAAATATAAGCGAACATCGCGACAAAAACAGAAAATATCTTTATCTGAAAAAAAGATTTTAGGACACTAAACAATGACTTACGAATATTTTTTTGAGATACCGCCCAGAGAATAAAAATAACAAGCCACGCCAAAACGGCTTTTTCTCTGCCATTTAATGTATTTAACAAAAAAGATATATCACTCATTTAACTTTCAATTATTTTAATTTCTTCTGTGGTAAGCCCATAGAATTTATAAATTGCTCCATCAATTTCTCGGTTAAGTTTTTCAATCTCGGCTTTCAACAAATGCCACTTATCCGTATTTTGCGAAGTTTTGTTAAATTCAGCCGTTTTCATCATGATTTTATCAACCATTAAGCCGATTTTTTCTTGTTCAGATTCTTCTGCTTTAAACAAAGGAATTTCCAACAATGGCTCTTTGTCGATTTGTAATTGTTCGCCTTGTTTCTTTCCCTTGTTTTTGAGCCAAAAATAAATGAGATTGGAATTTAGCAAAGCTGTTAAATATTTCAAATTGATTTTTTCGGGCTTGATAGCAAGAAAAGCGCGAGTAACATAACAAGGAAATTCAACATAAGTAAATGCTGGATACATTGTCTTTCGTAAAAGGAAAATAGTTTGCCCCTTAAAAAATCTTTCTTCTCTTGGGCGGTGTAAGCCGTAAGGTGCAAAAGCTGAGGTGAGAATTTTCTTAAAACAATCTATGTGGTTTTTTAGATTTGGAAATTCGTTAATATGTTCCCTAAAATATTTATCGGCATAAATTATTTTGTATTCGTTTTTGGGATCGCTCAAATACCGATTGATTTGTGAAGTGGTAAAATATGGTTTTAAATATTCAAGCTCTTTACTATTGAACTTCATTTCGGCAACAACAGAATTTTTCAGAACAAACACGCCGTCACCCTTTTTTATAGTTTCATCTTTTAATTTTGCCAAATGTTTATCTGTAATGAAATCTTGTAAAACATCAATGCCGTTTCCAATGTCGCTTTTTGAGAGTTTAAAATTTCCTTTGTTTACGATTTTGTTCAAAACTTCTGAAACAATATCATTTGAAAAGCTAATTGATTTACTACCAATATCAACAGGTTTAATTGTTGCGTCAAAAACATTTGAGTTTTCAATTTGACGATCAAGCCCAGACGCTAAAAGATTTGCCACCTCATCACTACTCGTGTTTTTGTTTGTTATTTTCGCATATCTCAATTTATATGATTTTCTGGGTTTCTTCTTTTGAAAAACAAAAATCATCGTTTGAATACTGGCATCTTTAAAAACTTTAAAATCATTAAAATCAATAAATTTTACAATCTCACCACTACTCAATATTTTTGAACGGAATAAGCTTGCGCCAGCACTTCCTATCCAACTTGAAGGTGCAATAAAACTGAAATATCCTCCGTCTTTAAGTAGGTCAATCGCACGACAAGCAAAAAGAGTCCAAATATCCATTTTCCCTTGGTAATATGGACTATCATGCAATCCGTCAAATGCAAGGCGATTCGTATCTTCTTTAATATATGGCGGATTTCCAATAATTACATCAAAACCACCCTGCTCGATAACTTCTTTAAATTCACTTTGAAAATCAAAAGATTTAAGATTCTCGTTTTCTTTTTCAATCAAAGAATTTCCAACCCTTAAATTATGCTGGAGTGTTGGCAATTTTGTTTTTTGAGACAAGACTTTCAACAAAAGATTTAATTGGGCGATTTCCACAGCTTGTGCGTCAAGGTCAACGCCAAAAATATTTTCTTTCAAAATATCAAATTTGGCGAAAAGCGAAGTTTGCGGATTTTGCTTTGTCAAAGTTTCTAAAATCTTATCATAAGCAATATTTAAGAAAGAGCCTGAGCCGCAAGCGGGATCAAGAACTTTGATTTTCGCCAATTCTTTCGGCTTTGTCTTTTTCAAAACCTCGCCCAAAGTTTCTTTTACGATAAATTCAACGATATATTTTGGCGTGTAATAAATACCTTGAGATTTTCTTTTTGATTTTGTCTTGTCTTCGCCTTTGCGAACCTGAACAAAACTTAAATACTGCTCATAAATTCCGCCCAAAACATCGGCGGAAATGACAGAAAAATCATAACGATAGCCGTCTTTTGTTTCATACAACCCTTTTATAACTTCGCCAACTGTTTTATCACTCACTTTCCACCCTTCGCAATAGTGGGGTGCGAAAAGTTTTGAATTAAACCCGTCATCAAAATCACGAAAAACTTTTACTAACTGTTTGTATTGGTCGGACTTTCCACCTCGTAAAATTCCAATTAAAATATTGGGTTCTATTTTTCTATCTTCGGCGGTGCGAATAAAAATGAGACGATCAAGAATTCTTTGCACTCCTTCGTCTAATTCTTCATCGGTCAAACTATTCTGCTTTTTGAAATCATTTGTGAGCGAAATGCGCCAAAACATCAAATCTTCAAAAAGTTTTTCGCCAACTTGTTTTCTTTGTGTGAGCTTGCCCCACTTTTGAGCCTCTTTATCTAAAAGCTTTTGCTCAAAACTTTCTTTTGATAAAAGCCAAAGCTGGTCAAAGCGGTTTATAAAATCTCGACAATTAAGCTCAATAAAAAGATTTTGCGAAACACTTTTTGGCGGAATTTCGGCATTAAAAATTTTGATACTTTCAAAATCTGTTAAAACCGCCCAAGTAACATTTTTGTTCCAACTATAATTTATTGCTTGTTCCGCCCACTTCCATTCGTCCAAATCAACTTTCATCGCCTTTGCTTCTAAAAAGAAAACTGGTATGTTGCCAAAACGAAAAGCCAAATCAACTCTACCGCCTGAAACATTTTCCTCAGTGGTAACTTCGTTGTCAGTCGTTAGATTTCTCATATCCCAACCGAGAAATTCAAAAAGAGGCTCAATAAACTCATTTCTGCTTTGAGCTTCATTGTAGGATTTTATTTTCCCCTCTGATAAAACTCTTTGATATTTCTCAACGAGTTTCTGAATTTGTTGTTTGGCTTCTTCTTTAGTCATATTTCTATTTGATTAAATCATCAACGCCAACTTCAAGCGCCTTGGCGATATTAGTTAGCGTTTCAATGGTTGGATTTGTATTTACTCCGTTTTCAACCTTAACAATAGTGTTAAGTGATAAATCGGCTAGGCGAGCAATCTTTTCGAGAGATAGCCCCTTTTTAGCCCGTAGTTTCTTTAAGTTTTCAGCAATTTTATTATTTGACATATCTTTTCTAATTGTATAACATTATAGTATATAGAATATAATATAAAGGTTTCTTTCTTGATACTATAATGATAACTAATTTAAACAATTTTGTAAATGAATCTTTAGGGAGTACCTTAGCGTTGCCCGCGAATGGGTTGGGTGGTCAAGGGCAACATCTCATTTGGTGGCGCATTTTGTTTTGCAAAATACGAAATTCGGAAGCGAAAAAGGAAAGGTTCAAAAACCCGCCCGCATTCCTCCCCAGACCCCTCCTGCGGGCGGGAAGAAAGCCGAGGCGGAGCAATTCCATTCCCCCAGAAAAATAGTTTGCCCCGCCGAGTCCAAATTAGTTTTCAGGATTTTCGTCAAAAAATGTTCGAACTTCGTTCAAAAAACACCGCCAAGTTTTACATTTTGTGAAATGGTGGATGGCGTAGCTTTCGTAAAAAAAATTATTTACAAAACCCCCTTCATCCCCCCTTATTAAGGGGGGAAATAATCAAAATTTATTTTAAAATCCCTCTCGATCTCCCTTTCTGCCTAATGGGCAGACCGCCTTGGGAGGTAAAAAGGGAGAAAATATTGGATTTTTTTTGCGGCAGCTATATTTTATAAAATAATTAAGAAACCATGAAATACGCAGATAGAGTTTATGGGAATATTGAAATTGATGAACCGGTTATTTTGGAATTAATAAATTCCGAAGCGCTACAACGGTTAAAGGGTATAGATCAAGCTGGATATTTTGAACCGCATTTTCCAGGAACCGCGCATTCGCGCTTTGAGCATTCAATTGGCGTTTGCGTGCTTCTAAAAATGTATGGCGCGCCGATTGAAGAACAAATTGCTGGGCTTATTCACGATGTCTCGCATTCAGCTTTTTCCCATTGCATTGATTATGTTTTAGATATTGGATCAGAGAAAGAACATAGTCATCAAGATAACATTTTTGACGAATTTGTTAGAAAATCGGAAATTCCAAAAATAATCAAAAAATATAATCTTGATTTAGATTATATTTTGAATGATCAAAATTTTCCGCTAAATGAAAAAGATTTGCCAGATTTATGCGCGGATAGAATTGATTATTCACTAAGAACAGCCACTATTTTTAAAGAAATTGAAAACGGAAAATATTTTATTGAAAATCTTTTAACGGAAAACGGGCAATGGATTTTTAAAGATTTTGAAAGCGCGGAAAAATATGCAAAATTATTTTTGAAATTAAATGTTGGTTATTATTCTGGGTTGCTTTCGGCGGTTATGTTTAGGACGGTTGGCGATTATCTTCGTTATGCGCTTTCAAAAAAATATATTTCCGAAACTGATTTATATACTACTGATGAAATTGTTTTGGGAAAAATAGAGCCGTATATAAAAAATGATTCAGGATTGAGGCTGCTGTTTGATAGGATGAATAATAAAATTGGCTTCAAAAGCGATCCGAATGATTATACTGAAAGAGTTTTTTGCAAATCGCGAGTGGTAAATCCATTATGCAAGCACGGCGGAAAAATTATGAGAGTTTCGGAAGTAAATCCGAGTTGGAACGATATAATAAAACGAGAGTCAGAATCAAAAGAATATTTTTTGAAATTTGATAAATAAGCGGCGCGCCAGTTTTTAATCGGCGTATCTTTTTTGGAGGAAAATTCGGAAACAAGAGAGCGAAAGAAGAAGAGCGCAGAGAATAATCAATGAGATGCGCGCCAGTTTTTAATCGCAAAATAATTAAATTTGGGTAAAATGCCAATGTTGGAGCAGGTGGTTTTGCGGCGGAGCATTTATAATAAAGTAACTGCTAACTATCACAAATTTGTCATTGCGAGAAGTCCGCAGTTTCGCAAGAAACAAGGACGACGAAGCAATCTAGAGACAATGCAGAAAATAGCGTTAAATTAGAGATAAATTGCAAATCCTGCTTTGTCGCGAGATTGCCGCGTCGCGCTATTTGTCTTTAAGGACAAATAGACGCTCCTCGCAATGACAAAATTGAAATAAAAGAGGAGTAGCGAGCAGTTACGCAATTAAGTATTTACAACGAGGTCATTTTTTGCTTTCTTGCTAAAAATAGCGTATAATAAATGTTAGAAATGCTCTAAGAGAGGATTTTTAACTTATGTTGAATGCGGCGCAGCAAATAAAAGAGAAGCTGGATATTGTGGAAGTTATTCAAGACTATGTGCAACTAACTAAAAGCGGGGTGAATTTTAAAGCGTGCTGTCCTTTTCATAATGAAAAAACTCCCTCGTTTGTCGTGAGCCAAGAAAAGCAAATTTGGCATTGTTTCGGGTGCGGACTTGGCGGGGATGTATTTAATTTTATAATGCAAATTGAGGGAACTGAGTTTAAAGATGCTTTGCGGATTTTAGCCGAAAGAGCAGGTGTTAAGCTAGAAAAACAGCAAATGCAGGCTTATTCTGAAAAAAATTCTCTTGAAAAAATTTTAAAGCAGTCTGCGCTTTATTTTCAAAACCAGCTTATAAATAGTTCCGAAGGTAAAGCTGCTTTGAATTATCTTTTGAATGAGCGGGGGATTAAAAAAGAGTTGGTTGAAAAATTTTCAATTGGATACGCGCCGAATCAGTGGAGTGTTCTTTCGCAATTTTTATCTGCGCAGGGAGAAAAAAAAGACAATATCGTCAAAACAGGAATGTCTTTTCAGAAAGATTCCAACCCGAGCGTTTTGATTGATCGCTTTCGCGGTAGGATAATGTTCCCGATTTTTAGCCAGCAAGGTCAAATTGTTGGGTTTAGCGGAAGAATTTTTCCGCCAGCGTATAACGGGCAAGATATAAGCAGTGTTGGTAAATATATAAATTCTCCGCAAACGGCGCTGTTTAATAAAAGCTTGTTGCTTTACGGTTTGGACAAGGCAAAAACCGCTATTCGCAAAGAAAATTGCGCGATTATTGTGGAGGGACAGATGGATGTTATTGCGTCTTTTCAGGCAGGAGTGGAAAATGCGGTTGCTTCTTCCGGGACTGCTTTAACGGTGGAACAGCTTCAAATTTTGAGGCATTTGTGCGATAAAATTGTCATTGCTTTTGATACTGATGAAGCGGGGATAAAAGCGGCGCAAAAAGGTATTGACTTGGCTTTGAATTTAGGGTTTAATATAAGTATAGTGAAAAATTTAGGGAAAAAAGATGCCGCCGATTTAGTTAAGGAAAATCCTCAGCTTTGGAAAGAGGCGGTGAGCGGCAATCAAAGCATAATTGATTTTTATTTTGCTATAGCATTTAAAAATTTCAATTCCCAAAGCGTGGAAGATAAAAAAAGAGCGGCGAAGCAAGTTCTTCCTGCAATCGCAAAAATTTCCAATCATATTGAAAGGGCTCATTATATTCATAAATTGGCAGAAAAACTTTCTTTGAGCGAGAAGGTTTTAGAGAATGCTTTATCAGAAATTTCTAATCAGTCCGCTGGGCAGATTGTTAAAAGTAAAACAAGCCAAAAGCCAAATTCAGATCCGTCTTGTTCTGCGAAAAAAACGAAGCAAGATTTTTTGGAGGAAGATGTTTTGTCGCGGGTTATTAACAGAAAATTTAGCGATATAAATTATTTAGCGGAAAACGATTTCTCTCCTGATATTTTCAAAAACAGCGTTCATAATAAAATTGCCCGAGTCATTTGGGGAATAATTCAAAAAGGCGGGCAAATAGAAAAAGAAATTTTGCAGGAAGCGTTTGATGGTGATGAAAAATTGAAAAGCGCGTTGAATTATTTGTTGATTTTAGAGGAAAGCGTTGACGGAGAAAATCCAGCGGAAGATTTTAAGAAAAGTTTTAACCAGCTGAAAGCTTCATCGATCAGACAAATTTTAAAAAGTATAAGCGGCGACATTAAGCAGGCGGAATTAAGAAAAGATAAAGAAACGCTAAACATTTTAATAGAAGAATTTGAAAGATTTTCTAAAAAACTTATAAGCCTTGAAAAGCAAAATCTCAATGGCTAGTTTAAATAATAATAGGGTTTGCACACTTAACAACGCAAATTCTGAATAAAAATAATATGCCAAAAATTGCTATTAAGAAAAAAATGAAGATTGAGAAAAAAGAAGCAAAGAAAGACAAGAAAATTTCTTCCAAAAAAGATTTTTTTGGAAAATCTAAACAGCCGAAAATTAAGCAGAAAAAAGCAGTTAAGCCGCTAAAAGCCCAAGCGCATAGCGGTAAAATTTCAAAAAAGCCGGCAAGAAATACAATGAAAGAAGCTTTGCAAAAAGCTCAGGCGAGGCTTTCTAAGAAAAACAAGAAAATTGAATCTGAAAAGACCAAAGAAGATAGAAAAAAAGATTTGATAGTGGCGAAGCAGGATTTGTTTGAACAGGGAAAACAAAGAGGTTTTGTGACAGAAACAGAAATAATGCAGATTTTCCCTAATCCAGAGAATGACATAAGCGGGCTGGAAGAAATTTATGCGGAGCTGGAAGGAGAGGGAATTCGGGTGGAAGAAACTCCGAATTTGATTGAAATGGCGGATGAGAAAGTGGATTTTCCCAAGAAAGCGGTTGCGCTGGAAGGAATTTCAAGCGATTCTGTGCAGATGTATTTAAGAGAGATCGGCAAGGTGGCGCTTTTAACGATGGAAGAGGAAGTTATGCTGGCAAAAAGAATTGAAAGCGGCGATCAATCTGCGAAACAACGATTAACAGAGGCAAATTTGCGCTTGGTGGTTAACATTGCCAAAAAATATGTAGGCAGAAGCTCGAACCTTTCACTACTTGATTTAATTCAAGAGGGGAATATCGGGCTTTTTCGGGCTGTGGATAAGTTTGATTATCACAAGGGCTATAAATTTTCAACTTACGCGACTTGGTGGATAAAGCAGTCAATTACGCGCGCAATTGCGGATCAATCTAGAACAATTCGCATACCTGTCCATATGGTTGAGACGATCAATAAATTTACGCAAGTGCGGCGCAGGCTTTCGCAGGATTTAGGGAGAGAGCCGCTGCCAGAAGAAATAGCGCTGGAAATGAATATGGAAGTGGAAAAAGTGAGGCATATTATTGAGGTGAGTCAGGAGGTAATTTCTGTGGATGCCCCGCTTGCAGGAGGAGAGGGCGATGATATGGGGACTTTATCGGAGTTTATTCCTGCTTCTGATGAGATTTTGCCTAATCAGGCGGCAGGAAGAAAGCTTTTGGAGGATCATGTGCAAGAGGTCTTGCAGGATTTGTCTCCTCGTGAACAGAAAATTTTGCGAATGAGATTCGGGCTTGATGACGGGGTGACCCATACTTTGGAGGAAATTGGGCGGGAGTTTGGCGTTACGCGAGAAAGAATTAGGCAGATTGAAGCAAAAGCGCTGGATAAAATCCGCGAGCATCATTTTTTGAAAAAGCTGAAAGATTATTAAATCATAACCAAAAGTTAATAGTTTTTTTATATTCTAAAATCGGGAATGCGGTTTTTTATTTTGAGGATAATTTTTGGGCGGGGCTTATTTGGTAACTGCTCACTGTCTTATTTGTCATCCCGACCGAGCCCTGCCTGTATTCAGGCAAAGGCGAGTGGAGGGATCCCTTAAATATAATATGCGCAATATTTTAAGTTTTCTGCAAAAAAATATTAAAGAGACTCCTCCGCTCGTAATTTCTGCTTTGCTAGCAGAAATTACTTCGGTCGGAGTGACAATGAAAAAAGAGGTTGGCGAGCAGTTACCGTATCTTGCTATTGACTTTTTATGATATTTAGTGTATCTTTCAAATCAATGAAAAAGACATTTTTAAACAGGCATAAAATATCGGTAATTTTAGCGTTTTCGTTGGGAGCGGCTTTTTTCGGCGCTACTTTATTTTTTGTCAGAAAATATCAGTCAAAAACAGAGCTTTTGGTAATACAAAAGCAAAATAATTGGAGAATTGATGACGCTTATTCTGCCGCAAAGTCCGCAGAGAGCATTTCCTCTATTTTGGCGCATATAATTGAAACTACATCTTTTTTGGATAGAGTAATGAATTCGGGTTATTCATTGGATAAGAGTATTTTAAAAAGCGCTGATTTGGAAGAGAGAAAAAAAGATTGGGACGAAATGGTTGAGGTAAAAACAGTGAAAAATTCAGGCGTAATTAGGCTGAAAGTTTTTCATAAAGAAAAAGAACAGGCGGAAAACTTTGCAAGCGCGATTGCTTATGTTTTGTCGCAGAAATCTGATCAATATCATGGAGGAGGCGATAGGGTGGAGATAAAATTGGTGGATGGACCGATTACTTCTTTCAGGACAGTTGCTCCAATTGCGATTGTGAATTTGATTTTAGGAATTTTGTTAGGATTGGGGATTGGATATTTATTTGAAAGAAAAAGCAAGGTTGAAACAATTTCAAATCGTTTTAATCTTGCTAATTCTTTGACAAAGGGAATGCCCGGAACTGGCGGAGCGGAGCTGGGGAGCAGTTTTGCCCCAAGTTTTAGAAATTCTGGACCGCCAGAAAATTTACCGGGAGTATAAAAGAATTTTTTAGGAGGGAGAGGGGTATGTATAGAAAACGATTTTTCGGAGTTTGTTTGGCGGTGCTTTTTTTTAGTTTTTTCGGTTGTGCGCGAATTATAATCGCAGAGGGAGAATTCCCTCTGCAAGAGGAGTTTGAGTATTTGGAGCTTCCTGCGACTACTCAGTCTCAGTCGCAGGAGGGGGGAGATCTTCTTTCGGGATATTTTATTGTCCCGAGGGGATGGTGCCCGAATCAGGTGGCTAGCCACCTGGAGAGGGAATATTATCTTGAAAGCTTTGGGTGTAAGGAATTCAGGTGGCTTTACCGGGATTTCTTGCACGGCACGGCTCCTAAAAATTACCTGTATGCGGGGGATAGTCTGCCTCTAAACAGGCTAAACCCTTATAGACAGGTTTTTAGGGAGCAGCCTTTGCCTCCTGTCCCTACTCCTGTGGTCAAATCTCGTCGAAGAGTGGCGAGATTTGAAGTTAGTGTCCCTTTATGGATGGTTCAGCCGGGCAACCCCCCGACTGGGCATCCACAAGGAGGGAGAAAAAGGATAGATCCTTAATCCTTTTTTTAACCCCCTGAATTTTTAGAAGCGGTCAGAGCCTTAGAGGTTCGACCGCTTTTTTTGTTGCGCATCTTGACATTTTATCATTTTTCTGATATAAAGAGACTTATATGGAAAGAAACAGCCAAATAAGAAAACAAGCGATAAAAAAGGCGGCATTTTGGGCAATTGCGGTTTTCTCGGCTTTTATAGCGTTTATCCCGTATATTCCAATCGGAAATTTCGGTTTTAGCGCCGACGATTTTTTGTTTTTATTGATAATTTTAATAGGGCTGGCGGCATTATTTTTTCTTAAATTTGAAAATTTTGGTTTTACAGTAAAAAAGACTCCTTTTCTGTATCCATTATTGGCTTTGATTTTAGCGGGGGTCTTGTCCAGTGTTTATAATATAATTAACATAGAAAATTCGGTTGATTTTTTTTCTATGATCGCAAAGGGTCCGGCGAGGTATTTTTTTACGCTGTTGTTTTTAATTTTGGCTTATTATTTTATAGAATCAAAAAAGCAAGTTGAAACTGTTTTGGCGATTTTGATTTTTGCCAGCGTTCTTGAAAGCGCATTTGCGATAGGCGCTTTTTTGTTGTCGTGGCAAGGACTTTTTAATATTGGAATTGCGACATCAAGAAGCTATTCTGTTCTGGACGGCATAGTGAGCGGGCGGGCGAATGGCACATTTGGTTCGGTTTTGGAAAATTTCGTAGGAAGCAATCTCTTGGCGGCCTATTTGATTATTTTAATTCCAATTTCAATTTCATTTTTTATAATTTCAAAGAAGCTGTGGCAAAAATTCTTAATTGGATTGGCGATTATTTTACAAACAGTGTGCCTTTGCTTAACTTATACGCGAACGAGTATAGTGTATTTGATTTTTGTGTTGTTTTTTTTCGCTTGGGCATTGAAGGAAAAGAAAATCCAAAGAGAATTTGTGTATTCAATTGTTGTTGTGGCGCTAATTTTTTCCTTGTTTATTCCGGGTTTGGCGCAAAGATTTATTCAAGATTCTACAAACCGTTTAGATATTTGGAAATCGGCAGCGTTAGTAGTTAAGGAATATCCAGTTTGGGGAACAGGACCTGGACGATTTTTGGAGGAGCTTTCTAGCGGGATTATTCGTTATGAGGTTTTTACTTTTGACACGGAAGTGCTTACCCCGCACAATTTCTTTTTATATTCTTGGGCGACTTTGGGGATTTTTGGGCTATTGGCGGTGCTTTGGATTTGCTGGAGGGCGGCAAAGGATTTGCGAGCGGGCTTTGAAAAATGCGTTAATTTTAGGGAAAGAGTGATTTTCGCGGGAATTATGAGCGGATGCCTCGGTTTTTTCTTTCAGAATTTTACAAATAATTTTTTGTTTGTTCCCACGGTTGCGACTTATTTTTGGCTTTTGTATGCGCTGGGGGTTAAGTATGGTGAAGATGTAAATCAAAAATTAGGAAATTTTTTAAGTTAATTTTTATGGGTAGAATAGGGGCGAGTAAACAAGAGCGTGAAGAAAACGATAAAAAACCTGTTATCGCGCATTTGCGAAGGGATTTTTTGCCGATCACGGAAACTTTTATTGAAAATCAAATTTTAGGATTAGAAAATTTTGATTCCGTTGTTTTAGCAAGGGAAGCTAGCGGAAGGTTTTTAAGCGGATCGCGCGGGTTTAAGATATTTAGTAAAAAATCGGCGGGGGCAAAAAGTCTTTTAAAAATTGCGTCCAAAAAAGAAGAGGATTTTTTTATTAAAAAAATTAATGAAAGCAGAGCCTGCCTTTTACATGCTTATTTCGGCGCTGATGCGTGGTATTTTTTGAACCTAAAAAAACGGACTAATTTGCCTTTAATTGTTTCGTTTTATGGTTATGATGCGTATAGCCTTCCAAAAAAGATGTTTGGCGCGGGCAAACTTATTTTGAAAAAAGTTTTTGTTGTTTGTGATTTAGTTTTGGTACCTTCTGAGCAGATGAAAATGCAATTGGTGGATTTAAGCTGTGACGAGCGAAAAATCAAGGTTTTGCCGTGGGGAGTGGATACAGAGCGGATAGTTGAAAAACGGAAGGAAAATCCCTCAACCCCCTTTACAAAGGGGGAAACAGAGGAAGGGGTCGAAATCCCCCTCGCCCCCTTTACAAAGGGGGAAAGAAAAGAAGAGTTTAGAAATATACCTACTCCTTTTGCTAAGGCAGTATCATTAATCTTTCCCCCTTTTGGAAGGGGGATTAAGGGGGATTTTAAAAATATACCTAACCCCTTTGCAAAGGGGGAAACAGAGGAAGAAAGCGACACCTCCCCTCTCCCCTCCTCCCAAAGGAGGGGGAAAAAAATTCGTTTTATCCACATTGGCAGAATGGTTGAAAAGAAGGGGCAAATTTATTTGTTAAGGGCGTTTAAGGCAGTTTTAGAGAAGGGGGTTGACGCGCAATTGACCATAATCGGGACGGGTCGGTTTAAGAAAAAGATAATGGCAGCTATTGACAAATTGAAAATTTCTGATAGAGTAAAGCAGGTTGACAACTTGCCAAATGAGCAAGTTTTTGATGAATTGACAAGGCACGATATTTATGTTCAGCCGAGCGTAATTGCAAAAAATGGCGATCAGGAAGGAATCCCTACCGCTATTATGGAGGCGATGCTATGCGGGCTGCCTGTGATTGCCACTTTTCATTCTGGAATTCCAGAAATTATTGAAAATAAGGTTAGCGGAATTTTGGTTCCAGAAAGAGATTCTGAACGATTGGCGGAAGCGATGGAGTTTTTGGCGAAAAATCCCGAAATTTGCCAGCGATTTTCCGAAAACGGAAGAAAGGCGATTAAAGAAAAATTTAATTTGAAAAAGCAAGTTAAGAAAATAGAAGAAGTTTATATGGAAATGATAGAAAGAAGTTAAAAACATATAATTTTTTTCATATTTTATGCTCTATACTCTATAATTTTTTAACCTGAAACTTTATAACTAATTTATGTCTCTTACTGTTTTAATACCTACATACAATTGCGAAGATATCATAGAGGATTGTCTTAAAAGCGTTTGCGATATTGCAGACGAGATTTTAATTGTGGATTCTTTTAGCAAAGACAGGACATTGGAAATTTGCGAAAAATATGGCGCAAAAATTATTCAGCGCAAATATGGTTATTCTGCGGATCAAAAAAATTGGGCAATTCCTCAGGCAAAAAACGAGTGGATTTTTTTGATTGATTCAGATGAAAGGGCGACAGAATGTTTGAGAAAAGAGATAAGAAAAGAGTTAAATGGGATAGAGCAGAAGCCGTCGGATAAAAAAGGCAGAATTAACGGGTTTCAAATCGCGCGCCGCCATTATTTTTTAGGAAAATGGCTTCGCTTTGGCGGTCGTTATCCGCTTTATAATGTGAGGCTGTTTAGAAAAAGCTGCCGCTATGAGGACAGAAATGTTCACGCGCATATTTTGCTTCCTAAAAATCAGATGGGAAAATTGAAAGGCGATATAATCCATTTAAGCGATAGGAGTTTGGAGCAGATAATGGAAAAAATGAATCGGTATAGCACCTATCAGGCAAGTTATATGGTTAAGATGATGGACAGAAAAGTGAGGATTGATTGGAAAGAGCTTTTTACAAATTCTTTGATGTTCAAAGCATTCGTGAAGGATATTTGGTTTTTCGTTCCGTTTTCTCCATTTTTTCGTTTTGTGTATATGTTTATTTTTTGTTTAGGATTTTTAGATGGCAGGGAAGGATTTACTGTGGCGCTTCTTTATAGTTTTGAAGATTTTATCAGTAAGAATAAGTATAAGCAGATTGCAAATTTACAGAAAGACAGAAAATTGGGATGGTTTTTGCGGTTGCGACTTGGAATGGAAAAATTTGGTTATCAGATTTTGGAAAAGTAGTTTTTTGGCAGCCTTACCCCCTCCAACTCCCCCTTGCTAAAGGGGGAGAGGAATTCAATTCTTTCCCTTGGAAGGAAGAGAGAAATTTTCTCCCCTCCATTGGAAGGAGGGGTTAGGGGAGGTTTTAAAATAAATTCCGATATTTTCCCCCTTAATAAGGGGGAGTTGAAAGGGGTTTTGATATTTTCTCCCTTTGAAAAGGGAGATTGAGAGGGATTTTAAAATGATTTATTTTGCGGAAACTATATTTAAAATCAGAATCTAGGAATTAAAAATTAATTTTTAAATCCTGGTTTTAAGAAAGTTTTTTAATATCATTTAGCTCTGTCATTGCGAGGAGCGTTCATCCGCCGAAGGCGGATAGCGACGCGGCAACCCGCCTGCCTCGGGCAGGTCTCGCGGCAAAGCAGGATTTACGATTAACTAACTGAGTTTTTTTAAACAGTGTTTTTTAACAATTTATAGTATAGGAGGAAGGTCATGAAAAAGAATTTCGGGTTTCGTTTTGTGGCGGTTTTCTTGGTTTTAGTATTTGGATTTTTTGGTTGTGGGAGCGATAATGACTCCGGCTACGAGCAAAAGGTGTCCATCTCGTCAAAGGATGGACAGCACATTTTTGAAATCCAGTCGGGGGCTTTTCCCGACGGGATCCCGAATAAATCCGGCGGTGTTTTCTTGGAAGGGACTTTTACCGTCGGTGGGGAGTCGTTGGATCCCCAGCCGATTAGGTTGGAAAGAAGGACGACCGGGACAGGGTCGTCTGCCAAAACTTCTTACCGTTCAGTCCCGCTGGGGTTGAACGGAAAACAGAAATTTTCTTTTTTCGTAAGGGACTCTTCCGGAGTGAAGTATTATCCGGAGGAGAAGCGGATTTGGAG
>JAZDGL010000022.1:0-8331 GCA_043806975.1 bacterium
TTCCGCCCGATGAAATCCAGCTAATTTTTGGGGCTAAGGACACGGCTACCCCGCCACAATTACTACTAGATAAAATTTCAAGCGTGGAATTAAAAAACCGTTTTGCTATTATAGAAAACGGCGATCACAATATTGGGCAAAGCCATTTTAGAGAGATTAGGGAAATAACAAGAAAGTTTTCTGAGAAGCGCATTGAGCGCTTTTTTTAATTAATTCGACTATTGATTTATATATATTCAGATTAAAACAATTTTTTCTTTACATTCGCCTCTGTAACTTTTGCCAATTGGCAAATTTCATCAATTGACGCATTATTGTCACTTAACCCATAAAAGTGGGTTTCACCGAGAAGAATATATTCCCAAATGCGACCCATTCTATCTTCCAGATTCAGTTTATTGATTCTGCTAATCCAACCCAATGTCGCCAGCTGTTTTTGCTTAACATTCGGATCATTCAAATCTTTATCCGATTTGGTTTCTACCAAATAAATTTTGTCAGCAGTTTTTATTATAAAATCAGGATAATATAAAGACAATAAACCGTCAGTTCTAATGTAATTTATGCTAGCAAAGTTGTGGTTATATTCGCTTACTTTTATCATCGCCTCAACATTGCTATCCCGATCGGAATATTCCAATAATGCTTTTTCGAATTCTCCTTTATTAGAAGGATACGGCAGCCGCCCATAGATTGTTTTGGTGATTTCCAAAGAATAATTTTTACGGACCATTAAATTCGGGACTTCCGAAAAATAATGTTTTTCTATTTTCGCACTGCTTACTTCAACATTTTTTTGCATTTCATCAATAACTTTAGCAATTTCTTTTATAATATGCTGCGTAACAATACCATTTTTTAAAAGCAAAATTTTCCAATTATTTTCCACAAATGGATCAAAAGATTTTTTAAAAAGTTTGGTTCGTATATATTTATCAACCGCCTTTACCACCTCGAGATTATTAATTTGCATCACAGGGAAAGACTTGGTTTTTCGAGCGCTTACCCGCGCCATGCGATTTACTACAATATTTAAAACTTTTTCTAAATACTCGTTGTAGCTTTGAGATTTAAACAAACTGCCATTTACAATATACTCGCCAAATCGAGTTTTCATTGTTAACTCTTCCGAAACAAAACTTTCTCCATCGGATTTAAAAAATCTTTTTAAATCGTCTATCGTAAAAGCGGTGAACGGCTCTAATTTTTCAACAGAAACTTCTCCGGAAATCAACTCTTCTTCGGATTCTTTAATTATAAAAGGCCAAAATAGATCATATTTTTTATAGTCATTTTTTAGCTCCGCTTTTATAATATCGCCCAATATATCGCCTCTGTCTTTAGGATTTTTCTCAAGCTCGCCAATCAGCCCCTCGCTTAGCAGATCATTATAAAACTGGATAAATGATGGGTGTTCAATTATAGTCAATAAATCAATGTAGCTGTTTGGCTCCCTCTTTTCAATCAAAAGCCGCTGAATATTGTCTTGTCTGATTTCATTAAATTCTTTTTCTCGCCACATCAAACGCAAACCTCGTCCAATTGTCTGCTCAAGTAAAATTGGCGCGGCGGTCGAACGAAGCGGAACAATAACGCAAATATTGCTGACATCAAAGCCTTCTCTTAACATTAAAACGGAAACAATTATTTTAGGAGTTTTGTTTTTATCGATATTAAATAATTTTTGCTTTAATTCCAGCCATTCTTTTTCCGGAATTTCTCCTTTCTTGCTAGAATCCACCCTCATTACATCGTCATTTGAATATCCTTCGGAAATTAAAAACTCCGTTACAAATGGCGTAACATTAGTATCCTCGCACATAATAAGCATCTTTGGATATTTATTTGAGATTCCATTTTTGTCTTTTGTAAAATTAACAAAGTGTTCTTCAAGAAGTTTTAATTTATTTAATCCGGCTCGAATCATCAATTTTTGCCCATCCGACAAGCCAATTACTTTGTTTCCCTCTCTTATGGCGTTATAATCCAAAGATAAATCGGTTAGTTCTTTTCTTTTATCAATCGCGATAGTTTTAACCAACCCCTTTCTGATTGCATTTTTTAAATCAAAGTTTACAATAATATGCGGAAAATAATGTTTTATTCTTTTTTGGCCGCTTCCGGTTACATCATACGGAGTTGCCGAAAAGTCAATTTGGATAAATTTATCGCCTTTGTTTTTAGCAATTTTATTTAAGCTTTTTTGCCACTCAACCTCTTTAACTTCCCCATAAACTTTATTTTCATGAATATGATGCGCTTCATCATTTATTATCATCAAATCAGACAGCTCGGATAAAAAATCTATTTCTCTTCCGCTTAAATAATTCGCATCCAAAGAATCAAGATTATTTCCTCCGGACACACCGGGACGAATCGGCAAAAGATCTTTCATAATAGAATCCGGCTCATCAAGCGGAGAATTATTTTCCTCCTCTTTTTCCTCCCTTTCCATAAACAAGTGCCAGTTTGCAATCGCTATAATTCCATCACCGGTTATTTTGGTTGCGATATCCTGTTTTTTGGCTACACTATTTTGGATAAACCCAAAAACATCATCGCGATATTGCGGAGGTATAAATAAATCTTTGAATTTAAAAAAATCAGATTCCTCAAATTGCCTTTCCTGATTTTGATTTTCTTTTCCAAGATAAGCATCAAGAAGCCGATCGTAAACGATAATCCCCGGAGCGACCAAAAGAAAATTTTTGGTAAAGCGGCCGGATTTTTCGTTTTCATATTTTGCGTTTAAATATTGCCAGATAAGCAAGGCGTGCATCACCCAAGTTTTTCCAGTTCCCGTTGCCATTTTTATGGCATATTTTGGAATTTCATATTTTGCTTTTTTAAGTTCCGTGATGTCAATTTCCGCCAATCGCTCAAACTCAATATTCTCATACACTTCTTTTACGCTTTTTGTTTTTAATACTTCATGCAAATAAACAGCATTCAAAATTGCTTGTTTCTGCCCTTCGTGAAAATTAATATGGCGCGTTTGAATATGCGGCTCTTTAAACCAAAATTTCAAAAGATCTTGAGTAACTAAAGAAACTCTTGATAGCATTTCCCCGCTTTCCCAAGATTCATTCGCTTTTTTTGATATTGTTTCGGCTAATTTCAAGGGGATGTCCCTTGTGCCGATGCTGATTGGCGATGGCATGAGTTAAGATAATTTCTTTTGATTATATTTTTCCAAATTTTCTCTGACAATTTTTTCCATTTCCAGATGTGAAACACCTCCGGCGTTATCTAAAATTTCCTTATCATTCAAAACCAGAAAACCATCCAGCTTTTCAATCCAATTTTTCATATACATTACTCTTTTTTCCACGCTTTGCAACTCCGCAAAAGACAAAAATTGTTCAACCAACAAATTCAGCCTTTTTAACTCCAGCTCTTCCAAATAATTCTTGGCGATTTGCGCCTGATCTCTGGTAATTATTTCTCCTTTCCAATTCGTAAGCCCCAAATTTTCTTTTTCAAAATCAATCCTTTGTGTAATAATTTCCGCGGCGGTAAATCCGGTAATCGCGTAATGAAATTTATTCTGCACTGTCGCAAAAAATCTCTGCGCATAATCGGTTTTTGGATTGTAATCAACGCTTGTCGCAAAAACATCCCTCACTTTTTGATAAAAATTCGCCTCCGAAGTCCTGATTTTTCTGATTCTTTCTTCCCATTCTTCAAAATATGATTTTTTCACTCCTCCTTCTGCCAATCTCTCATCATCCATAACAAAACCCTTTATTATATATTCTTTTAATTTCTGCGTCGCCCAGATGCGGAATTGGGTACCGCGAAGAGATTTCACACGATAGCCTACAGAAATAACGACATCTAAATTATAGAAATTAGTCGGCTTAGTAGAAAATTCGGAATTTCCGATTTTTCTCACAGATTCAACTTCATTTAGCTCTTTTTCAGCATAAATATTCAAAATATGCTCATTTATAGTAGATTTTGCTTTATCAAAAAGCTCAGCCATTTGGTCTTGTGTAAGCCAAACTGTCTCATCATCAAGACGGACATCAATTTTCGTCCGACCGTCTTCGGTATTATAGATTATGATTTTATTGTTTTTTTCGTCCATTGGTTTTATTCGATGATAGTTAACAAATGATAAAATCTCTAATCTTTAAAAATTTCATCTACCTGTATATTTTCGTCTTCTATGGTCAGTAGGCTTATTATTTTTGATTGATTGATTAGTGAATTATATTTTATAACCAGTTGTTCTAATAAATCTATCGCATTATATAAATCTTGAACATGAACATTTATTTTAGGTTTTCCTTTCTCAAAATGTGCGCCCCTTTTGTTTCTATATTTGGCCAAACTTACTATTGATTGCCTTTTTGTACCAAACCTTAAACCTCTAATTGCTTTTCTGATTTTATTTATATCTTCATTAATTTTTTGACAGCTCAGCAATTTATTATTTATTGAAAATTGCTTAAAGTCAACGACAGCAATGTATTCCATTTGCTTTGGATATTTTTTAATAAACTTATTCAGATGAAAAATATTTTTATTTTTTTTGATATCTTGAAGTAAATTAACTAAACTTTCAGCTTCATTCTTTTTGTTCTTATTGTTATTTTTATTTTTATTTTTATTCTTGTTATTTTTCGTTCTTTTTTTGATACCCTCCACCTGTTTACATACATTTACAACAGCTAAAACCTGATAATTTTTTGCAATAAAAAACAAAAAGTCATTTGATTTGTTGACATTTTTGCTTCTTTCGATGTGCTCTTGATATTTTTCAAAATAATATTTATCTTTAACAAGCTGGCTTATCTCATTTTTAATAATTTCAAACCGATTTCGTATTTTTTGAATTGTCATTTTTTCCATTTTTACCTCCCCTCCTCAACCACAATACTTTCAAAACCAAAAACATCAACCGCTTTAACGCAGACTTTTCGACCTTGCTTTTTTGGCACAATCAGCTGCGTTTTGGTTATAACATGATATGGGTCGCTGTCGTTTTCTTGATTTTCTCTGTAATCCTGCCATTTGCTTCTAAAAGTTTCGCCGTCATAATCCGGATCAATGCTCCAATATTCAATGAGTGACAAAGGATCTTTTGCGATTAGCTCTTTCAGTTTTTCTTTGTCTTTCTCGTCAAGCGGAATGTTATCCGGCGAAAGCAAAACATAATTATCAAGCTCAATATTTATTTTTTCTTCTGTTTCAGAAATTGATTCAATCACAATCGGTTTTATGGTTAAATACTGCAGCGATGAAAATTTTATTTTCCCGCTATCCACAAGATCTTTGTAACTCGCTTTGGTTTTTAATTTATCCAGCAAATCCGGAGGAATAACCAAAACTTCCAGTTTATTATCTCCCAATAATTGGATTGCCTCCGTAATATCATAAGTAAAATTCCAGCCCAGGACGATAACTTTATTCCAGCCGCCCATAAAAGAATTTCTGTATTCTCCCGCCTTTCTCAAGGTCGCCAATCCGGTTAATTTATTTGGAGAATCCACCATTACCAAGGTTCTGCCGTCTTTTATATAGCCGAGATTTCTGTTTGGATTTTGATCATCAACAAATGGAATTGCGCCGTAAAGCTGCAAAACAATATGCGCCAAATCTCCGACCCGCTTATAAAGTTTTGAAGAAGCAAAAGCCTCTTTTTGGTAATCTCCGATTGACTGGTACAAAAACGGCTTCGCATTTTGATCAATCAATCTCTTGCGCATAACCAAATTTGCCGGCTTCCCAAGATCCGACATAATCCACCTGCGATTCAATTTTTCCGCCACCGCGCCAGTTGTACCGGACCCGGCAAAAAAATCAGCGATAATTGAATTTTCATTAGAGGAGGCTTTAATAACTCGTTCAATCAACGCCTCTGGCTTTTGAGTGCTATACCCTTGATTTTCTTTCGCATTATGTCTTACATAAAAAATATCATCCCAAACCGAAGTAAATAGCACACCATCAGGCATATAATTTATCCATTCGTATTCACTACCATCAGGTTTTTTTCTTTTTGTTATTTGATATCTTCTCCCTTCGCTATCTATAAGGCTATAATCTTTATCTCGTTTAAGAGGTTTTGTTACTCTATTGAAAAATCTTTCGTCTCCTTTAGAATAACGGAAAATTGCATTATGCGAATTCTGAAAATCTTTAATAGGATTACTCCCAACTGCTCCATAATTCCAAACAATCTCGTTTCTAAAATTCTCCTTCCCAAAAACATCATCCAACAAAATCTTTACATAATGCCCCACATGCCAGTCAATATGCACATAAATAGACCCCTTTTCGGAAAGCAGTTCCCTCATCAAAACAAGCCGCGGATAAAGCATTTTCAAATAAGAAACCGTGCCGTCTTTCCAAGTATCCGCGTAAGCAAACTGCTCAATAACAGTCGGCTTCTGTTCCAAATCCACGCCCGGCAAAGTTACTTTTGTCCTATAATCCGCCTTGCTGTCAAAAGGCGGATCAATATAAATCAAATCAATTTTTCCCCGCATAGACGGCAGTCCGGATTCTTTATCTCCCGCCAAAAGCGCCTGCATAACAAGCAAATTATCCCCGTAAACCAGCCGATTCATCCATTCCATCTCATTTTCCCGCGGCATTCTTCCACTAAAAATCCCGTTTGAATCTTTAGACGGCAAAACCAGCTCGTTTGTCTGCAAAGCCAGCTTGCTTGATCCCGATAATCTTTCCAATATTTTCTCAACTTCCTTTTTCCCCTCATCAACAATCTTTGGAAGCTCGTAAATTAGAGAATTTTTCATTTGGATTTTAATTGAAATATTGTTTAATATGCGATATGTGTAAATTTTTCCTCTTTTCCATCTATAAAAAGAGATAATTTTTTGCTTTTTTCCGTATCCCAAGCAACCACAATCATATGCGCTTTATCTTTAAACAGCGCAGAAACATCGATTTCAACATCAGTCCGCCCTTTCCCTAAAATTACATGAAAACATTTTAGTTTATTATCGTCATCTTTTACTATAAATAAACTGCCGTCATTTTTAATAATATTAATCAGAACGGTTGGCTTATTATCACTCCAATCCAATTGATCTTCTCTTACCCAGAAACCCAAACTTCCAATTTTTAAATTTAAATCATTTGGGGTTGAACTTTGTGATTGCATATTTTTAATGATTATAAATTATTTAATATATCCTTATTTTCTTTATCTGAAATAAAGATATTTTGAATATTGCTTTTAATGTCTATGTTTACAACGCCATTATTATCAAATTTTTGATAATAAATTGGAGCAAAATTATTAAATTTTACGCTTATTTTATTAAAAATTTTTTTACCGCCCCAAATTATACCCGCAATTCCGCAAATACCAATAATATCAGCAAAAAATCCTAACAAAATTTGGATATTTTTGAATTCAATTTCCCAAAACATATATCTATTATTTTTATAATTTGATATTTTTTTTAATTTCCCCTATCCTCTCCAAACATTTCTCTCCCTCCCCTGTCTCCAAACACCTAACCACTTTCCTCCTGCAATTCTTGCAAAAACCACGCAAAATAACATCATTATACTGATCATTCAGAAAAATTTCGTAGTCAACAATTGTAACAGTTTCATGCCCATTAGCCAAACATTTGCTGCAAAAACAATTAGACAAAATCTTCTCGCGGAAAATTTTGCAATCCTCGCCTAAAATATATTTTAGATCATCTTCTGTGATTTTTGTCTCCATCGTTTTAATTTTACTTTAACAGGAGGGGAAAAGCAAATAAACAGAACCGCTTTCAATTATTCTGTCCCCCGTCAACCTACAAAAACCGCTAACCTGCATTAAAAGCGCCGTGCCGGAAATAAAAGCAATCCATAATCGGTTAGAACCTCTTGAAATAGGCTTTGATAAAAGAAAAATGGGAGTTTTTTACTCCCAAAGTTCTATGTTGCTCCGTATTCTGAACGAAATCCGAACTTTTTTCAAAGAAAATCCCGAGCAAGAATGAAGTGCGTTTCCGCTTGCCTCCGCTCCGCTACGGCAAACCAAAACAGAAAAATTTTCTCTACATTTTTTAATTTTTTCGCGCGCAATTTTTTCTTTTAAAAGGAAAAGAAAATTTTTCTGTTTTGTGTTTCTCTTAATCAGAGAAAAGCGGAAACGCTCTATTCTTAATCGCAAAAGGGCAAAAATTCCTTCCCCCCAACCCCCTTCCTTTTTGCCCGCCCAAGCGTTCAGTTTTGGTTAAAATATTTATAGCGCCTGTAATTCCTTGAGAGTTTTTTCGTAGAGGCTGACTGCCCTCTTGGCTTCGGTATAGCGCAGGAAATAATTGGTATCGTGAACTAAGCGGTTTCTTATTT
>JAZDGL010000023.1:0-4645 GCA_043806975.1 bacterium
GAATAACCTAAAAAATATTGATATAGATATTCCCCTAAATAAGATTACGGTGGTAACTGGGCTTTCTGGAAGCGGAAAATCTTCTTTGGTGTTTGATACGATTTATGCTGAAGCGAGGAGAAAATATTTTGAATCGCTATCTTATTATGCGCGGCAATTTTTAGGAGATATTCCCAAGCCCGATGTGGAAAAAATAGAAGGGCTGAGCCCCGCAATCTCTATCGATCAAAAAATTCCATTTAGAAATCCCCGCTCAACGCTAGGGACTATCACTGAAATTTATGATTTATTAAGGATATTATTTGCGAAATTAGGGCGGCCTCATTGCCCGAATTGCAATTTGCCGCTGAGGAAAATTAAACCGGAGGCGATTTGCGAGAAAATTATTCAAGAAATGGCAAAAACAGCAGGGACTAATTGCAAAATTATAATTTCAGCTTTGATTAAGTTCAATCAAGAAAGCGGCGCTTCAAAAATTTTAGAAGAGCTTTTGGATGCTGGTTTTTCTAAAATTTTTATTGGTAAGAACCAGAAGATGATTAAAGATGTGAGCATTGTGGATTTGGCGGGGAGGAGTGATTTTGAGGTAGTGATTGATACAATTATTGCTACAAGCGATGAGATTATTGAGAAAAATCGTCTTCTGAACTCTTTGCGAACGGCATTTAACATATCTTCAAATATAATTGCGGTTTATTTTCCCGATAGGAAAGAGGTTTTTAGCAATAAAAACATTTGCTTGAATTGCTCCAAGGAATTTCCAGAAATTTTGTTGGGGACTTTCTCGTTTAATAGCCCAGAGGGGGCTTGCGCTGGATGCACCGGTTTGGGAAAAAAAATGAAAGCTTTGCCTGAGTTGGTGATTCCGAATGATTCTTTAACGATTGCCGAGGGGGCGATTAAGCCTTGGAGAAAAATGGGCGCAGGAGATAAAATTTTAAAAAAACTCGCGGAAACTTATAATTTTTCTTTAAATGATCCTGTAAAAAATCTTGGCAAGGGAGCGCTGAAAGTTTTGTTTTATGGCGAGGATATTCCGGGAGGTTTTGAGGGGGTGTTGAAGGATGTGGAAAAAAGATATATTCAGGCATCTTCTGATTTTTTGAAAAATGAGCTGGAAGAATATCTAGCGGAGTCTATTTGCTCTGAATGCGGAGGGAAAAGGCTTAACCCGTTTGCTCTCGCGGCTTTAATAGGCAGAAGAAATATCAACGAAATTGTGAATTTGCAGATTTCTGATTTGGAGAGTTTTTTTTCAATGGATTTTCAGTTTTCTGAAGAAGAGAATGCGATAGCGGAAGCGATTATAGCGGAGATTCGGCAAAAAGTCGCGACGCTAAAAGAGCTTGGGCTGGGGTATTTGTCTCTTGCAAGGACTTCGGAAAATCTTTCAGGAGGAGAAATCCAAAGAGCGCGATTGGCGCGCCAATTAGGGGCGGGTCTTTCTGGGATTATTTATGTTCTAGACGAGCCGACTGTGGGATTGCATCAAAAAGATGTGGGGCTGGTGGTAGGGGCTTTGTAAAAATTAAAAAAAGACGGAAATACTGTTTTAGTGGTTGAACACGATAGGCAAATAATGGAAGAGGCGGATTTTTTGGTGGATATGGGCTGCGGAGCGGGAGAAGATGGAGGGAAAATAATTGCGCAGGGGACTTTTAAGGATTTGCAAAAAGCAAAAACATTTACAGGTTTTTATTTATCGGGAGAAAGCACGATTGCACAAAGAGTAAAAACTGATATTGGGAAAAAAGATAAAATTATTATTGAGGGCGCGGATGAAAATAATTTGAAATCTATAACAGCAGAAATTCCCAAAGGATGTTTTGTTTGTGTTTCTGGGGTTTCTGGATCGGGGAAGAGCACTTTGATAGAAGGAATTTTATTAAGGGCTTTAATGAAGAAATTGTATAAAAATTGCAAGGAAATTCCCGGCAAACACAAAAGCATTAAGGGGGTTGAGGGCATAAAGCGGGTGATTGGCACTGATCAATCTCCGATCGGGAGAACTCCGCGGTCTAATCCCGCAACATATACAGGGATTTTTACGCTAATCAGGGATATTTTTGTTAATTGCGAGCAGGCGAAGTTGAAAGGAATGAAATCTGGTCATTTTAGCTTTAATGTTAGGGGAGGCCGTTGTGAAGACTGCCAAGGGGCAGGAGAGAAAAAAATTGAAATGCACTTTTTGCAGGATATGTATGTGAAATGTTCCTCTTGCGGAGGAAAAAGGTATTTGCCGGAAGTTTTAAATGTAAAATATAAGGGGTTAAACATTTCTGATGTTTTGGAGCTTTCGATTGATCAGGCTTGCGAGGTTTTTTCTAGCGAGGAAAGAGTGAGAGAAAAACTAGAACTTCTTTCCGAAGTGGGGTTGGGATATTTAAAGCTGGGGCAGTCGGCGACAAATCTTTCTGGCGGAGAGGCGCAAAGGATTAAGCTTTCTGCGGAGCTTTCTAAAAGAACTGCCGAAGAAACGCTTTATATTTTAGATGAGCCGACAACGGGGCTGCATTTTGAAGATGTGCGAAAGTTGCTCAATTTGCTATTTAAGATAGTTGACAAAGGGAGCACGGTGGTAGTGGTTGAACATAATTTGGATGTTTTAAAAAGCGCCGATTGGATTATTGATTTGGGTCCGGGAGGAGGCGATAAAGGAGGTGAAATTGTGGCGCAGGGGACTCCGGAAGAAGTTGCCAAAGAGGAAAGATCGGAAACCGGGAAATTTTTAAGAGAGATTTTAAAGTGATTTTGTGAAATTTTAATTAGTTAAATTAATTCTTATGAATGACAAATTTTTTACCAAAAAAGAAATTTTTCCGCTTCTAATTATTTTAGCGGTTTTAATCGCGACTATTTTTTTGTATCCGATTATTCCCGCAAGAATTCCTAGCCATTGGAATATCTACGGGCAAGTTGACGGGTATATGGGAAAGAAGTTTTTTACGATATTTTTCCCTGTTCTTGTTTGCGCTATTTATCTTCTAATGTCTTTTCTTCCGCTTATTGATCCATTGCGAAAAAATATTGAAAAATCCAAAGATGCATATTTTTATTTGAAAACAATTTTGGTCGGCTTTTTGTCGGTGATTTATTTTTTCTCGCTTTATGTTGGAATGGAAAGTGGAAAAAACATTGCGGTTGGTAAAATTGTTCCAACTCTTTTGGGATTTGTTTTTGTTGCGATTGGAGTTTTGCTCCCTCGCATAAAACGCAATTATTTTATGGGAATTCGCACTCCTTGGACGCTTGATTCCGATGAAGTTTGGGAAGAAACCCACAAAAGAGGCAAATGGTGGTTTGTGCTAGGTGGAATTGTTTTTATTATTGGAGGGCTGTTGAATTTAGGGTTGATGGCATATTGCGGAATAATTTTTCTTTTGGCGCCGCTGATTGATTCTTATCTGATATACAAAAAATTAGTTAAGAAATAAGTTTTTATTTTTGTGGGCGAAGAGATTTTTTCGTGAAAGGGCGAGGATATTTATGCTGGATAAAGAAAAATTAGAAAATTCAATTTTTTCTGCGATATCTTTTTATGATGCAATGAATTTGCCGATTACTCCGTTGGAAATTTACAGAAATTTAGCTATTCACGGCGGCGAGAAAATGGAAAAAAGTTTTGCGAGCAGTCTAAAAGAGCTAGATTTTCCTGATTTTTTATGTTTTTTGGAGGCGAATGAAGCTATCAAGCAAAAAACGGTTAGAAAAAACGGAATGTATTTTTTGTTGCGAAGAGAAAAAAAGGAAGAAACTGACGGAAGCGCGGTAAAAAGCAATTTTTCTTGGTTTTGCGGATTTCGCCAAATTAAATATCGCGCGGCGATAAAAAAGTGGCTGATAGTCCGCTGGATGGTTATGTTTTTTGAAGCAGTCCCCTTTGTTGAGGCTGTTTTTTCAAGCGGATCAATCACTCGCGACAATACAACGGGAAAAAGCGATATTGATTTGTTAATTGTTGCAGAATATGGGCGGATTTGGACTGTTCGCGCTTTTGCTATATTTGCGGCAAAAATTTTATGCCGCTACCGTAGCGGGGAAAAAGTAAAAGATATGTTTTGTTTGAACCATTTTATTTCTGATAAAGATTTGGAGATAAAGCACCGCGGAATTTATACAGCAGAGCTTTATTCAAAACTTGTTCCTGTTTTTTATCGCGATGAAGATTTTTTAAAAGATTTTAGGAGAAAAAACGAGTGGATTAAAGAGTATTTACCGCTTTGGAGCGAACCTGCTCCAAGCACTTTTAGAAAATTTAGAAGCGGTATTTTTTTTAGACCGATTCGCGCTGTTTTGGAATTTTTGCTTTCGGGATTTATCGGGGATTGGATTGAAAATTTTTTTCGCGCTTTGCAGGCTCCAAAAATTGCCAAAGGCGCAGGAAAAATTGGCGGTCGCATCATTTTTACCGAACAAGAAATTGAGCTTCATCCAGATTCTCCTGAGAGAAGAATTGTTGACGAACTGAACGAAAGAATGTCTGAATTGAGTTTGCGCGAGCTGACAAGCTGGCAGGACTCGGGGTTGGAAAAATGATTCCTATTTTGCAGAAAATTAATTTGAAGTCTTGCGGAGATTATTTAAGAGATCCCTCCACTCGTAATTTCTTTTTTTGGTTTATGTTCTATGCTTTGTATTCTTTTAG
>JAZDGL010000024.1:0-2187 GCA_043806975.1 bacterium
CAACCGAAGAATTCATAAAACTTTTAAATAAATAATCCCTTAAATTTAATGTCTTGACTCGAACTTACCCTATTGGGTATTTTTTTGTTTTGAAAGAAAGCGGGGGAGAGCAGAATAAACTTCTTTTCTCCCCCTTAACCCATATATTAATCGGAAGCGCCTCTCTTTGTTTTAAGGAGAGGCTAGGTTTATAATTATTCCTTTTCTTCCGACTTTATTTCGTTTTTCAGCCTATAAATTTCATAGGCTAAAAATCGAATACCTTTGAGGAAGCTCTGCTCAATATCGAGTTCCTCTTGTCGCGCAAAGTACCAAGTACGTTTAGTCTGCGCTATTTTTTCCTGCAAAAGCAGGCTATAATCTTTTATTTTTTCCACAATCTCAACTAAAAATTGCGGATCATGCGGCGACATTAACTCAAATAATGTTACCGCAGCTCCTTGGCAAATTGTAGCTTTGCCTTGCAAAAGGAGATTGAAATGTTCACGCGCCATCTTTTTCAGCCATTCAAAATCAGCTATTTGATAAGCGCATTTTAAGGAGCATACTAATCCTACGCTCCTGTAGAATCCTTTATATTTGAACTTAAAACTTTTCTCGCCCAATTCGCGATAAAAGTTCGAGTCATCTATAAAGCGCGCGAATTCATAAGAGAAAGGGAAAACTCCCTTATCTAAATAATATCGCGCCATATATTCCGCAAAAGCGAAATCAGGGAAAGTTTTTAAAAGCTTTTTCCCTAAGTTAGACAAAATAACGTTGTCTAAAAGGAAATCATCCGAAAAGGGAGCGATAAATTTATCCCTTAATTCAAATAATTTACTAATAAACTCTTTTGCCAGAGTGTCTCTGGCATAGTTAAAAGAGTCTTGCGCGATTATTTTTGCTATTGCAGACAGCAGCATAAATCGCATGCCCTGCTCATTTCTTTGAGAAAGACATATCTCAAAAATTTTAATGAGCTCATCTAAGATATTGCGGGTCAATGCAATATCTTTTTTTGCGAAAAGTACGTTTCGTGCCTTTTCGCCAATAATAGAGTAAGGGATTTGATCATGGAAAAAATGATTAAAAATTTCTTCGCTTTTTTCCATGATTTCTTCTGTTGGAAAAAATTTACATTTTTCCTCAAATTCATCGTCCATATCCTGAAAAGGACGGGGGAGGAACAACTCATTGCCCTCAAGGCATTTTTCGATGCCTTGAACGATGAATTCTTTTTTAAAAAAACTCAAAGACAAACTTTGAGTAGATTCGATAAGCCGCGCTTCCATCGCGGCTATTTCTTCAGAAGAATATTTTTTATTCATTTTTATTCTCCTGATTTTTCTGCCGATAATTTTTTAATATCGACTTGACTAGGGAAGGAATAAGTACTTTTATCTCTTCCCCCATCATTGCATATCCCCCCGCTACTCCCCAGGAGATATTATTTTCATTTTTTCTCAGAGATGTGATGACCAATCTCTGATTATTAGCAAGGAATTCCCAAGTTTTTTGAATAATGACGTTGGAATCTTGCAGGACATCCGCCCTATTGCTAAAGCGACCTGCCCTTTTTTGACTGGAATTTTTTGAAATGGATTTTTTGTGTATCATTCCAAAGATACTTTCCAGCTCTTTTTGACCGGCAATAATGCCGCCGGACACAAAGCTCGAAATGTTTTGAGCTTCCATTTTTAACTGATAAACATCCCCTGCAGAAATACAGGAATGTTTTTTGCAGGTTTCTAAAGACTGGAATTCCCAGCCTTTATCTTCCCGAAGATCATTAACATCGGGAAATAAAAAAATTGGAAAGCCGTTTTTGATGCGGGTAATACAGCCGCAATTTTCATAAACAGCCATCTCGTTTTCGCCGGTTACTAAGAATGCAATTTTGCCACTTAGATTATCGGCAAGTGTATCTGAGAAGGGAAGATTTATATTTCCTGCCTCCCCTCTCATTTTTTTATCATTCCATTTGAGCCCCGCTCCGGCTCGATTCAAGCTGTTAAAAACAGCTTGGAGGACTGGGCGTTGTTGCCAACACGACAGTCCATAAAAATTTGACCAGCCGAGATTATCGGCCAGCACTAAAATTTTTTTTACACTTTTTTCCATTTTTTTTCCTCCTTTCGAGGTTAAATCGGTAAATGGAACCGGTCCGCGCGAATAGCGCGTTAGTTGATTTTTCGGCGCGTTATT
>JAZDGL010000025.1:0-5334 GCA_043806975.1 bacterium
TGTAGGGACATGTCGCCGAATGCGATTTTTTACAAAATTCTGAAATTTTTTAGGCTTTAATAAACCAAAAAATTTTTCGAAAATTGCAAAATTTACTATTCGGCGACAGCCCCTTGTAGGGGCGAACCTATGTGTTCGTCCGAAAATTTGCTAAAAATTCAAAAAGAAATTAAAATAAGAGAAAGTAAAATATAGCTCCTGCAAAATAGATTTATTTTAAAATCCCTCTTCTGCCCAAGGCAGACCGCCTTGGGCGGTAATCTCCCTTTTCAAAGGGAGAAAATGTCGGAATTTGTTTTGCGGGAGCTATGCTAATAATCTAACAATAAAAAATATGCGAGTTTATGTGAACAAAGAAGCCTGTGTAAGTTGTGGGATATGCGAATCACAATGTTCAGAGGTGTTTAAAATAGGCGAAGATAACAAATCGGAGGTTATTAACCCAGATTGCGCTGATTGCGAATGCGATCTAAAAGATATTGCTTCAAGTTGCCCAGGTCAAGCAATTGTTGTAGAATAAAAGAATAAAGTACGGAATTTTTTGCAAGCAGTTTTAGCTATAAATATGATTTATCTAGACAATGCCGCTTCTACTCCTGTGGATAAGCAAGTCGTAAAAGCGATGATCCCTTATTGGAGGGAAGATTTTGCTAATCCATCCTCTTTGCATAATCTAGGGAAACAAGCTAGGCAGTCTTTGCAGTCGGCAAGAATAACTGTTGCTAATTTTTTGGCTTGTTCTCTTGAAGAAGTGGTTTTTACCAGCGGGGCGACAGAAAGCGATAATTTAGCGATAAAAAGCGTTATTAAAGGGATTTTAAACCAAACGGAGGCAAATTCTGCTGAAAATTGTATTTGTTGCAAAGTTTTTAAACCGCACATTATTACCTTGAAGATTGAACATTATGCGGTTTTGAAACCTTGCGAGGAAATGCAAAAAATGGGTATGGCAGAAACAACTTTTTTAGGCGTTGGAAGCGATGGTATTGTAAGTTTGGAAGATTTTAAAAAAGCGATAAAACCGAACACTAGACTTGTTTCAATTATGTATGCTAATAATGAAATTGGCGCGATTCAGCCGATCAAAGAGATTTCTCAAATTATTCGCGAGGAAAACCAAAAAAGAAGCGAAAATATGAGGATTTATTTTCATACTGACGCGGCGCAAGGGTATTGTTTAGATTGCAATGTGAATAGTTTAGGAGTGGATTTACTTTCTTTCTCAGCGCATAAATTTGGCGGTCCAAAAGGGGCGGGGGTGCTGTTCGCTAGACATTTTGTTCCTTTTCTGCCTATAATAAATGGAGGCGCGCAAGAAAATGGGAAAAGGGCGGGGACGGTGAACATTCCTGCCGTAATGGGGCTTAAAAAAGCGTTGGAGGATCTTGATGCAAAAGATTTTAGAAAAATTGAAAAATTGCGAAATTTGTTGATTAAAAAAGTTGAGAAGGAGATTGCAGGGGCTAAATTGATAGGTTCAAGACAGAAAAGAGTTTATGGAAATGCTAATTTTAGCTTTACAGGGGTGGAGGGAGAAAGCTTGATGATGAAGTTAAGCGATAAAGGTTTTGCAGTTTCAACAGGTTCGGCTTGCACGGCGGGGACTTCGCAGGCATCGTATGTTTTGGAAAGCTTGAATTTGCCCGGTCAAGAAATCCGATCTAGCATTAGGATTTCGCTGGGGAAGCAAAATACTAGAAAAGAAATTTTAGCTTTCATTGAGGCGTTGAAAAAATCCGTTGAGGAATTAAGAGAAATAGCAGGGAAAAATTAGGGTATAACTGCCGTAAAACAAATTTATTTTAAAAACCCTCTTCTGCCCAAGGCAGACCGCCTTGGGCGGTAATCTCCCTTTTCAAAGGGAGAAAATACCAAAACCCCCTTCAATTCCCCCTTGCTAAGGGGGAAAATATCGGAATTTTTCTTGCGGGAGCTATAGAAATTTATGTATTCAGAAAAAGTGTTGGAACATTTTAGAAATCCTAGAAACCAAGGGAAAATTGATAATCCTGATGGTGTTGGATATGTTGGCAATGAAATTTGCGGAGACACGATGAAAGTGTATATTAAAGTTGAGGACGATATAGTAAAAGATATTAAATTTGAAACATTGGGATGCGCGGCGGCGATTGCTTCTTCATCGGCTTTTACGGAAATTGTAAAAAACAAAACGATTGAGGATGCGTTGAAAATTACGCAAAACGATGTTGTTAAAGAGCTTGGAGGGCTGCCTGAACAAAAAATCCACTGTTCTTTGCTTGCCCAAGAAGCGTTTGAAGAAGCGGTGGAAGATTATACAAGAAAAAAATGTGTTTAAACTAATTTAGAGTTTATGCGTTGTTTCAAAAATATGGATACTAACAAAAAAATTCAAATTTCAATTATTGTGATAACCTTTCTTTTCTCTTCTCTTTTCGGCGCTGTTTTCGGATTTTTAGGAGGAACTTTTGGCGCGAGATTTTTGCCGGAAGCTAGTATTATTGAAGGAGAAAGAGTCGTTGAAGAAAAAACGACTGTTGTGAAGGAGGAATCGGCGGTTATTGAAGCCGTGCAAAAGGCGAGTCCCGCTGTGGTTAGCATTATTGCCACAAAAAATGTGGCAATAAATAGCTGGGAACCTTTTGCGAATGATTTTTTTAACAATTTTTTTCCTTTTGGGGAAACTGAGCAAAATCAAAGTGAAACTGAAAAGAAAGAAATTGGCGGCGGGACAGGATTTATTGTTTCCGAGGATGGGTTGATTTTAACCAATCGCCATGTGGTTTCCGACACAGAAGCCGAATATACGGTTTTGATGAATGACGGGACGAGTTATTCGGCAAAAATTTTAGCGAGAGACGACACTAACGATTTGGCGGTTTTGAAAATTGATAAAACAGGACTTCCGACAGCGGAATTGGGCGACTCGGACAGTTTGCAAATTGGACAAACTGTAATCACAATTGGAAATGCGCTGGGAGAATTTAGAAATACTGTTAGTGTCGGGGTAATTTCTGGATTAAGCCGTTCTATCACAGCAGGGGGTTCTGGAATTTCAGAATTGCTTAGCGGAGTAGTCCAAACTGATGCGGCTATCAACCCCGGTAATTCTGGCGGTCCGCTCATCAATATAAAAGGGCAAGTAATTGGGATTAACACGGCGATTGTTCAAGGGGCGCAAAATATAGGTTTTGCAATTCCAATCAATGACGCCAAGCTTGACATTGAAAGCGTGAAAAAATTTGGAGAAATTAAAAAGCCGTTTTTGGGCGTTCAATATGTTCTGATAAATTCAGCGTTAAAAGATGAATATGATTTGGCGGTGGATAAAGGAGCTTTAATTAGAAGAGCGGATGCCAATGGGTTAGCGGTGGTTCCTGGAAGCGCCGCTGATAAGGCAGGGATTTTAGAAAATGATATTATTCTTGAAGTTGACGGGAAAGAGGTGAATCAAGAAAATTCTCTTGGTAATTTAATCCAAAAGAAAAAAATCGGAGAGAGCGTCCGTTTAAAAGTATTAAGCAAAGGTAAAGAAAAAATAGTGGACATTGTTCTTGGAGAAAGAATCAGCAAATGATTATTTTCGCGACAATTTTATTGGGAGCATTTTTAATTGCGATTTTAAATGTAGCGACGACTTTTTGGATGTATGCTATTTTTTTTATTATTTTTCTTTTTATGCTGGTTAAAACCTGCGGGAAAAGTATGTTTTTTTTAACGGCTCCGTTGATTTTGGCGGTTTCATCTATATTTTTATTGCCATTTTTAGCGAATAGCTATTGGCAATATGGTTTTATCGCTTTCGTCTGTTTGGCGTTTGGGCTGCTGCTTTATTTAAGAAGGCAAACCAGGAGCGGTCTTTCTGGCGGCGGAGAAAACGAAGACAGGAGAAAACGGGTAGCTTTAAGAGAAAATCTTGCGTTAAATAAATCTGCCGTGCTGATGTCGCTAGTAATTTCATTTATGGCTTTGTTCGCAATTTTAGAAAATGTAAGTCTTTCTTTTTGGGTTGTTTTAGCGGGATTTTTTATTGTTTCAATGTTTTCTGCGAGAGAAATTTTAAAGCTTGAAGAAAAATGGAAAGATGATCAAAAGCATTGGAAAAGCTTGCTTTATTCCTTAATTATTTCTTTTGTTATTTTTGAATTTGCTTGGGCGCTTTCATTTTGGCCGCTTGGATTTTTATCTTTGGCGATTATTTTGGCGAGTTTTTTCTTTGCTTTCGTTGATTCTGCGGGGCAGTTGCTTTCGGAAAATAAAAATGCGGTTTTGGCTGTTTTATATAATGCAGGGCTTGCGCTTTTGGTGATTGCAATTATTTCCATAACTACAAAATGGAGTATTATATAATTTTAGGACTTGGTCGTTTTTTTGAATTGTGCCGTAAGCGCGCAAGTCCTAAAATTTTAACTTTAAATTTATGCTAGACATTAAAATTAAAAAACCTTTATATAAAGAAAAAGCGGATTCAAGACCGCGAAACAGAGGATTTTTTAAAAAACTTTTTGCTTGCTTTTTTGTGATGTTTTTAGGGGCATTCGGCGCGCTTTTGGTGGATCGCGCAATTTTTCCGTATTTAGCGGAGACGGATTTTTTTAAAGACTGGGATTTTATCCAAAAAACAGCCGATCGCACGACTATCATAAACAAAACCGAGAAGATTGAAATGCCAGCTGATTTTCTAGGAGTAAAAATTTTTGAGGAGAACAAAGCAATTTGTTTGGAAATTATTTTTGAAGCAGAAACGGGGGAGACGGTTTTTTCTAGCGGGTTTGCTTTTACGCAAGACGGTCTTTTGTTTGCGGGGCTTCCGCAGAATTTGCCGGAGAAAATAAAAAGCATAAAGATTAAAAATGCCAACGGGGAAGAAAATTCTGCTGAATTGGCGCAAAAAATGGACAATTTTTTACTTTTAAGAAAAAACGGCGGTTCTTTTAATATGCCCGTTTTGCAATTTGAAAAAAGTTTGCTTCCAGGAGAGGAAGTTTCTGTGATAACTCAAAAAGCAAGTATGGTTGCTTTTGTTAAATCTGTTTCGGAAAGCAGAATTTTGTTAAATGATTATCCCGATCAAGATTTTAATGGAAGCCCTGTTTTAAACAAGAATCAAAAAATTATTGGGATTTATAGGACGGCGGTTGAAGAAGATAAACTGGTTTCTTATGTGATTCCCGCAGAAATTGCGCGGGTTGAGGCGGAAAAACAATTCAATAGATAGGAAAAGCGATGGAACAAATTAGCGTTCGCGGAGCGAAAGCGAATAACCTAAAAAATATTGATATAGATATTCCCCTAAATAAGATTACGGTGGTAACTGGGCTTTCTGGAAGCGGAAAATCTTCTTTGGTGTTTGAT
>JAZDGL010000026.1:0-3147 GCA_043806975.1 bacterium
GATCTCCCTTTAAAAAGGGAGAAAGCCCAATGATTTGTTTTGCGGTAACCATAACTATTCTATCCTAAACCACCTATTTTAGCAAACAAAAAAAGACAAAAAGCTTCTTAGGAAAATTCTTTGTCTCTATCTTTTTTATCCCGTCTGCCCCATAAAATCGCTGACAATAACTTCAATCACTGCCGCAACAGGAACAGCCAGAACAAGTCCCAAAACACCCGCCAATTTTGTCCCAACCAAAATAGCAAGAATCACCACAACAGGATTCAGCCCCACTGTCGTTTGCATCACTTTTGGAGTGATTATATGATTTTCCAATTGTTGCACAATTAAAAACCAAATTCCCGCTAAAATTGCAACTGTGAGCGATTGAGTAAGCCCTATCAAAACAGCGAAAATCGCCGCAATTAACGGTCCAGCATAAGGGATAATTTCAAAAATTGCTCCCATAATGCCCAGCAACAAAGCAAACTTAAAATTTAAAATTGCTAATCCAATATAATCCAATAGCCCTACTATTAAAATCACGACTAACTGTCCCTTCATCCAGCGGTTCAATTTTACTTGGCTTTTTTTCACTAAACGCATAGCATGCTCGCTGTATTTTTGCGGGGTCAAGGCGTTGATAAACATTTTTAGTCCCCCTTTTTCAACTGCCATATAAAAAGAAATTGCCAAAACGATTATAATCGCTATTAGCGCTCCAAAAAATGACTTCGTTGTGCTGAAAATTCCCGGAATTATCCCTTCTGCATTAAAACTATGGCTAGATTTCAAAACAAAATCTTCCAGCCCCGCACTAACATTCAATCGCGTAAAAACATCCCGAAAAATAACAAACTTTTGGGAAAGCGCGTCCATCGCTTCAGGCAACGACACCACCAGCTGTTTTAACTGCGTAGCAACGGGAGGAATTAAGAAAAAAAGCACAGCTCCAAAAGCTAAAAAACCGAAAATATAAATTGCAGAAACGGAAAAAATTCTAGATATTTTACGGCTTTCCATCTTATCCACAAACGGCTCAATCGCTGAAACTAAAACAATCGCAAAAAGTATCAAAACCACCACATCTCTAATTAAAAAGAGAAGCCACGCGGCAACTAAAATCCCTAAAATTCTTAAAATTGTTGAAGTTGATATTGAAATTTCTTTTTGTTCCATATTTTAAAATCCCCCCTAGTCCCCCTTTTCCAAGAGGGAAATAAATCTAAATATAAATCAGATTTAAATTTTCAAAAGCTTTTCAAATTTTCTCTCGTCTTTATGCGGACCAATCATCGCCAAACGCAAATTATCATTTGTAAATAATTCATTCGCGACATCCTGAATTTGCTCTGCTGTTACCGCGTTAATTTTAGCAAAATATTCTTCGGGAGTCAAAATGCAGTTTTCCAAAATTTCTTGCATCGCGAACCATCTTGCCAAAGAATCAGATTTCTCAAAACTTATAAGCATATGCCCCTTAATCATATTCTTTGCTCTTTCCAGCTCTTTTGATAAAACTTTCTTGCTCTTTATTTTTTTAAGCTCGTCTGTTGAAATCTTTATCGCTTTTTCAATGTTTTTAGTCTTAACACCCGCGCTAATCGCATACACACCCGAATCAGTGTATGCCTCATTTTCAGCCGAAACATAATAAGCTAATCCGTTTTTCTCCCTTATGGATTCAAAAAGGCGGGAGCTCATTCCTCCTCCCAAAATCGCGAACAAAATTTTAGCAATCACATTTTTTTCATTATTCAAATTATAGCAAAAACCTCCTAAATGATAATGAGATTGACTTGTTTCTTTATGTTTAATTAAAATTTTAGGCCTATTTTTATCTTCTTTCGTTAAAACCTTTTCCTTTGATTTTTTTTCAGGAGATGCCCCAAGCCTCTTTTTTAAATCCTTCCCAACTTTATTTAATTCTATATTGCCAGAAACAGCAATTAAGGTATTTAAAGAATTATAATGATCTTTTTTGTAGTTTACAAAATCCTTTCTAGAAAAACTCTTCACAGTTTCTTTCGTCCCCGCAACATCCCACCCAGCCGGCTGATCCCCATATAAAAGATTGTAAAATACATTTTCTATATCCATCATTGGATTGTCTTCATACATATTTATTTCCTCTATGATAACCCCCTTTTCCTTTTCAATCTCTTTTTCATCCAAAATGCTATTTTTCATCATATCGTCAATAATATCAATCGCCAGATTTATATGCTGAGACCCAACTTTCGCCCAATATCCCGTATATTCAAAACCTGTAAATGCGTTGAAAATTCCTCCAACCGCATCTATTTCCGATGAAATTTTTAGCGCTGTCGGCCGTTTTTTTGTTCCCTTAAAAGCCATATGCTCCAAAAAATGCGAAATTCCGTTTTCGCGCTTTTCTTCATATTTTGACCCTGTCCCAACTATAACTAAAACAGTGGCAGTATTAGTATTCTGCATAGGAACGGTGATAATTCGCAAACCGTTTGGAAGTGTTGTTTTAGAATAATGCATAAAAGAAAAAAGATATTAAGAAATTATATATTAAGAAATTATACGATAATCCAAAATTTCCAATTACTAATTTCTTAATTTCTCTTCTAAAATTTTTTGCAAATTATCAATCTTTATTCTCTCCTGCTCCATCGTATCTCTATCTCTTACTGTAACAGTCCCGTCTTTTATGGTATCATAATCCACCGTAATACAAAAGGGCGTGCCAATTTCATCTTGTCTGCGGTAGCGCTTTCCGATATTCCCATTGTCGTCAAATTCGCACATAAATTGCGTTTTCAAATCGTTAAAAATCTCCCGCGCCTTCTCAACCAATTCCGGCTTATTTTTCACCAACGGAAATACTGCCGCTTTAATCGGAGCTAAATTTTTATCTATCTTTAAAACCGTTCTAACTTCTCCTTCTTCTAGAGCTTCTTCTTCATACCCGTCGCAGATCAAGGCTAAAAACAACCGCCCCACTCCGATTGACGATTCAATAATATGCGGAATATATTTTTCAGCGCTAATCGAATCGCGATAACTCAAATCCGCTCCCGAAAATTTGCTATGCTGAGTCAAATCGTAATCTCCGCGCATATGCACCCCTTCCAATTCCTTAAACCCAAACGGAAAATTGTATTCAATATCGTAAGCGTCTTTGGCGTAAAATAC
>JAZDGL010000027.1:0-14932 GCA_043806975.1 bacterium
ATATTTGGGTTCAATAAAGAGGTAGCGGCAGAATTGATCTACAAAAGTAGAAATTTTATATAGATATTTGGGGTTGCATTATATAATTCATTCAATACATATCTACAAAAGTAGAAATTTTATATAGATATTTGGGGCTGGGACAACTAGCACATCATCTTCTTATCTACAAAAGTAGAAATTTTATATAGATATTTGGGTAAACAAAATTAAATCCGCAACAAGAATCTACAAAAGTAGAAATTTTATATAGATATTTGGGAATCAAGGCATATCGCAAAGGTGGAGATCTACAAAAGTAGAAATTTTATATAGATATTTGGGGGGAATTTGGGACAAAACTTGGAGCGATATCTACAAAAGTAGAAATTTTATATAGATATTTGGGTTCACGCAAGTTTTATGAGAAGTGGACAGATCTACAAAAGTAGAAATTTTATATAGATATTTGGGGAAAAAGGATACGATACGAAAAGAATATCTACAAAAGTAGAAATTTTATATAGATATTTGGGTGAAGCTTGATTATGTAATTGGCAATATCTACAAAAGTAGAAATTTTATATAGATATTTGGGTGTCATTTTTGCTAGAATAAGCCAAAAGATACAAATAGTTTGAAAATGCAAACTACGACTTTTGGGCTTATTATAGCAAATTTGATTTTATAAAGACCCAAGTTTTTTAAATATCCATACTGAACTTATACTTTTGATTAAATTTTCAAGATACTCTCTTATTATCCAAAATAAACTATTTCCTGTTCTTCGCTTGCAGAATGACCGTAACGAGTGATTTTTTTCTTGCATCCTTCGCAAATTTCAAAAATAAGTATGCTATCAGAATTTTTAAAATATTTCTTATATCTTAATTCTACCTCATCTAGAATATTTTGCAAGATTCTTTTGCTATTCCTTATTTCATAAACCGAATACTGAATTTTCCTGCCAAACTTTTTCAAAAATTTGGAAAATTGAGTTCTAATTTTATTATCTTGAAAATCGTAACAAACAATAATCATATTATTTTATTTCAAAAAATGGGAATTTTTTGCTATTATCCATTGTATATCTATAAAAATCATAAATAAAATTAAAAATTTCTTCTTTATGCTCCAAAATCCCCTTTAAAAAAATATCCGCATATTTTTTGGACTTTTCGTAATCAAGATAAAAATGGCCATCAACAAATTTAAAATCTTTTTTATTTATCTGTTTTAGATGGAAAGATTTCAATAATTGTTTATCAATAATACAACGAAACGGTTCCATTATATCGCAAGAAAGCGATTTCCTCTTAAAAAACAACTTGTGGTAATACCCTTTATACACATCAAAACCATACAATCTAAGCAAAGAATCTACATAATTTAACAAAAAAGTATATCCCATATCCAATAATAAATTATGCTCATCAACCTTTGTCCTTGGAGATCTTTTATACCACCCGATTCCGCCAAAATAATCAGCGAAAAAATTCTTGCTAAAATTCCCTTCTATCCCCAATAATTCTTTTTCATCTTTCACGCTATATACTTTTTCAATTATTGCTTGTGTCGCCTTTTTATATTCGTTCATATCCGATTTTTTTTCTTTACAAATTAATCTGGACTGATTTATCATTTTATTTTCTACTATTTTTTTAGCAATCTCCAAATCACTTTCTTTTTCATATTGCTTCATGCGCAACAAATAGTTCCCTTCGGCTTTTGATTCAATGGATATATAATTTTCAAAGTTATTTTTCATCAAAAATATTGAAATTCCAAATTCAACCGATTTTCTTAAAAAAACCGTTGTAAAAGACGCGTCCCCGATCATAAAAATAGCCAAAACCTTATAACAAGAAATTTGATTGACAATTTTCCCGCCTTTTAAATAGACGACATTGTCATTTCTAAATTTTATTTCGGTTTCTCCATCTCTTGAATTTTGAACAAATAAAATCTGTTTTTCCCTAAAATCGTTTAATGAAAGCATATATTAATTTCTGAATAATAGAAAATTTTATCCGCATAACTGGATATAAATACACTGCGCGCATTTATTTTTTTGCTTGGCAACATTATTATTTTCTAATCTAAAATTTTTTATATCTTCAATCGTTTTTTCAAATTTCTTAAGCTCCTCGCCGTCGGGCAACTCAACCTTAAATCTTTTGTTATCCGACAATGAATGAACAAACAACTTTTCAACCAAAAAACCCATTTCTTTTAAACAAAAGTATTGCGCGTAAAGCTGATATTTATATCCATCGTAAATTTTTACGATTTTATTTTTTCTCTCAATCAAACTTTTACTTTCCTGATCATAAATATCAATTTTCCCGCATAATCCATATTTTTCAGAATAAACATCAACTCCCTGCAAAAACTTCTTCGCAGTTGAATATTCCCCCTTGTCTATGCATTCATGCCTGATTTTTCCTCTCGTTTGTGGCGAACTATGATAAGTTTTCGCGCTGAAATTCTCGTAAATACTGTGATAATAAAGCGACAGCGGGCAAAAAAGAAAATCGTTTATTTTGGAGATTTGGATGTAAGACATTTATTTTTGAACAAATTTGTCCCATTCTGTTTTAGATATAAACAAGTCAGGTTTTTCATAGTTGTTTTTTATTTTTTCAATTATCATCAACCCTTTACGAGCAATGTTATATGCCCCATTGGCATCACCATTAAATTCTTCGATTATTCTATTCCTCTCTTCCCCGATAATTTTTTCCCCAAAACCGGCAAAATTGTTTGGAGAAAGCTCAACCCCTTTAGCGTTTAACGATAATGTGCTAAAAAATGGTTTTACAGGAGAAGCAATAAAATCAACATTTTCACCTATTTTTCTCACTACAATGTTTCCATCCACTTCTTCGGTTACCCACTGTTCAGAATAAGAATTACGCAATTGCAGAATAAGATTAAACCAATAAATAAAAGCGTGGTAAAAATTTTTTATTTTACCATCAAAATATTTATCCCCTTTCAACAAACCGCTATTATTCATCTCTTTTATTTGTTTTAAAATATTTCCTTTGATATTTTTAAAATTCCATATTTCAAACAATTCACCAAGCTTTTCATTGATACTAACTAGCTGATATTGCCAATAACCTTTTCCATCTTTTTCTCTGCGAATACGCGGTACCTTTGCATACACCTTATATTCTTTTGGTAAAGTGTTTTTCTTATATTTTTCATCAACAAAATCAATAGGGTTATAAACAAAATGATAACTCTGTTCTTTGTCGTCCCAACCAATATCTTTAAACTTATCTATCGCCTCAGAAATTGTTTTTTGCGAAGCAGAATTGCTGATATAAATATTTTTTCTAAAGCCGCTCAAAGGATCCGTGATAGAAGTATAATCAGCTTGGGTATAAAATATTATCCCTGTTTGTTTGCCCATTTTTTCAAAGCTATCGAACGGGGCTGAAAGCTGATAACCGTTTAATACGCCTCCCTTTTCTTGTAAGTCTTTGTTTTTGAAAACCAAATAACCAAATTTATCTATCAATTGTTTTTCAAGCTGTTGGTAGACACTTCTCTCAATCCCTCCACGAATTTGTTTGAAACGCATATTAAGATCTTCCATTACAACTATGGCATCATGCTCTATTGCCAAATCGGATATTTTACGCACAACTTGCGATACATAACCCATTTTTAAATCTTTTATCTTACCGATAGAATTCCATGACTGACGGCTTTCAAGCCGCTCTTTTTCTTTGGCTACTAGCTTTTCATAATAGTTAACTTTAACCTTTTTGCCATTTATTTCAGTTTCAATTTCGTTCAGACTCCCTTGATCAATAATTTCTCCCTTTGGATTAACTATGGAATAATAAACTAAATGTTTTTCTCCGCGATCAAGACCAATCACATTAACTTTTTCCACCTTTGCATATTTTGCTATTTCTTCATTAATTTTTTTATTAAATTGCCCCTGTTTTAGAGATTTTTTGGAAAAATTTAATGAAATAGGAACGTGAAATTGGATTATATCTCGAGAATACCTTCTTCCTTCAACAATTTTTTCTCCCTTTTTATTTATGTATTCCTCTCCATTTTTATTTTCTTTGATTTTTAAATTAACGCTTGCTTTTCTGTAAAATATTTCTGCATTTCCAAGTAAATCAAAGATTTTATTCTCAATGTTTGTTTTAGAGAATAACCCATCCCAATATAAGGTATGGATATTCTTTGATGTAGTTATTTTTCGATTTCTCAAGTCTTTGTTTAACACTTGGAATAAATACAAATAATATTCTTTCCCTTTTTCTTTTAATGTCTGCTTATTAACCCAGTCGGCTCCGATTTTTTCGTCAAAATTAATACCACCCAATTGTAACTTAGAAAATTCTTTTTGCATTTCCAAGACATCAATATAATCTTGCAAAATAAATTCTTTTAATTCGGGATATTTATTGGTTTTTATGTATTTTTCATCAATTAAATCTTTCACAAATTTAACATGCTCCCCTTTTGTCAATTTCTCTTTATGCTCCTGATAAGAAATACCTATTCCAAATTTTTGTTTAGTAAAAGATTTATATACTTGACCGCCAACAATGTTTTTACCCCAATTTAAAGAACAATACTCTAATTTTTCATACATATCATCGCCCTTTGATGATAATCCATATCTTTTTATGTCTAAAAAATGTGGATATTTTGTGATTGCCAAAAAATAATCATTATTTTTTCTCAAAATATATGCGCAAAACTGTGCATTACCTTTCGGGCTTTCTTGCCAACCACCGAGCAGATTACCTTTCTCAAAATTCAATTTTATTTTATTTCCATCAAACGGTTTTTTGGTAATATAATTGCGGAAAGCATTATAATACTTGTTAAATTCAAAATCCTTAATATATCCATCTAATTCGGCATAAAAATCTGCGCTAATTCCCGACAAATTATTCATATCACGATCGTCAAGCGCAATATATTTCATCATCTGAAAAACAGACAAGGATGCGTCGGCATAATTTTTTACCAAGGCGATTTCTTTTGCCTTACGTTCTTTGGAAAAACTTTTCAAATTTTGAGCTTCCAAGAAACAAGTTTCGTAACCCTTAATTGTTTCTCCATTATTTTTTTCTATATCTTTAAAAATATTTTCAAATTCAAACTTCCAAATAGATAAAAATTGTTTCCACAAATTACCGTCTTCTTTACTTACACTCACAACACCTTTTTTATAATAATCTTCCTTATATGGGCTACCTTCTAATTTTTCTATCGCATTTTTTATATCTGCAAGAGTTACAAATTTTTTAATCTTAATTATATCGCTTTCTTTTTTACTAGATACTTGCGGTAAATTTTTTTCAAATTCCGTTCCTTGAGAAAACCACCTGCGAGAAATAGTATTTATTGAAGAACTTTTAAGAAAAACCCCGTCGTATTCTGAAACAAATTCATCGTTAAAAAACTTGTCCATAAACTCTTTTGCGAACTTAAATCTATTATTGTTTCCATCTATAAATTCAATAAAACGCTGAAAAAAGACTTCTTCTTCTGTTTCAATTTCTGTCGCTTCTATAAGCTGTTTTTCTTTTTCAACTTTTCCTAAAATTTGTTTTTCCAAAGCCTTAAACAACGGATAAGCTGATTTTTTAAAATCATTTTTTTCTTGTTTGGTTTTGGCTTCACTTTGTTTTTTATCTCTAAATTCTTTTATTTTTTTATTAAATATTCCGATAATTTTATTGTATGAATTATCCTCGCTTTCATTTCCTTTTAACGCTTCAATACCATTTTGCAATACATAATTCCCATAATTGTTGATATTAAAAACATCTAAATTATCAATGCCCATTTCCTTTGCAATTTTAATATACTTGTTTTCGTATCCCTTTTTATTCGCAAGAAATATCTCAAGATTATCCACAATGCGTGTCGCCAAAGCTGACGCAATGCCATTGTCGGCATAGATATTTTTTCTTGTCTCTTGAAATTTAGTTAAATATCCAGAGAACCGATCAAAACTGTCAAAAATATATCTTTTCATCCCTGTGTTTTCTCTTTCTTCCACAAACAGGCTTGGAAAACCGCTCGCTTTAAATTCAACTTCTTTCGATTGAGGAAATTCGTATTTCAATATTTGCAACACTCCGGCAGAAGTAAGAAAATTAACTCCTTTTTGGTTTTCCTTTTCTTCCGATCCTTCTTTGCCAAATTTTATTTTTTCTCCATCTTCAAGTTGTTTATTTAAATATTCTTTTTTCCATTCATCAGCTTTTTTATCTAAAAGTATGCAAATCTCCTCATAAAACTTTTTCTTTCTTTCGGCGATTTCTTTTTCAAGATTATTGATTTTTGTTTGTGTCGGTTGAGTATCTTTTTTGTCATTTCTTACAGCATTTAATTCTTTGCGTAAATTTGTTATATCCTTATTCTTCTTCTCTAGAAAATCAGCCAATTGGCTAAAATTTAATTTTTTGGCATTTTCGGGAGAAAGAGCGGAATTAATAAACTTTTGATGTAATGTGTCAAAATAAAATTTTGCTTGATTATAACTATCATCAATTGTCTTATCTTTTTCAAAAACCTGATTTTCAAACAACATCTTCTCTGTTTGAGTGATTTTTTTGATTTCTCCGGTCTTTGGGTCAAGATAATCAACCATTTTCCCCACAGGCACCAACTCAAACCGCAAAGTTTTCGAAAGTGCATATTGATGATTCGCGAATTTATCAAAAACACATTTTTTTTCTTTTTCCATATTACCCCCTCTAATTTATTTTATTAAATTTCGCCCTAAAATCAAAAAGGGACGACAGTTGTCGCCCAATAGATACACTCACTAAATAGTAGAGCTTTATTGGAACTGCCGCCCCTTTTTAATAATAAAGTTTAAGGGGTACAATATTTCCTATAAATTATCGTATATCATTGAGCGACATAACCATTATTATACATATTTAAAAAAATTGCAAGTGCAACTTATCAACATCCTTTTGATAGCTCGCTTTTTCTCGCATAGCTCCTCTTTCCCTTTATCTTACCCCTATTCTAATGCGAATGCAATAAATTTTTAAATCAAGAGGAGAAAAACAAAAGAAAACCGCACTCCCTCCAACTCCCCCTCCGAGAGGGGGAGAAACAGGAGAACACACAGGTTCTCCCCTACAAAAAAGCAAACAAATAATTTTCCAAATTAGATGAATACGCAGGTTCGCTCCCTACAAAAGCGCGGAGAAAATTTTTTGTTCAGAAATAGGACCTTCGCGGAGAATTTTTCCCGTCCGCGTATCAAAAATTGTGCTTACGCGAACAGATTCGTCCAAGTCGCCAACATCAATAACAGCAGAAACTTCCTTCCCAAAAAGTTCCTGTATCTCTCCAATCTTATACATACTCGGCTTGCCGTGGATATTTACGGTTGTGGTCGTTATCGGCGAACCAAATTTTTTTATCAGCTCCAAAGCGATTTTATTCGCGGGAATTCTAAACGCAATTCCATTTTCAGAAGAACTTATCCAATTAAATTTTTCCCTATCTTTTTTATCAACAATCAAATTTATTTGTCCTGGCATCAAAGCGCCTGCAATTTTTACCGCTTTCTCATTAAGCGCGGCGAAATCCCCTAATTGCCGCAAAGAACTGACTAAAATTGTCATCGGTTTTTTAGAATTATTGTCATCTTTTATTTTATGGATTTTTCCCACCGCGGATTGATTTTTCGCGTCGCATCCGAAAGAATAACAACTTTCAGAAGGATAAATTATAATACCGCCTTGTTTTAAGGCAATAATTGCTTCCTGAATTTGGCGGTCAATATTTTTCATACAAGTCCATAACGGGCGAACACACAGGTTCGCCCCTACTGAGATAAACCCACCCTTGCAAAAAATGAAATTATCACCAATCTTAACTTTCTTTATCTTTTTTTTCTTTTTGAGAAATTTCGGCAAGTTTAATCTGCTGTTTTATGCCAGAAGCATTTTCAACAATAACTGTTGCCAAATCTTGAGCACGCTGGCTAGATTCCGCAAGTGATTTTTTAAGAGCAAGGATTTCATTCGCTTGACTTTTAATAATTTCTTGCTGGCTTTCAGCTTTTGCTTCAAATATTTCTTCTTTTGATTTTCTTTTCTGCTCAATTATCTGCCTTTCTGTATCAAAATCCTTTTGCAAAATTTTTGCAATTTTTTCTTTAGCTTCATTCACAGCTTCTTCTAATTTCCGAGGAAATTCTTCAACATTTTTTCGCATAATTTCAACTTCTTCTTTCTGCTTGGCTAGATCATCTTCCCTCTTGGCTATTTCTGCCTTCCTGTTTTCAATATCATCCTGCTCTTTGGAACGAATTTTCGCTTGCACTAAATTATATTCATCTTGCTCTTTTTTACGATCAATTTTCAAATTATACTTATATTCTTCCTGCTCTCTTTGCCATTCTTTCCTCTTTTGACTGGCTTCTTCCTGCAATTCCGCTTCATTCTTGATTTTTTGCGCTTCTATTTCTTTTTTCTTCGCATCAAAATCCGCAATTAGCACCTGCAAAACATCGGCAGAAAGTTTTATATTATAAATTTCTTCCAGCCGCTTTGCCTCAATCCCAATTGCCTCGCGAAGATCGTTTAGCTTTCCACTTTCTGCAATCATCTGATTTTGCGTTTCGCTAAAATTTGCAACAATTTTCTTTTTCAATGCGTCAATTTCGTTTTCTAAAGAATCGGGAGAAAAACCAGCTGTTCTTTCTAAAATTTTTTCCTCTTCTTTTTTGATTTCCACTTCTTGGTTTAATGGCAACCTGCCTTTTTGCACTTCCTCAAATTTGCTCCTTATCTTTTCATACGCATTGAAAAGCTCGGCTTTCGTGCTTTTCAATGAAATTTCTTCTAAATTTTCTTGTTTTTGCATAAATTTCCTTTCTTTTTGCTTGTTTTACTTATTAAAAACACCCTTTTTAAAAATTTCCGAAAAACAAATTTATTTACAAAACCCCCTTCATCCCCCCTTATTAAGGGGGAAAATATCGGAATTTATTTTAAAATCACCTAATTTTTCTTATTTTATCCCTTCCAAAACAAAAAAGCAACCTGACCAACCCCTTCAGGCGAACACACAGGTTCGCCCCTACACAAACTGTCGCTAAATATAACTCCTTCTTTATAACTCTTCTTCCAGCTCTTCTAAAAGTTTTTTTGCTTTGCGGGAGAGGCGCTTTGGAGTGGCGACTTTAATTTCCACAAATTGATCGCCGCGAGATCCTCGCGATGGAATTCCCCTGCCGCGCAAACGAAAAATTTCTCCCGATTGAGTTCCTGCGGGAATTTTCATTTCAACTTCTCCTTCAACTGTGGGAACATCAACCTTTCCTCCCAAAGCGGCTTCCGAAAAATTTATAAAAAGAGTATAAAAAATGTTCGCCCCTTCCCGTTTAAAATGCGGATGCGGCTTTAAACGAATTTTTATATAAAGATCGCCTTGCGCCCCGCCCATTTCTCCCGCGCCGCCTTTACCGCGCAAAACCAATGCCTGACCATCTTCAATTCCCGCGGGAATTTCCACTTTTATAGTTTCATAATCTTTTATCCTGCCGTCCCCTCCGCATTTACGACATTTCTTTTCTGGAATTTTTCCTGTTCCCTTGCAAGTGGGGCAAACTCTAACCTGTGTGAATGACCCCAAAAAAGTTTTTCGCGTTTCTTGCTTTTGCCCCGCGCCTCCGCAAGCCGCGCACTTAACCAAAGACGATCCTGCCTCTGCTCCTGATCCGCCGCAAGCCGCGCACTTAACCGCCTTATAAAGTTTTATTTCTTTTTCCACCCCAAAAACCATCTCTTCAAAAGTTATTTCCATATCAACTGCAATATCTTCCCCTTTTGGCCTGCTTTTTTCTCGCGCGCCCCTGCCGCCTGCCTGCCCCTCAAAAAAATCATCAAAAATATCTTCTAAATTTACTTTAAATCCTGAAAAATTAAATCCCCCCTTGTCTGTTCCCCCGCCAAATCCTCTTTGGAAACCTGAAAAATCCCATCCCCCATTCTGACCCGAAAAACCGCCCGCTCCCGCGCCGTTAAAGGTTTGTCCAAACTGATCATATTGCTGGCGCTTCGCCTTATCGGAAAGCGTTTGATAAGCCTCGTTTATTTCTTTAAATTTGGCTTCGTCTCCGCCTTGCTTGTCTGGATGATATTGATGCGCAAGCTTTCTGTAAGCTTTTTTAATTTCTTCATCGCTTGCAGAGCGCGAGACGCCGAGAATATCGTAATAGTTTTTTGCCATAATTTACTATAAAAAAATTGTTAACTCCGAACGGGCGGACACGCAGATCCGCCCCTACAAAACCATCATGGAGCTGTCGCCGAATAGCAAAATTTACAATTTTTGAAAAATCTTTTGGCTTAATAAAGCCTAAAAAATTTCAGAATTTTGTAAAAAACGCATTTGGCGACACGCCCATCATACCACATTACCCAAAAAATAAATTTTTATTTTCCCCTATCCCGAAAACCGAGCTGATTTTCAGGCGATTCAGATTCTGCTATTTTTCCAAACGCTCCTTCATATTTTTTAAGGCTGTCCGCCAAAACCGCCGCCACTCTTTTTAAATGCCCTGGATTCATTATTACTCTTGTGTTGACAATCCCTTGCGGTGGAAAGAGGTTGAGAAAATCTAAAATAAATTCCTCTTTTGTATGACTCACCGTCATTGCGTTCGCATAAACTCCTCTTAAAACTTCGTCAGAAACTTTAATTTGGATTGTTTTTTCTGGCTGTTTTGTTTCGTTTAGCTGATTTTGTTCCATAATTTTATTTCTTATTTATTTAGAAAATACCTCCCCCTGCCCCCTCCTCCGAAAGGAGGGGGGATCATACTTGCAATTTTCTATTTTTTCTCTTTGAATTCCGCTTCCTCTGGACCTTTTTTATCTGTTTCCCCGCCAGTTTCGGCTTGTCCCGCTTGCTGATACATTTGAGTTCCGATTTTTTGCAAAATCTGCCCTAGCGAATCCACCGCTTTTTTGATTTCTTCCAAATTCTCGCCATCTTTCGCCTTTTTCAACACTTCTATTTTTTCGTTTGCTTCTTTTTTATCAGCATCGCTAACCTTGTCTCCCGCATCGCGCAAAGTCTTTTCCGCAGTATAAACCAGTGTCTCAGCGCTATTTTTCGCCTCAATCGTTTCTCTCCTTTTCTTATCTTCTCCCGCATGGACTTCCGCATCTTTTTTCATTTTTTCAATATCGTCTTTACTTAACCCAGAAGATGCCTGAATTGTAATTTTTTGCTCTTTTCCTGTTGCCTTATCTTTCGCGGAAACATTTAAAATTCCGCTCGCATCAATATCAAAGGAAACCTCAACCTGCGGCACTCCTCGCGGCGCAGGAGGGATTCCATCCAGCATAAACCTTCCAAGCAATTTATTATCGCCCGCCATTTCGCGCTCACCCTGCAAAATATGAATTTCCACGGAAGTTTGGCTATCCGCCGCAGTAGAAAATACCTGATTTTTCCTCGTCGGAATTGTAGTATTTTTTTCAATCAGCCTAGTCATAACTCCACCCAAAGTTTCTATCCCCAAAGAAAGCGGCGTTACATCCAAAAGCAAAACATCCTTAACTTCTCCCTGTAAAATTCCTCCCTGTATAGCTGCTCCAACCGCGACAACCTCATCGGGATTTACCCCAGTATGCGGCTTTTTACCAAAAAACTTTTCCACAGTTTGATAAACCAGCGGCATTCTTGTCTGCCCGCCAACCAAAATAATTTCATTTATATCCTTTATATCCAGCTTTGCCTCTTTCAACGCCTCACGACACGGTTCCAAAGTTTTTTCCACCAAATCGCCTACCAATTCTTCTAGCTTCGCCCTGGTTAATGTCAAATTTAAATGTCTTGGTGTTCCTGCTGAATCAACTGTGATAAACGGCTGGTTTACTTCCGTTTGCATTGTTGTTGAAAGTTCGTGCTTCGCTTTTTCAGCCGCCTCTTTCAATCTTTGCAACGCCATCAAATCCTTGGATAAATCAATACCCTCCTGCTTTTTAAATTCATCGGCAATCCAACGAATTATTCTTTGATCAAAATCATCTCCGCCCAAATGGGTATCCCCATGAGTCGCCCTCACTTCAATAGTATCTTCGGCAATCTCCAAAACAGAAACATCAAAAGTTCCGCCTCCAAGATCATAAACAATCACTTTTTCATCTTTCTTTTTATTAAGCCCGTATGCCAGAGCCGCCGCAGTCGGTTCATTGATAATCCTTTTCACATTAAAGCCCGCGATTTCTCCCGCATCTTTGGTCGCCTGTCTTTGAGAATCATCAAAATAAGCCGGCACCGTAATTATCGCGTCAGTTATTTTTTCTCCTAAACGGTCTTCCGCATCAGCCTTTAATTTCTGCAAAATCATCGCTGAAATTTCCTGCGGAGTATGGTCTTTGCCTCCCATTTCCACCTTAACTCCTCCGTCGGATTTTTTAATCGCATAAGAAAGCAGTTTTAAATCGCGCTGCACTTCATCATCTTCAAAGCGCCTTCCAACCAATCGTTTCACAGAAAAAATCGTATTCTTCGGATTAGTAACCGCCTGCCGTTTCGCAACCATTCCCACAAGCCGTTCTCCCGCTTTGCTAATAGCAACAACCGACGGAGTCGTCCTGTTGCCTTCTTTATTTTCTATAATAGTCGGCTCGCCCGCCTCAACTACCGCCATCGCAGAATTAGTTGTGCCAAGGTCAATGCCTAAAATCTTTGCCATATTTTTCCCCTTTAATTATTAATTTATTAAATTAAATGCTATGATTTTATCTTCACTTCAATCCTTTTCGGAATTGCTTTTTCTTCTTTTGGAATTGCGACATAAAGAATTCCATTCTTAAATTCAGCTTTTGCCTCGCCTGCCTTTACGGAAACAGGAAGCATTATTGACCTCTGCAATCTTCCTCTTCTAATTTCTCTGCGATAATAATTTTCTTCTTTTATTTCTTCGTCTTTTTCGGTCTCCCCCTTTATTGTAAGGACATCTCCCTCAATTGAAATATCAACTTTTTTAGGATCAATCCCCGGAAGGGATGCCTCAATTTTCACTTCTTTTTCGGTTTGGTAAACATTTATCGCCGGCGCTGTTCTCTCAAATATAGTCGGAAAAAATCCGTCCACATCATCAAAAAATTTATCTAAATCCGTAGTTGGCGACCATTTAATAATAGCCATAATTTTATTCTCCTTTCATTGATAATTAAAATTATTATTAAATTGATTATTTTACTGCCACTTTTGCCGCCCTTATTAGCTTACCATTCAATTTATAACCTTTCCTTAAAACCTTCTTGATCTCCCCTCGCCCGGGATTATCCTGCTCGGATTGCGAAAAATCCGCCTCCGCCTCGTCCACAGCATCGTGAATTTCTGGATCAAAATCATCGCCTTCTTTCGTCTCAACCGCTTCAACCCCATTGGCTTTTAACGCATCTTCCAACATTTTTTTAATGTGCGCTATCCCCTTTGTCCATTCCAGCTTTTTTTGATCTTCTGGAATATGTTCCAAGGAAAGCTCCATATTATCCAAAATCGGAATAAAATCTTCCACAACATTCTCACAGGCAAATTTCCTAAATTCATCCATTAGCTCCTGCTGCCGCCTCTTAAAGTTAATAAAATCTGCCTTCGCCCGTTTCCACCCTTCCAAATTCTCTTCCGCTTCTTTTTGGCAGTCATCAAATTTGCCTTGCAGCTCGTTAATTTTTTCCTGTAAACTATTTATTTGTTCGTCTTGTTCATCTTTCATATTTTTATTGATACAACTCTCGCAAAATAAATTTATTTTAAAATCCCTCTTCTACCCAAGGCAGACCGCCTTGGGCGGTAATCTCCCTTCGAAAAGGGAGAAAATATCGGAATTTGTTTTGCGACAGCTACAAATTAATTTTTTCCTAATAATCCTCTTACAAATTCAACTAGCGGGATATTTTTATCGTATCGCATTCTTTTCGGACCGACTATCGCGATATATCCTTTTCGCCCATCAGGCAAGCCAAAATCAGAAATAATCATAGAATAATCGCGCAATTGTGAAATCGGATTTTCTTCACCGATAAATATCTGCGTCCCCTGCTCCAATTTTTTAGGCACAATTTCATCCAGCCATTCATCTAAATAATCTAAAATTTCAGCGGCTTGCGCAATTTGATCCAGCTCTGTAAATTCAGAACTTGTCAAAAATTCTTTAATTCCAGATTCATAAAAATTTTCATCCTCCAAAAAACCTGCGATAGCAAAAGTCTTGGAAAATCCTGAAAGCAATTTCGCGGTAGTCCTCGCCAGCCTAGCATATTGCGCGCGCGACTCCAAAAGCTGCAATTCTAAATCCTTTTGCTGATTTAAAGAAAGGGGCTTTTCGCGCATCAACTGATTTACAAAATACCTAAATCCTTGATCTGTCGGCACCCGCCCAGCAGAAATATGTGGCTGATGAAGGAATCCTTCCTCTTCCAGCTCCGCCATTTCGGCGCGGATTGTGGCAGGACTAGCAGAAACATACTTTTCTGCAATTGCATCCGAACCGACAGGAAAGCCCGTTTTTGTATATTCTTCAACAACGGCCGCTAAAATTTGCTCTTTTCTGCTTTCTGTTTCCATACATTTATTATATTATCTCCCATTAGCGCTTGTCAAGTGCGAGTGCTAATTGGTCTAAAACCCTATTTATATGGCTCTATTTGGATTCAATTTATAGTTCCCATAAAACAAATTTATTTTAAAAACCCCCTTCATCCCCCCTTATTAAGGGGGGAAATAATCGGAATTTATTTTAAAATCCCTCTTCTACCCAAGACAGACCGCCTTGGGCGGTAATCTCCCTTTAACCGCTCCTCCGCCATTAGGCTTCGTAGGGCGCAGAAAGGGAGAAAATATCGGAATTTTTTTTGCGACAACTTATTTTCAAATAAAAAAGGCGGGAATTTTGTTCCCGCCAAAG
>JAZDGL010000028.1:0-10988 GCA_043806975.1 bacterium
AAAATGGAGGTTAAAACAATGATTTCAAAATTTTTTAAAGATTAAGGAACTTAAGGACTAACCATTATTAAAAACATTTCCTCTGCGCTTAATTAAATTTTAACATAAAATTATCTTGAATGTCAAATAAACGAACGAACTAAAAATAAACTTCCCTGCTGTTATTAACGACACTCCTTATGAGCCAGCCCGACCGTTCTCCATTCCCAAGATCCTCCTCCGTTATTCAAGACAGCTTCTTCCAAAACGGCTATCTTCTGCCCGCATAAACAACAAGTATCCCCAATTTTTTTATATACACTCCCTCTATTTTTAGAATTTACGAGGATATAACCTGTTTTCATCGCTTTAAATGCAGATGACCGAGAAATTCCATATTTTTCAAAAATAATTTTCCAGTCCGAATTTTTATCTTCAGGATCCAATAAAATAATTTCTCCCTGAATTTTTTTATTGGATCCCGGCTTCATTAACCACCCTCGTTTTTTAGCGTTATCGCAAGTAGTAATTGAAACTTTGAAACCGTATTTTTCAAATATAATTTTCTGCAATTCGGAAGAATATTTTTCCCTTTCCTCTTCCGAAAGAAAAATTGTATTTTCACTGTCCACCAAGGCGGAATTACTTGATTTTTTATATCCTTGACTTTTTCGCTTGCTCTGCGCAAAATTTCTAGCCTTTATTACACTATCTTCCTCATCTTCAAAGGGAAAAGCAACTTTTGAACCCGCCATTATCCTAGTTTTAATCACCATAGCGCGAACCAATTTCACGCCATCTAAATAGTCTAAGCCATTTCCTTCACAAACTTCTGAAATTGAAGAAGAAAGCCACTCTTCAAAAATATTCAAGGCGCCATCTCCCCATGAACCTCTAATAGTTTTTTCTGAGATTAAGGCAACCTCTTTAACGAGAACGCTTAAAAATGGATCGGAAAAAACTCTATGTTCAACAAAAAAAATCGCTTCCAAATCAGTTCTTCTAAAATTACCCTTCTCTAAAATTTCATCAATGCTTCTTAATGAGCTGCAATTTTTACCCACAAAATCCCCTGGATTATTCTTCCGCCTTTTCTTAACTCCTTTTATTTTTGAATTTAATTCTGTTTTTTGATTATAAATTTTCTTTATTCTTTTTTTATATAAATCGTGAATTTTTTTAGTTATTTTTTTGTAACATTTTAAATCTATTTTGTCAAGAAAAAATAACTTTTTGGTTCTTCTTATCGCTGCTTCCTCCTTTTTATTTATAAGAGTTAACTGCTTTTTTTCTTCGGATTTTATCAAGTGTCTTACTTCATGGTCTTTATCATTGACTTCTACTATTTTTTTCATTTTACCCTCCCCTATTATTTCAAAAAACAAAACTATAATTTAATCTAGCTTTAATTTACCACAAAAAACAAAAAAATCAACCTTGAAAGGCGAGCTTCTTATTTTCTTGCATCCATAGATTAAGCGGTTTTGCTAAATCTCGCAAAAAAAAATTTATTTTAAAATCCCTCTTGATCTCCCTTGCTGCGTTCCGCCGAAGAGGGCAAAGAAGGATTAAAGGGAGAAAATATCGGAATTTGTTTTGCAAGAAATAAAACCAACAAAAACTAATCTTCCAATATCACCAAGTTTGCCGAATTATCCGCATTTTTTATTTCATCAACACCTTTAACCCTGCTATCAAAAAAACCTGCCGCCAATAAAATTGTAGCGACTGAAATTAAGGAAAAAACAAAAATTGATATAATTATTGACCACCATCCGTCTTTCGCGGTTAAAAAAATTCCGGCAAATATAAATATCAATGGCCAAAAAAGAGAAATTCCTTCAAAAAAATCAAAGCTGACTAAATTAAAACTTCTAGCAAGAAAAATTATTCCTAAAAACACTAATAAAATTGCCACCGCTAGTCTTCTTGCCTTATTTCCATCATCTTTTGCGATTTTGTTTTTAATCCCGTTCGCCCCGTTTGTATTTTTCTTGCGCGCTGTTTTTAAAATTACATTTTCAGCGGGAACATTAAAACTGCTGTTTATGTTTTCATTTTCGTTTTGCATACTCAACTCCCCTTTCAACCCCCGCCCCCATTATAATTAATTTTCAATTCACAATTATCAATTTTCAATTAAAAATATAAAAAATATTCTAGAATTATTTTAATAGAAAATAATTAAATATGTCTTAAAAAAATTATTGTAAGAGCATGCTAATACGCCCGCCCCAAACATTTCAGGGCAGACACATAGGTCTGCCCCTACAAATACTATTACTATAAAAATATATTATTTTTCCCTCTGCAAATCCATATAAATCGCATTTGCGGCGATAGCGCCTTCCGCGCAAGCAGTAATAATTTGGCGAAAACTGTTTGACCCGTCTGTTATATCGCCCGCCGCCCAAACATTTTTGATATTCGTGGAACCGTCTTGTTTAATTTTAATCTGTCCGCGCTCGTTTGTTGCTATTTTCAAGTTTTCCACAATTGAATCAGCGGGAGCATAGCCTATTTCTACAAAAAGTCCGTCTAACTTTAAAATTTTTGATCCATTATATTCATTTTGTAAAACAATAGCTTCCAATTCTCCGCTTCCTTGCAACTCTGTAATAGTATTATTTAAAATCATCTCAATTTTAGGTCGTTTTTTAATTTCTTCCTGCCAAACTTTTTCCGCCCTCAACTCGCCTCCCCTGTGGATAAGATAAACTTTCTCCGCTAAATCAGCCAAATACAAAGCGGCGGTCGCGCCAGAATCCCCTCCTCCTAAAACCGCGACAACCCTTCCTTTAAAAAATGCCCCGTCGCAAGTAGCGCAATAAGAAACCCCGCGCCCTATAAATTTTTCTTCATTTTTAGCATTCAACCGTTTGCTTTCCGTCCCCAGCGCGATTAAAATTCTTCTGCTTTTAATTTTTTTATCAGATTTTGTATCTATTTCAAAGCCTTCCTCTGTATTTTTAATCTGCTTAATCCCTTCTAGAAAAATTTCCGATCCCAAAATTTCAGCTTGTTTTTTCATCCTTAAAATTAATTCTGAACCAGAAATTTCCTCTACCCCGGGATAATTGCAAATTTTATGAGAAATTGACATTTTCCCGCCAAGAACCGACCCAACAACGGCATTTTTTACCAAATATCGCGAAGCATAAATTGAAGCCGCCAATCCAGCAGGACCAGCGCCAAGAATAATAAGATCGTATACATTTTCTTTTTCCATAAATTTTAACTTTAAAATCCTAAATTAGAAAAATCCATCCCTTTCATCTTTTTCGCCGCCGAAATTTGCGCTTTTCGCATCGCATCATTCACCGCGTTTTTTACAGCCTTAGACTGCCTTTTTAAATCCAAATCAGGATTTAAGTCCACTTCTTCAATCTCCATATTCCCATTAACGATAACCTTAACGCCATCCTTTTCTGCCTCCGTTTTTTCTTCCTTTAATTGGTTTTTCAGCTCTCTTAACTTGTTTATTTCCTTTAATTTATCAAACATAATTTTATTTCCTTTAATTTAAGCTTGCTTATTTATAGCTCCTGCAAAACAAATTCCGATGTTTCCCCCTTGCTAAAGGGGAATTGAAAGGGTTTTTGTAAATAAATTTGTTTTATGGGAGCTTTATTAGACACATTAAGAATATCTAAAATTTCATTTTCCCGCAAGTTTTAATTTTGGTTTTTTTAGAAAATATGTTATAATCGCTTTATAATAAATAAAACCAAAAATAATGAAAAAAATAATACCAATTTTTGTTATAACCGCCGTTCTTATTGGAGCAGGCTATATTTTTGCCAGAAAATCATCCAATAACAGCGCCGCGATAAGCGAAAAAAATAATTCCGTTTCAAAAGCCTCCCAAGAAGAAATCCGCATTCCCGATGATGTTGTTTTATATTTTGGATCCACCTGTCCGCATTGCAAGGTTGTGGAAAAATTCATCGAAGAAAACAACATAAACATCCAAACAAAAGAAATTTTTCAAAATAAAAATAATGCGAACGAACTTCGCCAAGTAGCAAAAATCTGCAAAATTCCCGACAATGAAATCGGGGTGCCTTTGCTTTGGACTGGGACAAGATGCCTTTCCGGGGATTCTGACATAATCAATTTTTTAAAACCGTAAAAAAAATAATTTCGCGGAATGATCCCGATGAAAAATAATATCTTATCAAAAAAAATAATTGTTTTTTTAGCTTTTTTACCCGTGATTTTGTTCGCTTTTCCCGCGCAAGCTATATGCCCTGTTTGCACGCTAGCGGTATGCTGCGGAATGGGGCTTTCGCGATGGCTGGGAATCAGCGACACAATTTCAGGTCTTTGGATTGGGGCGCTAATTATTTCGCTAACCGCAATGGCAGTAAAATGGCTTGAAAAGAAAAAGATTGATTTTGAATTGCGCGAATTAACCGCCGGAATTTTGTTTTTTTCTTTTTTCTTGCTAATTTTTCAACATCAAAATTTAATCGGAATTCCAGAAAACACTATTTTTGGAATTGATAAATTGATATTCGGGATATTTTTTGGAAGCATTATATTCATTTTAAGCAATCTGCTGCATTTAAAATTAAAAAAAAGAAATGGAGAAAAATCCTATTTCCCTTTTCAAAAAGTAGCAATTCCAATCGCAGCGCTTTTAGTTTTTAGTTTAATTTTTTATTTTATAATCTAGAAATATTTATTGTAGGGGCAATTCATGAATTGCCCCTACAAATTGCACAATAAAATGAACGATTTAAAAAATTATCAACAACTTATAGAAAAAGCCGACCAAATGAAAAAACAAGAAAAAATGGATCTTTCATCGGATCAAGATTTGACTATCGCAATTATGAATTTAGTAAGTATTGAGGAACATTTTTTCTTTACAGGAGCAAAAACAGGCAAAGACGAATATCTAGATCTTCTTAAAGAAATTCGCGAGATGAGAAAAAACTTACTTAAAAAAATCATTAAAGAATACGAAGGCGAAATTTGGTGTATTTCCAAGCATTTACTAGCGGCGTCAATGCGGCTGATGGAAGTCGGGACAAAACAGCTTGGAATGGGGAAAAAAGACGAAGCCAAAGATTTATTTGAAAAATCTTACAATTTATACAATTTATTTTGGGCGCTCAATATGAAAATAATCGGCGCCAAAGATATTAAAAAAATTGACGATAAAGCGATAGACAAAAACGACAAAACCAAAGGCGGTTTTATGGGAAAAATTGGAAATTTAATAAAAAAAGCGGTTAATTGCTGTATTGAATAATCATAAAAGTCAAAAAAAATTTCCATTCATTTAAAAACACGAAATTACATAGCAAATTCAGTAGCTTGCTATGTAATTATTAAAACAGCCGAAACTATTCCGGCTGTTTTAATAATAAATCTAAAATTTTTTTAAAACTTTCTTCGTCAAATTTAATCTTATATTTTTTCACACCACACCCGGTCCTAGCTGCACTATCTCTAATAATAAACTCTCTCCATACCGCAAATATAGAATATACATCAAGTCCGCCTCTAATAATTTTTTCTTCTTGACCTTTTTTTAAAAGTTTATCCAATAAGCTTAGAAAATCATCTAACGGTTCTATCGCATCCATATTAAATAGACATTTATTTCTATCCTCCCAAAAAACAATTAAACTAGCTGAGATATGATGGACAAACAATTTTGCCGAAAAAATCAGCACTTTTTTTAATTTTCCTTTTGAGTCTAAAAACATAAAATCAGAGCTAACTATTTCATCTTTTACATTTTCCAACACTCTATGCCATATTTCAAAAAGAATCGTCCAAAGAATATTTTCTTTGCTTTTGAAATACTTATTGATAGTAGTCCTAGACATATTTGATCTTTTTATAATATCCCCTATGCTTAAATTAGCATATCCCTTTCTTGCAATTTCTTTATAGACGGCTACCAATACTATTTGCTCTACTCCTGTCTCTAGCTTTTTTCTTCCCATATTTTCTCCTTTTTAAAAAAACTCGACAAAAATATTATACCCTAAACAAACTAATTTTGTCAATATAAGAATAAGAACCTGCTCACTGCTCCTCTTTTTTTATTGTCACTCCGACCGAAGTAATTTCTGCTGGCAAAGCAGAAATTACAAGCGGAGGAGTCTCTTCAATATTTTTTTGCAAAAAACTTAAAATCTTGTATATATTATAGCTCCCGCAAAACAAATTTATTTTAAAATCCCTCCCAACCTCCCTTTCCAAAGGGAGAAAATATCGGAATTTGTTTTACGGGAACTATATTATTTTAGAGATCCCTCCACTCGCCTTCGCCTGAATACAGGCGAAGCTCGGTCGGGATGACATATAAGGACAGCGAGCAATTACTGTCCTAATTCAATACCCCCTATTTTTTAAACAGCCCTTCAATAATGTCTTCCAGTGGAGTTGAGATCATATCAATGTCAATAATGTTAGTGTATTTTGAAGTAATTTCAGAAATCAAGCGCGGCATCAGCGCTTTTTCTGTTTTAAAAATGACTGAATCTTTGGTTCTCTTGTCAATTTTCGCGTAATCAATCCAGCTAAATTCACCGGGCTCTTCATCAAAATAAAACTTTACAAATTTTTCTTGATTATGCTGCTGCATCAATTTTTCCAAATAGTTATCGTAAATTTTTTTGCCTTTATTTATAACAATCACTCTTTCGCAAACCGTTTCAATATCATCCATATCGTGGCTAGTAAGAATAAACGAAATACCAGAATTTTTTTGCAAATCTTTCAAAAAATTGCGGATGTTTTTCTTGGAAGTTATATCAAGCCCTATTGTCGGCTCGTCTAAAAACAACAATTTTGGATCATGCAAAATCGCGCCGATCAGCTCCATTTTCATCCGCTCCCCCAAGGAAAGTTTTCTTACCTGCGTATCAAGCAGCCGCTCCACATCAAGAATTCCGCACAGCTCTTTTAAGCGGCTTTGATACCTTTTTTCTTTAATTTCATAAATCTTTTTAAACAGCCAAAAGCTTTGCCTTGCGGTTAAATCCCAATTCAAACCCGTCTTATTACCCATCACTAGACCAATCTGTTTTAGATATTCCCTTTTCCGCTCAAACGGACGAAATCCTAAAATGCTTATTTTCCCTTCTGTTGGATAAATTAACCCTGTAAGCATTTTTATTGTAGTCGTTTTTCCGGCTCCATTCGGTCCCAAAAACGCCAGCGCCTCGCCTTTTTCAACTTGAAAAGAAATATCGCTAACAGCATCTACAAATTTATATTTCGGATTAAAAAGCCCCGTAATAATGTTTTTATTCGCGCGAATTTTAAATTGTTTTGATAAGTTTTTTACTTGTATGATTGGCATAAGTTTAAATTATTTTTTTACCTCCCCTAACCCCTCCTTGTTAAGGAGGGAAGATTGAGGAGCGTTTTTTTATGATTCTCTCCCCCTTTATAAGGGGGAGTTGGAGGGGGTGTTTTTTTAAGACGACGCCGAAGTATAATTTTTAAGCGCCAAATTCCAAAAAAACATTTTCAAAGCTAAAAAAACCGCCGTAACGACCAAAACCAGTAAAAACATCTTCACCCCATCGGATTTATTCAATATAACAGAAACTGCAAGCTGCCCCACTAATACAGTCGGAATCAAGGTTGAAAAAATCCATTTTAACGGTTTTTCAAATCCTTCAAAAGGAATATCCGTCGTATTTATAAGCGATTGCGCAATTCCAGAAATTTGTTTTGATTCGCCATACCAAAAAACAGGAAGAATAAACAAAAATTCAAAACAATGCCAGATTATCTGCCCTAAAATAAAAATAACAATTCCAAAAAATATGCTTCTACAATTTACCGAAAGATCTTTCCACTTAATAATTAAAGACAAAATAAATATACACGGAAGACCGTCGCGAATCAAACCAATTATCCGAATTTCCTTAAAAGAAACATACCAATTGGCGGGAAGCGGCTTTGTTAAAACAAAATCCAAACTGCCGCCGCGAACCCCTTCATACATAGAAATTAAATTCTGCCTGCTCCAAAGCCATTGGATATAAAATCCTAACTGGCACATTAAAATCAAAAATAACATTTCATTCCTGCCATATCCAGCAAACATATTTATATTAGAATATAGCACCTCAATAAAAATTAACAGCGCGAAAGTCCAAAAAACCGTAGAAAATAAATTTCCCCAAGTATTCATAAAATAAGCAACATCCTCCTGATATGTATTCACCGCATTTATCCATAAAATGCTAATTCTAATCTTAAAATAATCAAAAAATTTCCTCATATTCCAATCCCCTCATATTTTTTAAGCGATTTTTTCCAAAAATAATTTGATGAGAATATTAAAAATACCGCCCAGAATATCCCAACCGCAAATATCTGAAAAATTTGAGAAAACCCAAGCTGATTTTGCAAAATATATGTTGGGGTAAAAGCCAGCGCGGGAAAAGGCGTAAACATAAGCATCTTTCTCCAAAATTCAGGAAAATAAACAAGCGGGATTAAAGTTCCGCACAAAACACGATTAAAATTATTGAAAACATTCTGAATTCCCCCCGCTTCAGGAGAATGAAATGCCAGCAATCCTATATAGATATTGATGCCGATAGAAATCAAAAAAGTTAAAATTAGGAACAAAGCAAAGCCAATTAAATTTGAAACATTTTTAGGCGGAAGGATAACTAGCCCCGCGATAAGACCCAAAATAGCAAAAAATATCTGCGCGCCGTTTTCTCCTATAAACTCTGCCAATAAAAACTTTATTTCACTCACTGGCTTTATTAGCACATTATTTATTTCACCATACTTTATTGTTTTTCGAATAACATTTCCAAGCCTTGTGCTCGTAGAGAATGTAAGATCACGCACAGATTGAGCGACAAGAAAATAAGCTGTAAGCTGCCTAAAATCAAATGATCCCCTATTGCTCTTGGAAATAGCATACCAAAAAATCGCTAAAAAACCTAGAATAATTATTCTGCTTACGAAAAAAGCCACGATTTCCCATGGATAAGCCAAGATGCGATAAAAATTAAATTTTGCTACTTCGTAATAAACTTTTGCCTTATTTGCGCGCATTTTTAAATCTCCAATATATTAATTTCCGGAGGGCAAAGAAATCGCAACGGCAGACCGTCCATTCCAACCCCGGAAGTTATAAAAATCTTCATTCCTTTAATTAAATAAAACCCCTTATCAAAACCCCGCTCGCTGGGAATCATAAATTTATAAATAAACGGAACCCGCATCTGACCGCCGTGAGTATGACCGGAAATAACTAAATCGGGCAAACAGGCAGCCTCTGGAAAATCATAAACAGAATCAGCATTATGAGTTAAAACAATAGTAAATTCATCTTTTGAAATTTCTTTTAATAAATTGTAATCAGCGTCATTTGTCCAATAATCTTTTATTCCAATTATATTTATTAACCTCCCTTTTATCGCAATTTTCTCTGATTTATTTTCCAAAACATTCACGCCAAAACTTTCTAGCGCCGCTTTTTCTTTTTCCGAAACATCTTCTTCCCCCTCAATCCCATAATCGTGGTTTCCCAAAACCGCAAAAACTGGCGCATTGATATTTTTAATTTCCGCCAATTCGCGTTCTATCTTTTCTTTCGCCAAATGATAAACAAAATCCCCCGGGATTAAAACCAAATCAGGATTTTCTAGATTAATTTTATCCACAACTTCTTTTAAGGATTTTGCGTTTTTAAAAATTCCATAGTGGAGATCAGAAAAAATCGCCATCTTAATAGTATTGACCTGACCGCCGCCCTCAAAATCAGAAAAAACCCTCTCTCGCCTCACTTTCAACATCTGCGGTTCTGCAAACCTTGCATAAATAAAAAACAAGGCAAAAATTATAAAAATTCCCGCGAATATCTTTCCGCGCTTTTTTATCGCTTTTTGATTTTTCGCCTTATTAAATAGCAAAATTACCGCAACAATCAACATCAGAAAAATCAAATAACTTCCATAGAAAATTAAGTTTAAAAAAATTTCAATAAACATAAATTTACTAAATATAACTTCCGCAAAATTAAACTTTCAAATAATTTTTCCAAAATTCATATAATTCTTTTGTTGCAATTAAATCGCCAGAATTATACTTTGCGATATCAAGAAATTTCTTTTCCTTAAAAAGCTTCCCAACATCATCGCCAGTAACTCCGCCGGCTTTTGGACTTTTAATTCCGAATGACCGGCAAGCTAAATGCAAATTGGTTTTTTTTGAAACAGCCCCATAAAAACTCAGCTGATCCATCAAATCAATGTGCTTGGCGTTCGCCGGCTGCAAATTTAAATATCGGTTTGAAAGAAGATTTTTTGACGGCTTAATTTGATGAATCGCGCTGCGAATCATCAAAAAAGGAATGTCAAAGCACCTGCCATTAAAACTTATAAACTCTTGGCAAACTAGCGCTAACTGCCAAAATTTTTCCAACATTTCTTTCTCGCTCATTACTTTAAATTTAAACCCGTCTTCTTCAATTTCGCCAGCATCCTCCCCCGAAGATTGATAATAAACCGCACCTTTAAATGCAGCCCCGCTGCTTTCTTCGCTTAAACCCTCGCCATCCGCGTCTAAAACGCCGACTGCCACAATTTCTCCTGTGAATGGAGAAAAACCAGTGCGATTTTTCACTTGATCCAGCTCATATTGAAAAACCTTGTCGTCTTCGGAAGTTTTTTTGATCCAGCGCGTTAATACTTCCTGAGTGGTCTCGTCCATTTTATCAAAATCTTCTCCGATGGTTTCAATGTCAAAAACAAGGTTTTTAGATTTTTGATTTTGCATAAAAATTATATTTGCCACAACACAAATTATATTTTTATTTTAGCACTAAACCATAAAATAAAAAAGGACCGCTTTTTACAGCGATCCTGAAATTTCCTCCTTAAAAAAATATGCTAATGCCAGCCGACAGCTTCGGCGGCGTTAGCGTTCAGAGGGATTAAAGACCCCAATCTTCCACTGTTAAAAATAGAAGAAGATAATTTATTATATTGAAGAGATTCTCCGCGAAT
>JAZDGL010000029.1:0-20273 GCA_043806975.1 bacterium
AAAGCTCCGATTTACACTTTAATTTATAATCCCAAAGAAATTGGAGATAATTTTAAATATAGCCAAATTAGAACTTCTTTTTTGCAAAAAATTCCTTTTGCAAAAAGATATTACAGATTTTTTCCAATTTTAATGCCGATGGCAATTGAAAAGTTTGATTTTTCTTATTATGATTTAGTTATTTCAGATTCTTCCAGTTTTGCCAAAGGAATAATCACAAAACCTTGCGCAAAGCACATTTGCTATTGCCATACTCCAATGAGGTTTGCGTGGGATGACTGCCAAAAATATCTTGATGAATTCAATTATTATCCAAAATTTGCGAAAAAAATCGCTCCTTTCGGGATGAATTATGTTAGGATGTGGGATCAAGTTGCGGGCGCAAGACCTGATTTTTTTATTGCTAATTCGCAATTTATTTCCGACAGAATAAAAAAATATTATAATCGGCAATCGCAGGTAATTTACCCGCCTGTAAATGTTCGGAAAATTCAAGAAAAAATTAAAAATTTAAAGCCCGAAAAAGAATATTTTTTGGCATTAGCGCGCTTTTTGCCGAATAAAAAGCTAGATATTGCGATTGACGCTTTCAATAATTTGGGTTTGCCCTTAAAAATTGTCGGCTCAGGACCTCTTTACAATTTTTTAAAGAAAAAGTCTAAAAATAATATAGAATTTCTCGGCAATATCTCTGAAGAAAATCTTCCCACTATTTATGCCCAAGCAAGAGGTTTTATTTGTCCGCAAGAAGAGGATTTCGGGATTGCCCCTATTGAAGCGATGGCAGCTGGGACGCCGATTATCGCTTACCGCAGCGGAGGGATTACGGAAACAGTTGAAGATAGAAAAACAGGAATTTTTTTCAATAATCAAACTGCCAAATCGTTAGAAGAGGCTGTAAAAAAATTCATTTCTTGTGAAAATCAATTTAATCGTGAGGAAATAATGCATTGCGCTGAAAATTTTGATAAAGAGATATTCAAGAAAAAAATAAAGGAATTTATCGGAAAAATTTAAATCTATTTTTATGAAGATCGCTATTGACATAAGACCGCTGGGAATTAAACGCCGAACTGGCGTGGAAGAATATCTTTTGGGACTTTTAGATGAATTTTTAAAAATTGATCAAGAAAATGAATATATACTTTTTAATAACAGTTTTTTACAAAAAAATAAGGAGTTTGAGGTTTATTCTGCGAATCCGAATGTTAAAATTGTTAATTTAAAAATTCCAAATAAAATTTTTAATACCTCCCTAGCTTTTTTAAGCCTTCCAAAACTTGATAAAATATGCGGAAGCCCCGATGTGTTTTTCTCTCCAAATTGGAATTTTTGTCAAATTTCTAAAAAAACGAAGCATATCTTAACCGTTCACGATCTTTCTTTCAAAATTTCCCCTGATTTTTTTCCATTTAGAAAACGGCTGTGGCATAAAATTATAAAAGCGCAAAAACAAGCGCAAAAAACCGATGCAATTATTGCTGTGTCCGAATCAACAAAACAGGATTTGATTGAAATTTTCAAGATTTCTCCCGAAAAAATAAAAGTGGTGTATCCGTCTATCCACCAAAGATTCTTTAAAAATTATTCAGAAAAAGAAATGGCAGAGACAAAAATAAAATATAATTTGCCGCAAAATTTTATTTTATTTATCGGCACAATTGAACCAAGAAAAGGAATTTCAAACTTAATACAGGCATTTGAGGTTTTTAAAGAAACTGACTTGCGAAATACTTATTTAATTATCGCGGGGATAAAAGGATGGGGATATGGAGAGATTTTAAAACTAGCGCGCAAATCGAAATTTTCTAAGTTTATTCAGCTCACTGGTTTTATAGACGACTCCGACAAACCTCGTCTAATCCAATTAAGCAAGTTGTTTATCTATCCGTCTTTTTACGAAGGGTTCGGGTTCCCGCCGTTAGAAGCGATGGCTTGCAGAGTTCCTGTTATCACATCTCATAATCCTTCTCTGCCTGAAATTTCAGGAGAAGCTAGCTTGATGATAAACCCTTTTAGATCCGCGGAATTCGTATGGGCGATTAAAGAAGGTTTAGAAAATGAAAAATTAAGGAGAATACTGATTGAAAAAGGGGAAAAGCATATAAAAAATTTTTCATGGGAAAAAGCGGCGAGAGAAACATTAAAAATTATAACTTCATAACTTAACTATGCACATTGGAATTGATGCCCGAATGTTTGGAGAAAAAGAAACCGGCATCGGGGTTTATACAAAAAATTTAATAGAAAATTTGTTAAAAATAGACAAAGAAAACCAGTATATTGTTTTTACATTGAAAGATAGACAGGAAGAATTGCCTAATGCAAAAAATTTAAAAAAAATTTCAGTGTCTTCCCATTGGTACACTTATAGCGAACAGACGAAACTGCTTTTGGAATTTTTAAGGGAAAAGGTTGATTTTATGCATTTTACTCATTTCAATGCCCCTGTTTTTTATAATAAACCGTTTATATCCACTATTCATGATATAACTCCGCTATTTTTTCCCGGACATAAAATGAATTCTTTTATAAGAAGATCAGCATTCAAGTTAACTTTTAACCATTCTGTTAAAAAATCCGCTCACATTATTACAGTTTCTGACTTCACCAAACAACAGGCGGCTAAATACTTCGCGGTAAATCCAAATAAAATAACCACGATCAATCTTGGAATTATGCACAGCTTTAAAAAAGAAATTAGTTATGATAGAATAAAAGCAATAAAAGAAAAATTTGGGATTACAAAGCCGTATCTATTTTTTATAGGGGTTTGGAGAAATCACAAAAATGTAGCAAGGCTCGTTGAGGCATTTGGAATTTTAAGAGACAAATATAAGCTGGATATTCAGTTAGTTCTTGGAGGGAAAGAAGACCCTTATTATCCTGAGGTTAGAAAAACTTGGGAAAGACTAAATTTAGAAAAACATATAATTACACCTGGTTTTATAGAGAAAGACGATTTGCCCGTTTTCTATAAAGGAGCTTCGGCTTTAATTCGCCCGTCTTTTATCGAAGGATTTGTTTTGGTGGAATTAGAAGCGATGAGTGTTGGAACGCCGGTTGTTGCTTCAAATGCAAGTTGCATTCCAGAATTATTAGGCGATTCTGCCGCTTATTTTAACCCGCTGGACGCAGAAAATATGGCAGAAGCAATTTATAAAGTTATTTCAGATGAGAATCTTAAAAATAGTTTGGTTCAAAAAGGATTTAAACAAATAGAAAAATTTAACTGGGGAAAAACAGCGCAAGAAACTTTAAATATATACAAAAACACACACAATGCAATTAAAAGTGGACAAAAACAATATATTAAAGCAAATGTTTGATGTTAAACCGCTGAAAGAAGCAGGGGATTTGGACATCGTAAAAATTTTTAGCTTGGAAAGGCGGCTGAATTTGCGGAAAATGGCGGGGGAAAATGATAATTTAAATTTTATCGGAAAAAATTCTTTGGAAGAGCAGGAGATTATAAGCGACATTTGCAGGACTGAAAAAAACACAGATTTTAAAACAGATTTTAGAATGGACGCAGAAATGTCAGAAAAAGACATTCTTGATGAGGAATCAAGAAAATTTAAAATTTTTTATGACCAAATTACCGCAAAAAGTCTAGAAAATTCTGGAAGCAGCTATTTAGAAAAAATTTATTTATCTGATTTAAAAAATATAAATAAAAAGCCTTCTCAAGCTCAAGCAAAAACATTTTTTGAAAAAAAGCAGAGCGAGAACAATTGCCTTCAAAATGAAATGCTCGAAGAAAAATTGTTTAGTTCATTTAAGCCGACAAAACAAAACAAAAAATATCTTGAAATTCTTTCAGACCCTCCAAAACAGCAAATTCCACCAAAAATATCTGAAAAAGAAAATAAAAACGAATTTCAAGAATCTAAAAAAAATTTCGGATTTTTTGATGCATTTTCTTTTTCTTGGGAAAAAGCCTTTGCAGGTTTTGCAGTATTCTCAGCCATTTTTGCTTCTTCTGCTTTTTGTATGGGATATTGTCAGAAAAGCGGAATAAAAGCCGCTGCAATTAAAAATTTGGCAATTCAAGGTTTTGAATTTTTAAACGAAGCAAAAAGCGATATAGAAAATAAGAATTTTGCTAAAGCGCAAGAAAGTTTTGAAAATGCGCTATTTATTTTTGAACAGGCAGAAGGAAAAATTTCCACAGGAGAAAGCTTGCTTGCAAAAATACCTGATGTTTTCGGGGTTTCCAACAAGGTTTCTTCAGGAATGCATCTAATGCAGTCGGGAAAAATGATTTCACAAGCGGGAAAAAATTTATCACTGGCGCTAACTCCTTTTTCAGAATTTAAGTCGTCAGACTTTGAAGATAAAAAAATAACTGACGCAATTGCTTCCAGCAAAATCCTAGCAGAAAACGCGCTAGAAGACATCAATAAAGCTTATAGCGAGATAAAGAAAGTTGACGAAAAAGATTTTCCTGAAAATGTTGCAAGCCAGATTAAAATTTTAAAATCTGCCTTCCCTGAAATAATCACTCTGCTTGATAAATCCAACAGATATAGCGCAAACATTTTGCAAATTTTAGGCAGCGAAAACCCAAAAAAGTATCTACTTTTATTTCAAAATAACTCAGAACTCCGCGCTAATGGCGGGTTTATAGGGAGTTTTGGGGTGGTGGACATTTATAAAGGAAAAGCGTCTGAAATAAAGATTGACGGAATTTATAATCCTGCGGGGCAGCTTTTAGAAAAAATTATCCCCCCGCTTCCTTTCAAAAAAGTTTCCGATAAGTGGAATATCTTTGACGCAAATTATTTTGCCGATTTTCCAACTTCTTCTAAAAAAATTACTTGGTTTTATGAAAAAACAGGAGGTCCGACTGTGGACGGAATAATAACATTCACTCCGCAAGTTTTAGGGGATTTGCTTAAAATTTCAGGTCCAATTTATCTAGAAGAATTTAAAACTTCTGTAAATAGCTTTAATTTTATAGATCAGCTTCAATTTGAAGTAGAAAACAACTACGATAAAGAAGAAAATAAACCTAAAAAAATTATTGCGGTATTAGCGCAAAAACTTTTAGAAAGAGTGCTGTCATCTTCTCGGCAAGACTGGCCAAAGCTTCTTTCCCTGCTTCAAGATAATTTAAACGAAAAGCATATTCTAATTTATTTTTCCGACTCTTCCCAGCAAAAAATAATTGAAGACGAAGGATGGTCGGGCAAAATTTTACCTGCGAAAAATGATTATTTGCAAATAGTTCATACAAATGTCAATGGCTATAAAACCGATAAAATGATTGATGAAACTGTGGGGCATCACATAAAAATTCAGGATAGCGGAGACATAATAAGCACAATCAATCTTACTAAACGACATATGGGAGGCAACTCGCCGTTTAGCTGGTATAACGAACAAAATGGGGATTTTTTGCGAATTTATACTCCGTTCGGGAGCAGCTTAATAAGCGCGGAAGGATTTTCTAGCGAAGATATTTATTCAAAAACAACAGATTTTTCAGATTTTAAAACAGACGAAGATATCGAAAAAATTGAAAAAAATATGGAGCGGGATAAAAAATCGGGGGTTTTTATCTTTGAAGAAGCCGGAAAAACTGTTTTTGCAGGGTGGGTATATACCGATCCAGGAAAAATTTCCACTATAAAAATTTCTTATAAACTTCCGTTCAAATTCAGCATAGAACCATCGCGATCTGAAATTATTTCTGACCGCGATAATTATGAAATTCTTTATCAAAAGCAGTCTGGACATCCAGGAAGTAAGTTTAATATAGTTTTTGAAGCGCAAGGGAACATTGAAAAAAGAACAGTTGATTTAATAACGGACGAGCGAGTAGAATTTGAGTTAGGGGGTTAGAAGGAAAAAAGGGTATGAAATGTCAATATGATTAAAAAACTTCTCAATAATCAATCAAAAACAATTACTTCTGCGGCGATTTTGTTAGGAATCGCCACTTTTGCGAGCAAATTTTTAGGATTTGTTAAAACTTGGCTTTTAGCGTCAACTTTCGGCGCGGGAGCAGCGCTTGACGCATATTATGTTGCAATAAGTATTCCTGAATTTGTGTTTAATTTGCTGGTTGTCGGCGCTATTTCGGCGTCATTTATCCCTATTTTTCTAGAATATCACAGCAATAAAAAAGAAACGGAGGCGTGGGATTTTATGAATGGAGTTTTGAACTTGCTTACATTGGTAGTTTTGATAATTTCCGCGCTATTTATAATTTTTGCCCCGCAAGCAGTAAAATTAGTCGCTCCCGGGTTTAGAGAAGATTCTGAAAGGTTTAGACTTGCGGTTCCCTTGATGAGAATGCTTTTTATAACTCCCGTAATTTTTGGGATTTCCAGCGTAATGAGCGGGGCAGTAAGATCGTTCAAAAAATTCCTTATTTATGCTCTCGCTCCTATTTTATACAATGTTGGAATAATTATTGGAGCGCTATTTTTCTCTAAATACTGGGGAATTTTTGGAGTAGCGCTTGGAGTTATCTTGGGGTCTTTTATGCATTTATCTATAGAAACTTTTGGCGCTATTTCTAGCGGGTTTAAATACAAATTCGTAATTCCTTTAAAACATAAGGGAATCCAAAAGCTTTTCAAGCTGATGATCCCGAATGTGATGGGGATTGCGTCAGACCAAGTCAATGGATTGATTTTTACCCTTATCGCCTCAAAACTTATGATTGGAGACATCACGATATTCAACTTCGCTGATACAATTCGCACTCTCCCTATCGGAATTTTTGCGCTTTCTTTTGCAGTGGCATCTTTCCCTACTATTGCTGATTTAGCGGCAAAAAAAGATTGGGATAATTTCATTTCCACAATATCAGGCACTGCAAGACAAATTCTTTTTTGGATGATACCGTCTGCGATAATACTTTACGCGCTTAGAGCGCAATTAGTAAGAGTTGTAGTCGGAGCCAAAGGATTTTCTTGGTCAGCCACGCAGGCAACCGCGCAAACAGTCGGATATTTTGCGATTGGAATTTGCGCCGCAGGATTGGCGCCGCTTCTTTCTAGGGCATTTTTTTCTTTGCACGACACAATCACTCCATTTTTCACAGGACTTTGCGGAATGGCGGTAAGCGTTGTAGCAGGGTTTATTCTTGCTAAAAAAATGGGCGTTCCCGGATTGGGGCTAGCATTTATTTTTGCGGCAATAATTGATGTTCTGCTGCAAACGATTATTTTAAGAAAAAAACTGGGAAGGATAGAGGGCGATAAAATTTTTATTATGCTTATTAAGATTTTTCCAGCCGGAGCTGCAATGGCTTTTGCGATGCAAAAAACAAAATATTTTATGGCGAATAAGGTAAATATGCAAACATTTAAAGGCGTAATCACTCAAGGAACCGCCGCTGGAATTGCAGGGATAACTGTTTATTGCGCTGTCTGCCTTGCGTTAAGGTGCGAAGAAATGGTATTATTCAAAGACGCGCTAGTTCGGCGGATGAAATTTAGAAAACCCGTGCAAATACAAGATATTTCTTCGGATTTGGACGAATAAACTTTAACTTTTTATGAAAATCATCAACTTCTGCATTATCGCTCATATTGATCACGGAAAATCAACATTAGCAGATAGAATGCTGGAAATAACTAATACTGTTGAAAAAAGAGTCTTCAAAGAACAATTTCTAGACCAAATGGATTTGGAAAGAGAAAGAGGAATCACGATTAAACTCCAACCTGTTAGAATGCGCCACAAAGATTTTATTTTGAATTTGATTGATACTCCCGGTCATGTGGATTTTACCTACGAAGTTTCTAGAAGCCTAGCCGCCGTTGAGGGAGCTATTCTTTTGGTGGACGCGACATCGGGAATTCAGGCGCAGACTTTGGCAAATCTTTATTTAGCGATAGATCAAAATTTAGAGATTATTCCTGTTCTTAATAAAATTGATTTGCCGACAGCAAATGTTCCTGCAAGGAAAAAAGAGCTGGCGAATCTTCTTAATGTTGATGAAAATGAAATTTTAGAAATCTCTGCAAAAAATGGGCAAGGGGTGGGAGAGCTGCTGGATAAGGTCATTGAAAAATTTCCACAAGCTGATTTGGCGCCAGAAAAACCCTTGCAGGCGCTTATTTTTGACTCTAAATTTGATCCGTATAAAGGAGTAATCGCTTTTGTAAGGATTATGCAGGGTTGCATCAAAAAAGGGGATAAGTTTACTTTAAAGGCGGCGCAAACATCGGGCGAAGTTGTTGAACTAGGCTATTTTTTGCCTCATACTTGCGCTGAAAATAGCCTTACTTCCGGTGAAATAGGATATATTGCCACAGGCTTAAAAAATGTTGAGGAATGCCGAGTCGGCGATACGCTAACTAAAAAAGAGGAAAATGCTAAAATAGGTCCATTGAAAGGCTACTGTGAACCAAAGCCCGTTGTATTTTCCAGTTTTTACCCTACCGATAATGAAGAATTTGAAACTTTGCGGGACGCTATTGGAAAATTAAAGTTAAATGATGCGGCGTTATTTTTTGAGCCAGAGGTGTCCAAAGCGCTTGGTCGTGGAATGCGCTGCGGTTTTCTAGGGCTTTTGCATATGGAAATTATTTGTGAGAGGCTAGAAAGAGAGTTTGGGGTAAACATTATTGTTTCATCTCCTACTGTTGCGTATAAAATTACTAACGAACAAACAGGAGAGCAAAAAAACATTTATTCGCCGTCAGAATTTGAGATGCAATCTTATTTTAAAATTGAACAGCCTTGGAGCAAAGTTGAAATTATCTCGCCTCAATCGTATATCGGAAACATTATGCAGCTTATGGACGAGAAAGACGCTGTTTTAAAGAATTCTACTCCGCTGGACAATAACAATCGTTTAGTGCTGGAATACGAAATTCCACTTGCCAATGTTATCTCAGACCTTTATGATAAACTAAAAAGTGTTACTTCTGGATTTGCTTCAATGAATTATGAACCACTAGAATACAGGCAAGGCGATTTAATAAAAATTGATTTTCTTTTGGCGGGAGAAAAAGTTGACGCTTTTTCTATAATTGTTGATAAAAGACACTGCCAGAGAGAAGCTCGCAAGACGGTTGATCGGCTCAAAGAGGTTATTCCGCGCCAAAATTTTGCCATAACGATTCAGGCGGCAGTTGGAGGAAAAATTATTGCGCGAGAAGATGTTTCAGCTTTCAGAAAAGATGTTACGGCAAAACTTTATGGGGGAGATATTACTAGAAAAAGAAAATTGTTAGAAAAACAGAAAAAAGGCAAGAAACGAATGAAACAGTTTGGAAGAATTCAAATTCCACAAGAAGTATTTTTGAAAGTGCTTAAAAGATAATAAAAATTTTTATGAAAAGAAAACCGATTACTTTTATTTTTGCTATAATAATTATTATAGGAATGCTCGCGGCGCTGGCAGTGCCGGTGCTTTCAATTATTTCAAGTAAATAATTTTATGTTTGATTCTTTTTGGGGAAAACTTGGATGTTTAATTTTAGTTGCATCAATTGGGGCATCTTTATTTTTTGCTAGAAAAGAAATGTTAAAAAACAAGCAAATCCAAAATGAAGTTTCTGAGCTTGAAAGCCAGCTTATTCGGCTTGAAGAAGAAAAAGAACGCCTGCAAAACGAAACCGCGTATTTTGAAACGGAAGATTTTCAAAGAAAAGAAATCAAGCGACAGCTAGGGATGCGGAACCCCGATGAGCGAGTAATCGTAATTGTTAAAGGAGAAGATAAGATTGAGCAAAGCCAAGAGATCCAACCAAAGGCAAAAGATGAGTCAGTTAATAATTGGTGGAATAAAATTTACAATTTTTTTAAATAAAATAATCAATAAATCAAAAAAATGAAAAAAACTGCTATTATATTTATAAGTTTAATTATTATTCTTTCGGGGATATTCGCAATAGGATACTTTTTTAATAAAGATATTTTTTCTAAAATATCTTTTAAGAATCTTGAATATCCCGCTTTTAAGGTTAATGGACAAAGCCGCAGTTTGGCGGATCTAGATAATAATACTCAAGCGAATATCAAATTTTACAGCTCTGAAAATATTTTTGACTTTAACTCGGAAGATGGAGAAAAACTTAAAAAAATAGTTGAGAAAAAAGTTTTGCAAATTATGATTGAAACGGCACTAATGGAAAAAATAGCGGCAGATAAGGGAATCCAGATTTTAGACAGCGAAATACAATCTAACCTTGACGAGGTGATTGCAAAAGTAGGGGATAAAGAAAACTTTCAAACAAATCTTTCTAAAGCTTTTGGATGGACGGTTGAAGACTTTAAAAATAATATCGTAAGAAAACAAGTAGTTGAAGAAAAATTGAAGGAGTATATTTCTAGCAGCGAAGATCTTAATCAGGAAGCATTAAAAAAAGTGGAAGAAATTTTAGAAATGGTAAAATCAGGGAAAGATTTTGGAGAGCTAGCGAAAGAGCATAGTGAATGCCCAAGCGCGGCGCAAAATGGCGATCTTGGAAATTTTTCTAGGATGAAAGACGACCCCAACTTTAAATATCCTCATATGGTTTCTTCTTTTGAAGAGGCGGCGTTTGCTTTAAACCCGGGAGAAACCAGTGAAATCGTAAAAACGCAATACGGTTATCATATAATTAAGCTGGAAAATAAAACCAAAGACGACGAGGGGATTGAAACGGCTAATGCAAAACATATATTGATAAAAACAGCAGACTTTGACAAATGGTTTGATGATCAGTTAAAATCAGCAGAGGTATCTATTTATTTGAATGATTATGTATGGGATAAAGAAAGCGGACAGATTAAGTTTAAAGATGATGAAATGAATAAATTTGAAATGGAAAAAAACGCGCAGCTGGAAGGGTAGTAGTTTAATTCCAATATTTTCCCCCTTAACCCTCCTTCGCTCTAAGAGCTTCAGCGGGACGCAGCAAGGGAGGGGGATGAGAGTGATTCCGATATTTTCTCCCTTTTTACCTCCCAAGGCGGTCTGCCTTGGGCGGAAGAGGGATTTTAAAATAAATTTCGATTATTTCCCCCCTTAATAAGGGGGGATGAAGGGGGTTTTGTAAATAAATTTGTTTTGCGGCAGTTATATTTGAAATTTTTTATTTTGCGGGCGTCGTATAATGGCCATTATGCAACCTTCCCAAGGTTGAGACGGGAGTTCGATTCTCCTCGCCCGCTCAAATCAATTTTCAGTTATGTATGTGCTTCTAAATAGTAAATGGAAGTGATTTAAAAAAATAAAAAAACGGCGCTTAAGCTTCAAGCGCCGTTTTAAAATTGCACAGAAATCATAATGAGTTTAGTTTAATAATGGATTTGATTCCTTGAATATGTCTAAAAAACTATCAATCCCCGGTAAAAAATATTCTCCATATTTAAAAGGGCATGCTAATCCAGAAATCTCAATAATTATCGCCTTGTCTGCTTTTTTTTCTGAAAAATTTTTTTTTACTTCATTCATATCTACTGCTTTCACGGGAAAAAATTCTATGTCATTTTGCCCATTTGCTCTTGCCTCTAAAAAAAACTTATCAGCAAAATGTTGGGCATAATTTAACAACGGAGAAACAACCAGTATTTTCATTTTTTCTCTCCCCTCCTTTATTCTGCTATAAAACTAGCAGAATAGTGTTTTTTCTAGTTCTCTGTTCAGAAAAGTTCTTATATTCTGAGCTATTTCCAGCGGATCATTTTTTTTCGAAAAAATAAAATTTGATTTAGCTAAGTTATCTAATCCATAATAAAAAACATTTGGCTTAGGATTATACGGAGCGGAGCAACAAGCTTTATTAACTAAGCTCATATTTATAGCCTCGGAGAATATAATATCTACACAAAAATTTTGAATAATTTTTGTGACAAGTTCTTTTTCTACCCCAAAAACAAAAACAGGGATAGAAATATCCAAGGGAAAAAGTTTGAAAAAAAGCTTAAAAAATTCTTTCCAAATATTCCGCAATTCCTTCTCCGTTTCAATTATCAAAATTACCTTACTCATCTTTCCCCTCCCTCTCCTAAATTTTAAATAAAAATGGGAAAGAACAAAACTCTTTCCCCTCCCTTTTATTAATTTAAATTTAATCTATTTTTAATCTTTTGTCAAGCGATTTTGTTTTTGTTTGCCAAGCAGAGCAAAAAATGATACCATATGCTTATGGAGATTAAAGATCTGCAAAAAGAGATAATTTCAATAATGGACTGCCTTTGAAATAGCAAAAAAGGAAGAAGAAATTTTAATTTTAGAAAAAAATACTGCAAACCCTGAGCTGTGGAAAACTCCGGAAAAAGCCAAAGAAACTTTATCAAAATTAGAATCCTTAAAAAAAGAAGTAAATTTTTGGGTTTCCTTAAAAAAAGAATCGGATGATCTGCTTGAAATGGAAGAATTGCTCCAAGAAAATCAAGAAATAAAAGATTTTGAAGAAGATTTTTTGCTCCGCAAGCAGAAATTAGAAAAAGAAACGCAAAAAAATAAAATTTTATCCAAAATGCAAGGAGAATACGATAGTAGAAATGCAATTTTGTCAATTCACGCAGGAGCAGGCGGAGCGGACGCGCAAGATTGGGCAGAAATGTTAATGAGAATGTATTTGCGATTTTGTGAAAAAAGAAATTGGGAAACAAAAATTACAGATGAATCACGCGGTTCAGAAGCGGGCATAAAAAGCGCAGATTTAGAAATCAAAGGCAAATTTGCTTATGGATTTTTAAAATCAGAAAAAGGAGTGCACCGCTTAATCAGACTTTCTCCGTTTAATGCCGACCATTTGCGGCAAACATCTTTTGCGCTAATAGAAATTTTTCCCGAAATAAAAGACAAAGAAATTGAGATAAAAGATTCTGATTTAGAAATTTCATCTTTCAGATCATCCGGTCCTGGCGGACAAAGCGTGAATACTACCGATTCGGCTGTTCGCATAAAGCATAAACCCACAGGAATTATTACAACTTGCCAAAACGAAAGAAGCCAGTTGCAAAACAGGGAATCGGCGCTTAAAATTTTGAGGGCAAAGCTTGCCGAATTAAAAGAACAACAAAAAATTTCCGAACAAAAAGAAATAAAAGGCAAACATATATCCGCCGAGGGCGGCAATCAAATCCGCACTTACACACTCCACCCGTATAAAATGGTTAAGGATCACCGAACTGGAATAGAAACTTCCAACACAGAAAAAGTTCTAGAAGGAGAACTGGATTTGTTCTTGAATATTTAAATCCAACGCTTTAAAAACTTTCAACTTTATAACTTTATAACTATTTCTATGATTCGTTTTGAGAATATAACAAAAATACATTCAAATAAACTAGTTTCGCTTGATCGCATAAATTTAACAATTTCCGATGGGGAATTTATCTGTTTGGTAGGGCAAAGCGGAGCGGGAAAATCAACTTTGCTAAAAATGCTTACAGCAGAAGACAAACCAACAGAAGGCAAGGTTTTTTTTGGAGAAACAGAAATAACCAAGCTTCCCAAGCGGCAACTGCCATTTTTGAGAAGAAAAATCGGAGTAGTTTACCAAGATTTTAAACTGCTTTCGCAAAAAAATGTTTTTGAAAACATTGCTTTTGCTTTGGAAATTTCAGGAGCGTCTAATGCTGAAATAAAAGAAAAAGTTCCAAAAGTTCTAAAAATTGTCGGATTATCAACCAAAACAGCTAATTTCCCCGAAGAATTATCAGGGGGAGAAAAACAGCGAATTGCTATTGCGCGCGCCTTGATTCACGAGCCGGACATCATTATCGCCGACGAACCCACTGGAAATCTAGACAGAATTAACGCTTGGGACATTATTCAGCTTCTTCTAAAAATCAACGACCTGGGAAATACAATAATTTTAGCAACTCACGACAAAGACATTGTTGATCATATTGAAAAAAGGGTAGTGGCGCTTGATAACGGAAGAATCATCCACGATAAAGTCGGTGGAAAATATGTAATTTAGAAATTAAATACAACTGCTAAACTAACAAAAAAACTATGAATCTCTTAAATTTTTACCGTATAATAAAACAAGGCGTTATCAATTTTAAAAGAAACGGGCTTTTAAGTACTGCTACCGTGAGCATTATGGCGATCACTCTTTTTGTAATGGGCGCTTTATTTATAACCACTGATTTATTCCAAAATGTTTCAGAAGAGCTGCAAAGTAAAATAAATATCACCGCCTATTTTAAAGAAGACGCTCCCGAAGAAAAAATTTTATCAGCTAGAAAATTTTTGCTGGAAAATTCCCAAGTAAAAAATGTGGAATATGTTTCAAAAGAGGAAGCATACGAGCTTTTTAAAGATACCCACAAAGATGACCCTACAATAACAGCTTCTTTATATGAGCTTCAATCAAACCCTTTGCCAGCTTCTTTAAATATAAAAGCAGAAAGCCCAGAAAATTATTCGGAAATTGCAGAAAATTTGCGAAAAAGTGAATTCTCCGAGCTTATTGAAAAAGTCAATGACAAACAAAACGAAGGCGCAATTAAACGATTAGCTTCAATTATTTCTAATACAAAAAAATTTGGGGTTATTTTAACGGCAATTCTAGGAATAATCGTAGTTTTAGTCACATTTAATACAATCAGGCTAACCATTTACAATCATAAACAAGAAATTGAAATTATGAAACTTGTAGGCGGCACAAACTCCTTTATTCGCGCCCCTTACATCGTAGAGGGCTTGCTTTATGGTATTTTTGCCTCTATTATATCTATTGGAATTCTTTATCTTGCAATTATTGCTGTTTCCTCCAAAATAACGGGATTCCTGCCAAGCTCTGATTTGGTAAGTTTTTACAAAAGCAGCTTTTGGATGATTCTATTTATGGAAATTGCCATCGGGTCTGTTTTAGGAATAACGAGCAGTTTTATTGCGATAAGAAAATACTTGGATGCATAGAATTTTGGGGAGTAGCCAAGCGGTAAGGCAATGGGTTCTGGTCCCATGATGCGGGGGTTCGAATCCCTCCTCCCCAACAGAAAAAACACAAGATCATTTTATCCACAGGTTTATCAAAAATAACGCAAATTTAACTTGCTTTTAAGCAAGCATTCGTTGTAAAATAAAAATAAGAAAAAAATAAAATAGGAGGAATTTTATGTTAAATTTGTATTTTGGAATTGGAATTTTACTCCAATCAGGAATACTGCTTATCAAAAACAAAACGGATTTTAAAGAAAAAATACCGGGTATTTTAACTGTTCTAACAGTTTCCTCTCTCGCTTTTATCCCTTTTTGCTCAAAACCAGCCGAATATAACCTGCAAACACGATTTTTGCTTTTTTTTATTGCTTTCGCGATTATTTTCATTCTAACTTTCAGAGAATCAATGTTTGTAAGACTTAACCCGGGGAAAGAAACATTAATCGCGATAACTTTAATGTTTTGGATGGCTGCTTTTATAAATCACAACGCGTCTGCAATCTTCAAGAATTCGCTTTATTGGACGGCTTTAATTCCTAGCATTGCAATTATTGCTGTTGCAATTCTAAATATCAAAACTAATTCATTTTGGAAGTTACTAACAAATCTTTGGGTTTTAACCGTATCAATTTTGCTGTTATTAAGCCCCGTCGTTAAATCGTTTGGATCATTTTTCTCTTCAATAATATCTGGAATGGTATTTTTATATCTAACTACAATTTCTTGGTTTATTATAGAATCCTTTCTTCCGCCTAAATTTTTTTCCGATAAAGACAGCCGCAATCTTAAAAACATTTTTGAAAAAAGGTTTGGTAGTCCGATAAGCCCAGCCATTTTATTGATTTTAATAGTAATAATTCCGCTTTTATTTGCAGCAAATGTTTATTATCATTTTGCCCCAGGTTATCTTTTAGTCGGGATATTTTTACTGGCGATCCCTCAACTCTCTGCGTTTTACCATTATCCGCTAGATAAAAAACTTTTATCTAAATCTCGCGAACAAAAATTTTCTTTTTTCCGCTAGACAATATAAATAAAATCAATATGGAACAGCCCCCTTATATAAAAGAATGCGACCAAATAGGCGATTTTGCTGTTTGGATCGTGGACGGAAATTATATAAGAGGCGCGATTGATGAACAATTTACTAATTTTGGGCATCATAGAGAATTTAATTATATACCTAAAAATGAATTTTGGATTGACAAAGAAAGCGCGGAAGGAGAAACAAAATTTTTCACAGAACATTTATACATAGAAAATCAGCTGATGGCTAGCGGGATAGAACGAAAAAAAGCGCGAGATATTGCAAATGGCATAGAGCTAGAAGAACGAAAAAAAGACCATTCTGTTCAAAAAAATTTTAAAAAGCTTGAAGAAGGAAAATATCAAGAAGTTTTAGAAAAAATCCACAAAAAAAAGCTAAAAAGTTATAGCGAAAAAATTGATGTTTGGATTGTGGACGGAGCGCTGGCAAGAAGCCTGTTTTTTATGAATTTTACAGCAGGCGGGCATAGCGCTGTTTATGATTTCATACCAGAAAACGAGGTTTGGATAGACGATGATATTTCTCCGAAAGAAAGAAAATTTATTTTAATTCACGAGTTATACGAAAGATATCTAATGAAAATAAAAGGGTGGAAAAGCTATGACAAAGCCCACGCCAAAGCAAGCCTTCTAGAATATTTTTGCCGAAAACATTCAAAATCCACAGACCTATTTTTAAAAGAATGCCTGAAATTAAACCAAAAATTCAAAGAATATGAAAAAATTTGAACCAATTATTCAGGTGGACAAAAAACAATACGAACGAATTGCGATTAAGACGCATAAAATTCAATTTAAGGAAAATCTGTTAGAAATAATAGAAAAATACACAAAACCTGCTTGGAAAGAGGGTGATTGGATAGCGATTTCCGAAAAAGTAGTTTCCGTTTGCCAAAATAATGTCCGCCACATTTCTACTGTTAAGGCTGGATGGCTAGCAAAATTGATTGTAAAGGGAGTTAAAAAATACCCCAATGATATTGGATTCTCCCGACCAGAAAAAATGCAATTAGTGGTTGAAAAAACTGGCTGGTGGAGAATTTTAATCGCTATGATTTTAGGATCACTAGGAAAAATAATTGGGATTAGAGGAATTTTTTGGCGCATAGTCGGGAAAAGGTTAGCCGAAATTGACGGATTTAATCCAGCGGCAATGTATCCATACAACGAATACGCCGCTCTGCCGCCGAATAACCCCGAAAAGGTTTGCGAAGATATTGAAAAAAAACTAGGTATTCCAAACGCGATAATTGACGGAAATAATATAAATGTGAAAATAATCGCAAAAAGCCCGAAGCTTAAATTAAAAAAAAATTTAATTAGAAAAATCCTTTTAGATAACCCGATGGGGCAAAATGATGAAATGACGCCAATAATTATAGTGCGCAAACGCTAATTTATCGTAAAAAAATAAAGGCGGAAAGCAAAAACTTCCGCCTTTATTAAATTTAACTAATTTTAAAGCTTAACCTAACCAATAACTAATCCGCTTGTTGTATATTAAAATCGTGCTTGAAAACAAAATAAAATAAAAAGAAAAATTGCGCCCGCTTAAATTACTTTGAAATAATTAGTAAATAGAAGAAAGGAGAAAAATATGATGAAAGGACTTAATTTATGGGCGGCGGTATTCCTAATTTTAGGAGGAGCAGTGCACACTTTTCCACAGCTATATAGATGGCTCACTGATCTTACGGGAGGAGTTGCATGGGTTCAGATTGTCGTAGGAGTAATATCTGTAATAATTGGGTTGATAACTCTTTTGGGAGAACAACAGATAAGCTAAACTGGTTTTAAGCACAAAAAAACCATGCAGTCACCCCCCTGCATGGTTTTTGTTTATCCTGAAAAAATTGATTGTCGCTTTCGCAAAATAAATTTTTCTAAATTTCAGGATGGCCATTTAAAAAATCTTTTCCCGACATAGGCTTTTTTCCTTCTGGCTGGATAATAATCAATTCAAGTGCGCCATCCCCACATAGGCAAAATAACTTTTTACCTATCTTAAATAAACTTCCAGTTTCTATTTTTTTACCTTTACACTGCTCTTCTTCTGCGCTGCCATATTCTTTTACTTCTAAAACCTTCATTCTGACACTTTTCCCGCCAAATTTTACCATCCCAAACGCATTTGGATAAAACGCTCTTATTCGGTTTGCTATTTTTCTAGACATTTCGCCCCAATTTATCTCAAAATCGCCCGATTGAGATATTTTAGAATAAGTTGCGCTAGAATTATCTTGCTTTTGAGGCGTTATTTCTCCTGAAATCCACTTTGGTAAAGCCTCCTTTAATAATTCCGCCCCCAAATGCGCCATTTTTTCAGAAAGCGATAAAAGATTGTCTTCTAAATCAATCCCGATTTTTTTCTGCAACAGAATTGGCCCCGTATCCATTCCTTCGTCCATCAGCATAATCGTTATTCCAGTTTCTTTTTTCCCGTCTAGCAAAGCAAATTGAATAGGGGACGCCCCTCTATATTCAGGAAGCAGCGATCCATGAACATTTAAACAGCCAAATTCTGGAATTCCTAAAATCTCTTTGGGGATAATTTTTCCGTAAGAAGCTACAACAATAATTTTCGGCTTTAAATCGCGAATTTTTTCTGTAAATTCCTGATCTTTCAACTTTTCTGGCTGGAAAACAATAATTTCATTTTTTTGCGCCAGCTTTTTAACAACAGAAGGAGTTAAAATCTTTTTTCTCCCCGCCGGCTTATCAGGTTTGGTAACTATAGCGCAAACTTCAAAATCATCGTTTTTCAAAAGCGATTCCAAGATAATTTCCGCGAAACGAGAAGTGCCGAAAAATATCAATCTTTTTTTGTCCATAAAAATAACTTTATTTCGCCTCTTTTGCTTTGTTTATAGTTTCTGCAAAACAAATTCCGATATTTCCCCCCTTGTAAGGGGGGATGAAGGGGGTTTTGTAAATAAATTTGTTTTGCGGGAGTTATATTATTAAAATTCCCTCTAAATGATCAAATTCGTGTTGAATAATGCGCGCCAACATCCCATCAGCTTTAAGCTTAATTTTTTTTCCGCATCTATCAACCGCCGAAATAGAAATCTTTTGTGAGCGCGCCACATCAACATAAACGCCCGGGACACTCAAACATCCTTCCTGTTGAATTTCTTTTTTGTCCGACATTTTTTCAATTTGCGGATTTATAAATTCATACTTTTTATTTTTCCAATCCACGACAAAAATCCTTATGGGGTTTCCCACTTGAACCGCCGCCAAACCCACACCGCCTTTTTCTCCCATTGTTTTATACATCAAATTAATCAACTCTTGAATTTCAAAGCTATCCACATTTAAAACTGGCTGTGATTTTTGTTTAAGTTGGTTTAAATCGGTTATTATTCGCGCCATAAATTTACCTCAATTAAATCATACCAAAAATAGCTAATTTGGACAAGAAAAGAGGGGACTTATGTCCCCTTATGACTAAAATAACCAACTTTTTCAAAAAAAACATCAGCTTGAGCATTCAAAACTACCCAAGCTTTTATCAGAAATAGCAGCTCTCTAATTTGCCAAATTTTTTTAATGGTTTCCATTTCATTTTCATTTGAAATTGGTCTCAGACTGTCAACCCAGCTGATTAGAGAACTGTCATCCTTCAACCCCGCCCAATTTAAATTGGCAACACTTTTATTTATGAAACTTATTGTATTGCCGTTTCCCGAAACGAAATTCCTCAACTCATCCCAAGTATTTTGCACGGTTAAAATAACCGCGCTTATTTCTTGAATTCCTATTTTGTAAACTTGATTTTTTTCCATACCTTCCTCCTTAGTTAAACTCCACGCGGCACTTATCTGAAAAATTTTCCGATAAAATTTCTAGAAATTCCAAATGCCGCCCTTGTGAAAAATTCTTTACTTTTACAATAAAACTAGCGCTAAAAGAACTCTTTAATAAATTTTTAATCTGCTCTCCTTGGCTAATTATTTCAATATTTTTGAATTTTGTCAATATCCCTTTTAATTCTTGAGCATTTTTCAACAAAATCCGCCTATCACGGTCGTCTAGACTTATCTTCAACAGCCTAGAAAATGGGGGATAGTCAAATTTTTTTCTAATTTCTAATTCATACCTATAAAATTCCTCGTTTTTTCCGCTTGCCGCCAAAAGCAGTGTTTTATTTTCTGGATTAAATGTCTGAATTATCATCTGTCCTTCCGGATTTAACCGCCCCGCAAGCTCGCGAATAATTTGAAATGCCCTTTCAGAAGCGCGAAAATCAGGTCTGTTTAAAAACCTATCCGCATACATAAACCCGATTAAATCCAAGCCCTCAGGAAGCCAAATTTTCGCCGCCAACTGGGTAGCGATAATAATTCCGCCATCTTTTTGCAAT
>JAZDGL010000030.1:0-3050 GCA_043806975.1 bacterium
AAAGTAATTTAATTATAAAGAAATTTCAGAAAGAGCCGAAAGTCTAAAGGAGGAGTGAATTATGATTGAGAAAAATATTATGCCGAAAAAAGTTTCTATATCAAGCACAAAACAGGAAATGCTGGAGGCTTATAATAATGTTCTTAAACAGCTCCAGGAAAAAAGCCATGTTGAGTTAAAGCCGGAAGAAGAGGCGGTGAAAAAAAAGAGCAAAGAGATTGTGGAAGTTGCTGATACCTTGTCGTCAGAGGGCGCGGTAAAAGGGATTGGTAACCTTAGATTGGAAATAGGGAAGATGTTAACTCAGCTTTCAGATTTATTAGAACAGGAGGTTGATAAGTATAAAAAGGTCAAACAGGCTATTGATGTTAAAGAGAAAGATTTTCAGGAAATATACGAAATAGATAAGTCTGCTTTGACTCTGGCGGCGTTAATTGAGGTTCAATCGCAGGAACGCAAAGAGTTTGAAGTAGAAATGGCGGTTAAAAAAGAGGGGTTAGACGGGGAAGTTCAAATAATTACCACGGAGCGGGAGAAAGAGAAAAAAGTTTACGAGGCTAAGATTAAAGAACGCGATGCTGATGAGCTGAGGCAAAGACAAAAAGAAAAAGAAGAATATGAATACGCTTTTAAGAGAGAGCAGCAATTGGCAAGGAATAAATTTGAAGATGAGAAGTTAAAATTAGAAAAAGAGCTTCAGTTTAAGAAAGAGACTGCGGATAAGGAATTATCGGCGAGGGAGAAGTTAATCTTAGAGAAAGAAGAAAAATTAAATGAATTGGAAAAGAAAACAGCCGGTTTTCCCAAAGAAATAGAGTTATATGTGAACAAGGCGGTTAAAGAAAACGCGGATAAGATTCAGTTAGAAGCGCATAATAAAGAAGAGTTGTTTAAAAAATCATTTGAAGGAGAGCGCAATGTTTTTCTTGCAAAAATTGAATCTTTTGAGAGAATAACTAAAGAACAAAAAGAACAGATTATTAAATTATCCCAGCAATTAGAAAATGCGTATAAAAAAGTGGAAGATATCGCGGTAAAGACGGTGGAAGGTGCTAAATCGCAGATTAATTCACAACAAGCATGGATGGGAGAACAAATAAAAAAACAGTCTCAGGAAAAATAAAGTTTTACCATGCCAAGTCTGGAAATTATTTTAGCCGTAATTTAAAAGTGCTTTATTATCAGTTGGCATGTGATAATGATATAGCCGAAGCATATCCAGGCAATAGATATGTAATCTTTGCCTGGAGATTTTTTGGAGTAACGGGGTACGGTTTCAAAAATAGGCGCATATTTTTATAGGAAATCGAAGATTTTTGTATGGGGTGTTTCCGGAAGATTTAGAGGAAGTAGCAGAGGTGTTGGCGGAAAGGTAGTTTAATCCTTACAAGGAAATTTTTAGGTGTTAGCTGAGGAAAAGAAAATGCGCGATATATTGACTGATATTCGAGAGAAGTTACAACGCGGGGAATATCAAAACGAAGAACATGTTCGGCTTTCCCTGGTTTGTCGGTTGTTTTACAAACTTGGTTGGAACATCTGGGATCCGAAAGAAGTGAATACAGAATTCCAGCCAATTCCATTTGAGGACAAGACGAGAGTGGACATTGCATTGTTTGCCAACAAGCTTTCGCCATCCATTTTTGTCGAGGCCAAAGCAGTTGGAAAAATTGATTTAAATCTCACCGACATTGAAAGACAAGTCCGAGACTACAACAGGAATAATACCGCCTTGTTCTCAGTCATAACCGACGGGAGGATCTGGCGATTCTATTATTCGCAGACCGGGGGTGAATTTCATCACAAGTGCTTCAAGAAATGCGATCTCTTTGAGGATGATATTGAAGATATTGAGAAGACCTTCTTCTTATTTTTCGGAAAGGATAACATTTTAAATGGACAAGCGGAGGAACAAGCAAAAATTTATCTCCAGCTTACGACAACGCAGAGAGCGGTCCAAGATTGCTTGGCTCCGGCCAAACGTTTGGTTCAATCTCCGCCATACCCTTCTCTCCCACAGGCGATCGTGAATCTTCTGAAACAGAAAGAAATTTCTATTTCAGAAGAGAAAGTAAGTGAGTTGTTAAAGCGGATGCCAGAGCAACCAATCTCAGAGACGATCCACCTGCAAGACCCCCATCGTCCTACGGGAGTAGTTTCAACTCAATCCGTGACGCACAGAGTTAGTAACGGGGAAATCCTTTTGAATGCGGATAATCCCGGGGATCTACATTTCACAAAAGTGGAAGGTACCATCAACGGGGAATACGGCAAAAAATGGAAGGATCTTGTTGCTATCGGAATAAGACGGGCAGTGCGAAGCGGAGACAATGTTCGTTCCCTTAACGCTTATCTTCCCGCAAAAATTAGAGAAGGAATCTATACAAACGAAGGCTACTCTCCGATTGAAGATCTTAATTTGTCAGTTCAAGGGATGGATGCGAATAATGCTGCGAAGACATTGGTCATGCTCGCGAAAAAACACAACTACCAACTTGAACTCATTGTGTCATGGTACGGTATGTCTTCTCGTACAGGCAAGCATGGCGTCATACGATGGCCGTCTTGAGATACCGCCCAACAATTCGCTGCAGCCCGCGACCGCCAAAGGCGGTGGCTGAGTTCAATCGTTAGTTGACCATCGCAAAAGTAGCACTTTTGCGATGTTGGAATAAGTGGATGGGAAAATTATTGTTTGTCGGAGAGAACTTAATAACTGGGAAATGAATTCTCCTCGCGGCAAGCTGCGGGGTATCTTTATTATCGTCATTCCCGCAATCTTTAAGCGGGAATCCAGAAGTGAGTATGCCTGGATGCCCGATTAAAACATTCGGGCATGACAAAGTTATCAAAAACTAATTTAACAATGCACTACTATCAACCAATTTGATTTTTAAAGGTGAAATTAAAATGACAGCTAAAACTATTTCTGAAAAAATTTTGAGTGAGCATTCGGGGAAATCTTTGAAGGCCGGGGATTTGGCGATTTGCGACGTGGATTTTTGTTTCGGGCAGGACGGCACCAGCCTTTTGATTATAGAATCTTTCGA
>JAZDGL010000031.1:0-3978 GCA_043806975.1 bacterium
TGCTTTACCGAATATGTTTCATTATTTGAATAATCCTAAAATTCCAAAATCTACGAATGGTTTAGAAACAAGATTTTCTTTTTTAAAAAATGATGTAAAAATTCACAGAGGGATGACACGGGAACATCGCAAAAGTTTTATTTTGTATTACATCTTTTACAAAAATAACCCATAGAATTACCAACACTTTTTTACCACATTACCAATTTTCGGTATAATTTAATTAAGAATAAGCAGCAGTAATTTTAACATTTATGAATCATCCAAAAAATGAACAAACATTAGTTGTGATTAAGCCTGATGGAGTTCAGCGGTCTTTAATCGGTGAAATTATAAAAAGATATGAAAAAACTGGTTTGAAACTAGCGGCGTTGAAGTTTTTTATTCCGAGCGAAGAGTTGATAAGGCAACATTATTTAACAGATCCCGAGTGGGTTAGAAAAGTAGGCGAAAAGGCGATTGCGGCGTATCAAAAAAGCGGGGAGACCGCCCCATTTAGCGATCCTGTTGTTTGCGGGGAGTCTGTTTTGGGAAGATTGCAAAAGTATTTGTCTTCAGGTCCAGTTGTGGCAATGGTTTGGCAGGGCAATAAGGCTGTTGGAATTGTGAGGAAGCTTACAGGCGGAACGGAGCCTCTTACATCGGATCCAGGAACCATCAGAGGTGATTATACGGTGGATTCTTACTCAACTGCCGATCCTGATGGGCGCGCCGTAAGAAATTTAATTCACGCTTCCGGCAGTGTTGACGAAGCGGAAAAAGAAATCGTGCTTTGGTTCAAAAAAGAAGAAGTTGTAAATTATCGCTTGATTTCAGACGCGATATTATATGATGTGAATTTGGATGGAATTAAAGAGTAATTTTCGCGGTGGATTTGTGATTTTGGTGGGGGGGTTAGGATTGCTATTTGCGTTAATGGTTATATTGTGGTATATTATATTTAGAAAGCGGGTTTTAAAAAATAACTTAAACTAAAATAAAAAAGAAAGGGGAAAAAATGGAACATTTAAAATTTGACGAAGAAAAAGAAACGGAAAAAGAGAGTATAAATTGGAAAAAAATCAAAAAAGCAACCCAAATTTTGGCATTTTCTGCTTTAGTCTCTTTTTTTAATGCAGAGTCATCTCTTGCCTCAGACAATAAAAAAGTCGAAAAAACAAGAGATATGGCAAAAGTTGAAATGCTTTCTGAAAAAATGAGGAGCAATATTAACGGCAAAATGGGAGAAATTCCCACGGCTCAGAAAGATTTTAATGGAAAAAATATTATAGTGGGCTATTCGCAGGAGGGCGGAAAAGCTAATTGGGTTATTTGTGATGTTGATGATATTAGATTTTTTGATAAAGGAGCTGATGGTGTTGTTGATAGAGTTATAGTTAATAAAGAAAAAGGCATATCTGGGAAAGTTAGTTTCATAGATTTAAAAACTTTTGAGTCTATGGATAAATTAGCGAAAGAAGCTCAGATAACTTCTGATTTGGAACCAGAAAAAATACAGTTATTTGAGTTTCAAAATCAAAAAATAAAATCAATAGATTTTAATTCTGGAGAGACGGCAGAGCTGGAAGGTGAGGATGCTGGACGGATTATTACTTCTGCACAGGAGAGGTTCTCTACGATTGTGGATGAAGCAAATGCAAGTTTAGTAACGGTGCCTAATAGGAAATAGTTGAATATTATTATGCCCCCATATTAAAATTTATGGGGGTTTATTTATCCACAGCTATTGACTAGTTTTCGTGAGATGGTAAGATTAGCTTGCTATCAATATCAAAAATGAGTAAAAAAATCGGGGGATTTTTTAGCGAAAAAACATTGCGAAAAATAAATTTAATAAAAAAACAATCAAGGTTGTCGCGCCTTGATTTTTAGTTTAAAAAATATGTTGGCAACTCGTTTGTCGTCTCATTTAAAGCAGCTCACAAAAAAAGAGCCGGCAGTTCATAAGCAGTTCGTGGCATCTTGCGCAGAGGGGCAGGATTGTGAAGGAATGCTGGAAGACCCTCTGTTGGAAGAGCATTTTACGGCAGTGAGAGGATTGGTGCATAAATATAAAAATCGCGCGCTTGTGCTTTTGACATTGAATTGCGCGGCTTATTGCCGATTCTGCACAAGGCGGAGAAAGGTTTCTGATATTGAAAGGGGGATAATTACCGAAAAAGATCTTAATGCTATGGCGAGCTATTTAAAAAAGCACCAGGAGATAAAAGAGTTGGTGATTTCTGGCGGAGATCCGCTTACCGTGCCGGATCTTTTAAAAAAGTCTTTGCAAAAATTCTCAAAATTGCCGCAGATTAAAATTATCAGGGTTGGAACGAGATTGCCTGCGGCAAATCCAAAAATGGTGAATCAAAAAGTTATTGACGCCTTGAAGGTGGTAAAAAAGCAACCACTTTATTTGATGGTGCATTTTGAGCATCCCGCAGAGATAACCAAACCGACAATCCAGGCGATAAAAAAACTTCAAGCGGCTTCTACGATGCTTCTTTCACAGTCAGTTTTTCTAAAAGATGTTAACGATTCAGCGGATATTCTTTGCAATCTTTTTACGCGATTAGTGGAAATCGGAGTAAAGCCGTATTATATTTTTCGCTGCGACCCTGTAAAGGGCGCGGAACATTTTATTGTTGATTTTGAAAAAGAGGCAAAAATTATGACGGAAGTTCGTCGAAGAGTTGGCGGGCTTGCCTGTCCAATGTATGTAATTGATGCTCCCAATGGAAGCGGGAAAATTCCCGTTCCGCTGGATTTTTGGGAATTTGATAGAAAAAAATACAAAGATTTTGAGGGAGAAATTCAGAAAATTTAAAATGTGGGGATTTTAAATTAATTTGCTTTTCGCGATAGTTATAAAAATGAAAAGCGGGTTTGTTTATTCCCGCTTTTTTAAAGTCCAAATCATCGCGCGAGATCCTATTGGAATATCGTTTTCGTTTATGCTTTGAGCGCAAAGTTTATATTCAAAACATTCTTCATTATTTTTTGGAGGATGAACGATAATATCCCCCAAAAAATCATTGAATATGCTGGTATTGGTGAGAGAAGGCGCAAGGGAGATCTTTTTGGTTTTGCCCCCGTATTGGCTTATAAAAATGTCAGATCTCGTTTTATTTACCCAAATCGGGTAAATAAAAAATTTCCCAATATTGGTTTTCCCTTTGATTTTTGCAAGAGCGTTTCTTGTCTCTTGTAATTTTTTTTCAGCGCCTTCTTCCTCTTCGCTGTTATCAATGAAGAAAAAAATTAATTTTTCTTTTTCCCAAAGATTGTCTGCGGAAGGGGAAAAATAAATATTTTCATATTCTCCCCATATTAAAAAGCTTTTGATATTTTCCGTAAAAATCAAAATCTGTCTTAATATTTTTTTAGGAGATATTAAAAATTCCGGCACTCGTGCTAATGCTAATTTTTCTATATTCATATTTATCCCCCTTATTATTGGGTTTTTTCCAAAGAGCTTTTAACTCAGTGTATCTTATTTTTGAGTTTTGTGAAAGCTATATCATTTTTTTCAAAGAAACGGGAGGAAGCGGGAGGAGTTGCTTTTTTGCGATGGTTGGATATATAATCAAAGGAGAAGATGCATTGTTTTTACTTTTGCAAATTATTTTTTATGGCGATGTGTGTTTTTTTAAATTTTCGGGGTATAGTATAGTGGTAGTACGCGTCCATGGGGTGGATGTAGTTCCAGTTCGATTCTGGATACCCCGACCAAGTTAAACTTTTTTCAAATTCAGAGGCGATTAGTTGCTCGCTCGCCCCGCCTTCGGCGGGGCTACGCTCGCATTTTGCCCTGTATTTCGGAATTAAATCGTAAGGTCGGACAAATTCAAATTCAGGTAATGTGGTAAAAAAGTGTTGGTAATTCTATGGGTTATTTTTGTAAAAGATGTAATACAAAATAAAACTTTTGCGATGTTCCCGTGTCATCCCTCTGTGAATTTTTACATCATTTTTTAAAAAAGAAAATCTTGTTTC
>JAZDGL010000032.1:0-4469 GCA_043806975.1 bacterium
TGCCGATCAAGAATGGGCAATGAATTTAGAATTATTAAAGGTCTTGCCCATCTTAACGCGCTTAAAGCTGTCGCAAATTTCGAGGAAGTAAGCGACGGCGAAGAGACGCTTTCAAATACAGGGGAAAGAGTTGATTTCCAAACAGGGCATCGTTTGGATATGAAGCTTAATCCCATGAGAACTGTTGTGCGGGCGCTCGCGCAAGGCGGAATAATCGACAACCGAACCGAGGTTCGGGAAAAGAGAGTTTCGACTGACGCGCCTCATATTTTCTTTTTAGTGGACGCGTCCGGATCAATGGGATATCAAGGGAGAATGCAGTCAGCAATGGCTGGCGCTCAAGCGATAGGTTTATATTACGGACCTCGCGGAGCGACTTTCGGCGCGGCGGCATTCACCGACGACCCTGCATTATTGGTTGCACCTCCGGAAAAAGATTACGAAAGAGTGGTTTCCGCCATTCTTGATCTTACTCCCGGTAAAGGAACCAGTTATGCCAAGGGGATGGAAATGGCTATTCAGAGCGCATTGCCAAAATCAACTCTCCTTATTTTGGGAGATTTTGAAGACGGCAGTGTTATTTCCGAAGAAGTCAGAGCTCTTAAACATCAAAAAGAGCTTAAAATCATTGGAATTATTTCCAATGAGGGAGACGCCAATTACGCGGCGGAGATTTGCGACGAGACATATATCGTTGATTTCGCGGATCCGACCCAAGCCGCATTGGTGGCGTTGAAAGTTTCGCAGTAAAAGAACATCCCCGCTCCGCTTTGCGGTGAATGGGGTAAAAATAAAAAAACTTTTTAATCCCCGAAAGGAGGGTTTTTTTATGCTATTTTTTTATTTTTTTATAATTATAACTCTCGCCATAGAGAGTTATAATAGCCAGCGCGCTACAGCGCAGGCGACAGGAGGGAGAAATTATGTTTTGTAAAATCTCCCCTGAAATCATAGCGGGATTAAAACCTGCTAATGCTGGACCTCGTCCGGCGACTGTTTGGGACGGATATTTCCTTCTCCCCGAACTCGGATCGCTTCCGGTAAAGATGCGATTCAGGAAAGATGACGGGGAAATTTCTTCTGAGAAAATTTATTTTCTCAAAATTTATTCCCGTCGCGCAGGGATAAATTCCGATGGGTATGGCTATGCCATAGATCATCAGGAATTTAATTTTAGTGTCACCCACCAATCTAAAGAAGAATTGACGGGAAAAGACGCTAAAATAAATATTCTCAAATTTACCTATTCAGGTAAAGACGAGGATATTGGATTTTCCCCAAAACCGCCGGAATATCTTTGGCGGCTTGAAGGAAAAATCCATAGAGGGGTTTTATATTTTCAAGACCCTTCGCAAAGGGAGATTACGATCTCTAAATCTCCTGTTAAAAGAGAAACGATTGAGTCGTTTCCAGTCAGAGTTTCAGCCGTCGGGGTTGAACCTTTGAAACAAGAGAAGAACTCTACCATCTATTTAAAATATGAGGTCGCCGGAGTTTCTGGCGGGCTTTATGATAAGCGGCAAAACCGAAATGCTTTTGGCTTGCTTGAAGTGGTTAGAACCACAAAAGCAAGCCGAGCGTGGTTCCATCTTAATCTTAAAACATGGGATGGGATCGACGGCATTTTGGTTGCCGGAGAAATTACAGCTAACGAGGAACGCACCTCGTTGGTTGTTAAAAAAGGAGAAGAAATTCTCCAAGTTGAATATCAAGGAGAATTAATTTAGATTTAATTTTCCTTTAAAATATGGGGGGCGAAATTTGCTTTTTTAAAAAATTAGCCCCCCCTTGACATATTATTAAAGGTATGCTACCATTTTTAATGGTTTAGAAAGTAGAGGAATTTAGCCAAAGAATCCTATTCTATAAGCTCAAATGTAAGCTTTGGCAAATTCCGCCAGGGGATTGAAACAATTGAAAAAAAATTTTTATTTTCAATCTGTTTAACTCTTATAAGGAAGCGCGGAATTATGTACTTATAAGAGCTGACCCGATAATACTTTATTGGCGCCTAAACCATTCTTTGAAAATACGGCAGTATGGGAGAGAATAAGGGATTGAGACAACTAAAAGTTTCTCAATTAAGATAAGTTTCATTTTGTAGGGACCTACCCCCCATACTGCCTTTTAGTTCTTTGAAATAAGCTGCGGAATAACTGAAAAGAGAGGACTGAAATAAAATTTAATTTTTTTATTTCCTTAGAAATAGCTAAACAGCCTCAATTGTTATTCCGCTGGTTTACCTCTCTTTATTAAATAAAGAGAAGGGTTAAAAAATTTAGAGTAGAATTTTTAAAAATTTTTTTCTACTCTCTTCTTCCGAATTTATATTGCAAAATAATATAAATTCAGAAGAGGAAATAAAAGCAGTATTTTAACATACTGTTTTTTTGTTTTCTTGTCCCACAATTTTTAACGGCAGGACATTTTATAATGAATCCTGCCTTTTATTTTTTAAACTGATGGGACGCAGAAGCGCTTTTATAAAATATTTGTAAGAGCGCTTTTGCTTTTTATAAAAACATAAAAAGCATGTTCTTTGACAATTTTTCCGTCTCGGCAAATGGCGCGGTCGGGCGGAGGTTTTTCATTACGACGAAGTTAAAGAATCTAAGAGATTTCTTAACTAAGCTCGGAATGACAAGTTAAGCGCCAAAAAATCAACTAACGCGCTACTCGCGCGGCCGGTTCCATTTACCGGTTTAACCTCGAAAGGAGGAGAAAAATGGGAAAAGATAAAAAAATTTTAGTACTGGCCAATGATATCGGCTGGTCAAATTCTTGGGGAATGGGCTGTTGGCAACAGCGCCCAGTCCTCCAAGCTATTTTTAATAGCTTGAATCGAGCCGGAGCGAGGCTCGAATGGAATGATAAAAAAATGAGAGGGGAGGCAGGAAATATAAGTCTTCCCTTCTCAGACAAGCTTGCCGATAATCTAAGTGGCAAAATTGCCTTCTTAGTAACCGGCAAGAATGAGATGGCTGTTTATGAAAACTGCGGGTGTATTACCCGCATCCAAAACGGCGCTCCAATTTTTTTAATTCCCACCGTTGCTGACCTTCGGGGAGAAGAAGGCTGGGAATTCCAGTCTTTAGAAACCTGCAAAAAACATTCCCGCATTTATGCAGGCGATGTTTGTCAGGTAAAAGTAGGAGTTCAAAACATGAAGACCTACTCGGCTGGTAGGATTATTGCCAGTCAAAAAGAATTAGAAAATATTTTTGGGCAGGTATGCAGGAGGATCATTCCTATATGCCCAGAAGAAAAAAAGATGACCTGTTTTATTAGGTTATTTGTCCTGCAAAATTCCCAAGTCATTATTAGAAAAACTTGGGAATTTCTTGCTAATAATCAGAGAATAATCATAACCTCTGATTCAACTAATGAAAAAAATATCTCCTGGGGAGTAGCAGGGGGATATGCAGAGATGGGCGAAGAGATGAAAGCGCTTATCCCTTCCATAGTCAAGTCTATATTAAAACAATATAGGCTTAAAAAATCAGGAGAATAAAAATGAATAAAAAATATTCTCCTAACGAGCTATCCACTATGGAAAAGTGGCTAAGCGAATTCAAAGCATTATTTCCTGAAGCAGAGGCAGATATAAACCTTTGCCTTCAAGGAGAAGAGCATCACGAGTATGATCTCGCGAGAAGATGCTTTGAAGCAAGGGAGGATATAAGTAAAATTCCTCCTATTGAAGAAATAGAGTTAAGTGGAGATGAAAATCCAAACTCTATTTTCGATGAGTTTTCCCAATCACCGTGCGACTGGGAATTGAGAAATAAGTTAAGGGCTGTTTTAGCCCAAAAAGCATCTCCTCTGATAACTCATGGGATACTTAAAAGAGCTTTGAAAAAAATCAGAGCTATGAGCCGATGTGAATTTGATCACAACGACTCAAAGCCAATGCACTTCATTGGCAATATTGCGTTCATCGCCATTGACGCGATGAGCTATGATAAGAAAGATGTCTATAACTTTTTAAAAAAGTTATCAGATATTTATTTGAAGCATAAATTTTTAAGTCAGCAAAAGTATAGCCCTTTTGCTACCGATTTGGAGATAAACATGAGCTGCATAGCGACGAATTTATCTTCGCGAAGGAACCGCGCGCTTTTTAATTGCGCAGTTAACTTTATTATGGGAGGCGCTGATTATCAAATTTTTAATCTGGTGCCATTCATCCGAAGAGACGAAGATCGTGAAATTATCGTTCGTCTTTTTCAAAAAAGCAATCCTTATCTTGCCGTATTCGCGCTATGGCAGAAGAAGGAAAAGGATACTGATTTAATCAATGAAATCGTATCCGAACATTTAAAAAATGCGGAGCAAAAACTTCCTAATTTTGCTCTGCTAAAAAGTATCCTTGTTCAGGAATTAACTTCAAAATGTGATGTTTTGGAGTTTTTAATAGGATATCTAAAAAAAGAGGAAGCAAAAGAATATAAGCGGCATCTTTGTTCCCT
>JAZDGL010000033.1:0-3405 GCA_043806975.1 bacterium
ATAAAGATACGCAGAATTTTTTGTGGAGTTTGGCTCTGGAATACATTTTTCTTGACAGGTAGTGTTTTCTTGCGCTTGGGTAATTGGGGAAAAATCAATTACAATCACGCTGGACGGTGGAGCGTCCTCGTCTTTTTCAGATAAATCTCCTAAATTCTTAATAGCTTCTCTTGAAGATGTGCAAGATAGTGAATGTTTAATTTCTTCTAGCGAGGCAATTCTAAAAAGACCTGTTGTCGCAAAAATTAGTTTATCGCCTGCTAAAATCGGTCCGCTGATTATATTGGAAAATGTTTTTGATGGAAAGGGCGCTTCTTCTGGCGATTCATCGGTGATATGGCTTAAAACGGTGTTTCTAAAAAGAAGGATTTTCGCGCTTCCCGTGTGGGAAATATGGAGCTGATTTTGAGTGAAAAGAGCGCAGACCATATTGATTTTTCCAATCCAATCAATGTTGCCTTGCGAGGCTATGTCGGAAAGGTGGTTGTTGGCTTTTGAAAGGCTTGCTTCAAAAGATTCCAAAGAATCTCTGTGGTGATTCCTGTAAAGCTCTTTCTTTATTATTGATGCTAGAGAGTTTATTAAATAAGTTGATTGTGCTCGCGATGATTTTATTTCTCCTGTGATATACAAATTGCCAGTAGAGGCTTCTTCAATGTTTGTCGGTTCATAAACAAAAGACGCGCAAGATTCTTGCATCTCGCTGGATTCAATATGCAATTCGTTGGATTTCGCTGAAAGCGGCAATTTTTTTTCTTTTTGTTTTAGCATTTAAAAGTGTATTATGCGAGTAATGAGTTTCAATAAAAATATAAAAATAATGTGTTGCTATTATTATAAATCTTTTTTCCGCTGGGGACAAATTTTTTCTGGACAAGCTGTTGATTTTTGGCTATTATGTAGATAACAATATGTTAATGATGGAGATTTTAGAAAATTTATTCGGCTCTAAATTCAGAATAAGAATACTGCGGTTTTTTCTTCGGAACAACGAGCAGTCTTTTAGTATGGAAGAGATAAAAAGGAGGACGAAGGTAAATCAGCCTTATTTGAGGGAAGAGCTTAAATTATTGGAAGCCGCGGGGTTCCTTTTATGTAAGAAAAAGGAGGATTTTAAAGGAAAAAAGCCGCAATATAAGGATTTATTATTTTTTTTAAATCCTGATTTTAAATTGCTGGCAGAATTGCGAGCTTTGATATTTGGAGCGGGTTTTGTGAATAAGCAGGAGCTTACGAATGTTATAACCAAAGTTGGGAAGATCCGATTTGCGGCGGTTTCAGGGGTATTTTTGAGCGCGCAAGAGCCTTCTAGACAGGGACATAATCGGGTGGATTTGTTTTTAATTGCTGATGCGATTGATAAAAGTAAGTTAAAACAAGCATTGCAAAACATTGAAGCGGAAATTGGCAAAGAAATAGTTTATTCTGTTTTATCCACAGAAGAATTTGCATATCGTAAAGATATGTATGACAAATTCGTTTATGATATATTAGAAGGACCGAGAGAAGATTTGGTGAATAAGCTGAAAATTTAGCGCGGATAAATTTAATTTTCAATTTCTACTATAGCTCTCGCAAAACAAATTCCAATATTTTCCCCCTTAACAAGGGGGAATTGAAAGGGGTTTTCGATATTGCCTCCCTTTTTAAAGGGAGGTTGGGAGGGTTTTTTAAATAAATTTGTTTTGCAGGAGCTTGGGAGCTATAATTAAATAATTTTTCAAAAATTGTAAATCGATCAATGATAATTGATTACGCGGGGGCGGTTAGCTCAGCTGGTTAGAGCGCTACATTGACATTGTAGAGGTCACAGGTTCAAATCCTGTATCGCCCACTTATTGATAAAAGTTAAAAAAGGAAAATAAAAATATGTATAACAGACAAACAATTTGATAATTATATTCAAAAAGTTTTAAAAAATTGGTACCTGCCAGTATATTTTTAGTTTACTTATACACAGGTAAATAGCGGTTTAGTATTTTCAGAGGTTGACATAGATAGTTAGGGAAGATAAACTTAAATTAAATCTAGGGAAATGGGTTAAAAAATATGGCGAATAAGCAAATTTTTGATTATATTAAAAAATCTTTAGAAAATGGATTTTCCGAACAGCAGATTCGGATAGCTTTGTCGCAACAAGGATGGCAGGATAACGATATTGATCAAGCGTTTAAAGAAGTTGGAGAATGTAGAAATTTGGTTTCTGCCGTTTCGGGGCGTTTGAATAAAAAATTGATTGCTAAAATTTTAAGTGGTTTTGTAGCGCTGATTCTGATGGGCATAGGAGGCTATTTTGTTTTTGGTTTAAGCCAAAATAAATTTAAAGATAAAACATTTGAAAATGGAAATGAAATTTTGAATAAAATTATTAGCGCGAGTAAAGATATAACAAGTTTTGAAATCAGCGGCACGGCAGTTTCATTAGAAGATGGAGCAATCAAAGAAACAATTACTACAAATTTTACGGGGCAAATTGTTTTGCCGAAAATTTTAAAAAATGAAAGCGTTGTCACAAGGGTGTTAAAAAGCAGCGATAATGAAACAACTAATTATACGAAAGAAAAAATTATATTTGATAGTAAAGTTTTTGAAAAATACGCAAGTGGGGATAACGAATCACGATGGGAAGTGACAGAAGTTATAGATAACCCTTTTATGTTAAAGCATGAATTAGATAAATTCAGCAAGCCTGTATCTTGGCTTGTTTTTGATTACGCGCAAGATTTAATTTATATCGGAAAAGAAGAGAATCTTTACCATTATAAAATAATTAAAAAAAATCTTGCTTTTTATGATGCTAAACATATAATTGAAGATAATTTTTTTGTTGTTGTTGGAGGGACTGGCGGTAGTGGGGATTCTCTTATCAGCGGTGATATTTGGATAAATGATAAATTTCAAATTATTAAAGAAAAATATCTCATTCCTATATATGAAAGCGTAGAATATCGTGAGAAATATCATGAACAAGAAAAAGAAGGGTTAGAAATTGAAATAACATATTCAAATTATAATCAAACATTTGAAATTAAAAAACCGATTGATACTTCGGCGCTTGATGAAATGTGGAAACAAATTGCAGAAGGAAAAGATCTCGGACTGGCGCAAGCGGAGTATAAAGAAAAAATGTTTGCTGAAAATCCAGATTTGGCAGTAGAAGAACGTGATAATCGCAGATTTAATGATATAATGATCCAAACGCACGGATTACTTGAAATGTACTATTATTCAAATGATAAATATCCAGATTCTCTTAGCGAATTAAAATATGGTACTGGCAAAGTTCCATCTGCTCCGACTCCGGTTGATGGGAATTGTTCTGCGGAGCAGAACAATTATAGATATACAAAAATTAGCGATGATAGTTTTCAAATAAATTTTTGTTTAGGTAAAGAAAGAGCGCCA
>JAZDGL010000034.1:0-2435 GCA_043806975.1 bacterium
CGCCTCCGAAAAAGCGCCTCGCAATAAATCCAAAATTATTCTCCAATACCCACTCTCTACATCATCCCCGACATCCCGCCCATTCCCGCGGAAGAACAAGTTGAACAAGTGCTTTCTTTTTTCGGTTCTTCCACAACCGCAGCTTCCGTGGTCAAAAGCATTGCAGAAATAGAAGCGGCATTTTGCAAAGCAGATCGCACAACCTTTGTCGGGTCAATAATCCCCGCCGCAACAAGATCTTCAATCCTATCATCAGCGGCATTGTAGCCGATATTATAATTTTTCTGCTCTTTCCTTATGGAAGCGACATTAAACAAAACATGCTGACCATCTTTGCCGGCATTCCGAGCAATTTGGGCGATCGGCTCCAAACAAGATTTTACCACCAATTGTTCGCCAGCAGCCTCTCCTGTCGCCACCTGAACTTTCACTGGGTTTCCGCCTGCGATCGCATCCAGCGCGCCAGAAGCCGCCGCCAAAGCAATTCCTCCGCCTGGAACAATCCCTTCTTCCACGGCCGCTTTTGTCGCCGCCAAAGCATCTTCAATCCGAGCTTTCTTTTCTTTCTGCTCTACTTCAGTAGCCGAACCCACTCTAATAATCGCCACGCCTCCTACAAGTTTGGCAAGCCTCTCTTTTAATTTATCTTTGTCATAGTCGGAGTCAGACTTTTCAATCTGCTTTTTAATCTTTTCAATCTGCGCTCCAATTTCTTCTTTATCACCTTTTCCATCAACAATGGTCGTGCTGTCTTTTGTCGCCACAACCTTCCCCGCTTTCCCTAACATATCTAATTCGGCATTTTCCAATTTCAAGCCGATTTCTTCAGAAATCACTTTGCCGCCTGTAATTGTAGCAATATCGCCAAGCATTGCCTTGCGATTATCGCCAAAACCAGGAGTTTTAACAGCCAAAACATTCAAAATACCTCTCAACTTATTTACAATTAAAGTTGCCAGCGCCTCCCCATCAACATCATCGGCAATAATCACTATATCTTTTTTGCCTTCTTGAGCGATTTTCTCAATTATTGGCAAAATTTCCTTAATCGCAGAGATTTTTTTATCCGTTATTAAAATATACGGGTTATCCAAAGAAGCTTCCATCTTTTCCGCATCCGTAATCATATATTGAGAAATATAGCCTTTGTCAAATTGCATCCCTTTCACGATTTCCTTGGAAAGCCCAAAGGTTTTTGAGTCTTCCACTGTAATCACTCCGTCTTTGCCGACCTCATCCATCGCCTCAGCGATCAAACCTCCAATTTCTTTATCCTGCGCAGAAATTGTCGCAACTTGAGCAATTTCTTCCCGATTTGAAATTTTCTTGGATTTATTTTTTAGCTCATCCACAATTTCTTTGGTTTTTTTCTCAATCCCTTTTCTAATTTCAACAGGGTTGATTCCTCCTGCAACCAATTTCAAACCCTCATCAATCATTGCTTGCGCTAAAAGAGTGGCAGTTGTCGTTCCGTCTCCCGCAACATCGTTAGTTTTAATGGCAACCTCTTTCACCAGCTCCGCGCCAAGATTTTCATATCTATCAGCGAGCTCAATTTCTTTAGCAATTGTAACCCCGTCGTTAGTAATGTTTGGGACACCATATCCCTTTTCCAAAGCCACATTGCGCCCTTTCGGTCCAAGCGTAACCTTCACGGTATTCGCAAGCTTATCAACCCCTGCTTTTAATTTTGCCCTTGCGTCTTCATTGAATTTTATTTCTTTTGCCATAATAAATTCTCCTTTTATTTATTTGCGTTATCCTGAACCGCTGGGTAAGCGACAAAGGATCTCGTTATTATTTTTAAAAAATTATTCCAAAATCCCTAAAATATCTTCTTCTCTTAAAATCAACAGATCTTCTCCGCCGATTTTTACCTCAGTCGGACCATATTTTGAAAATAAAATTCTATCTCCTTCTTTTACGCTCATTTCCGACCTTTTACCATTTTCTAAAAACTTTCCCGGACCTGTCGCGACAACCGTGCCCTGATCTTGTCTTTCCTTAGATGCAGTATCCGGAATCACAATCCCGCTTTTTAAAACTTCTTCTTGCGGCGCCGGTTTTACAACAATCCGATCGCCCAATGGCTTTATTTTTGACATACTTTTATCCTTTCTTTTTATGCTTATTATTTATTAAATTTGTAAGTATAGTTTCCGCAAAACAAATTCCGATATTTTCCCCTTTAATAAGGGGGAATTGAAGGGGGTCTTAAAATAAATTTGTTTTGCAAAAGCTATACCTTACAAACATAATTATATCCTCCGGTTAGCAGTAAGTCAAGCCAAGCGCTAAAAGAATACAAAGCATAGAACATAAACCAAAAAAAGAAATTACGAGTGGAGGGATCTCTTAAATAATCTCCGCAAGACTTCAAATTAATTTTCTGCAAAATAGGAATCATTTTTCCAACCCCGAGTCCTGCCAGCTTG
>JAZDGL010000035.1:0-2258 GCA_043806975.1 bacterium
AAACCAAGTCATTTGCCGTTTTGCATACTGTCTAGTATGCTTTTTTATTTCATCAAAGATTGCATCGTTGTCGTAGGGGCGGACCTGTGTGTCCGCCCTAAATTCTCTATACCCAATCCCGCTCATTGACGGCAAATCCCATATATATTTTTTAGCTAATTCGTTAGCTTCTTTTTCTAATCCTGCTTCGCTCATTTGGTCAACTCGTTTGTCTATGTTTTTATGCAAATTTTCTTTTGAAATATCTATCCCGATTTGTAAAGAGTTGAAAAGCGGCGCGCCTTTTTTGCGGAGTTTGGAAAATGGTTTGCCGGTAATTTTGCACACTTCCAGCGCGCGAATTAAACGGCGCTTATTATTTAAATCAATTTCTTTATATGTCTCAGGATCAAGATTTTTTAGTTCTTTTTGCATTTCTTTGAGTGTCATTTTTTCTAAATTTTTTCTTAAATTCCAATCTGGTTCAACTTCCGGAATTTCTAAATTGTCCACAATTGCGCTAATATAAAGTCCAGTTCCTCCGACTAAAAATGGAATTTTACCGCGATTTATAATATCGTAAATACAATTTAGCGCTTGTTTTTTATATTGAGGCAGTGTCAAAATCTCATCTGGGTTAACAATGTCTATCATATGTTGAGGGATGTTTTCACCTCCCCCCACCCCCTCCTTATAAAGGAGGGGAGAAGGAAGAGAGGAAATCCCGTCTATTTTTCCTGTTCCAATATTCATCTCGCGGTAGATTTGTCTGCTGTCTGCTGACACGATTTCGCCATTGAATTTTTCGCATAATTTTAAAGCCCATCCGGTTTTTCCACTGGCGGTAGGGCCTAAAATAACGATTAGATTGGGTTTTTTTGAGTCAGGTAAATTAGAGGTTGACATTTTAGTAGAATATGCTATTATGATTTTAATAAAGTTTTGGCACTCGCTATGGTCAAGCCGAACACTTCCTAAAAAATATTTTTAACGATTATTCACGGCCGTTAGGCTGTTTTTTTATTCTCTTTTTTATTTTTCGATATTTCTCAAGCACTTCGTCCGGAGTCGCAAATTTTAAGCATTTAAGATATCGATCATTGCCCTGTCTTTCAATTTCAGAAATATATTTTTTGGAAAATCTTGAAAGGTTGCTTCCTTTAGGAATAAATTTTCTAACAAATCTGTTTAAATTTTCAATTTCTCCTTTTTCCCAGGAATGATATGGATGGCAGAAATATATTTCTATTCCGAGTAATTTTTGCAAGGTCTTGTGCATTTTAAAAAGGATGTCGTTATCAAGGGTTAAAGTTTTCATTTCTGGAAATTCTTTTTGAATTTTTACAAAAGCTGCGTGGACTTCATCAATGGAAACATCGTAAATTAATTCTAAAAAAGATTTTCTTGTTCTTCTGTCTATCGCCGTAAGCAAAACTCCTTTTCCGCTTTTTCCGGAAACAATGAAATCCGCTTCCATATCTCCAACTCTACCTCTTCTATTGGCTATTTTAGGCCTGTTTTCGATAAATATCCTCCCATCTAATTTAACTTTATTCTTGCGCCTTAATCGGCGTTTTTTCTTTTGTAATTTTAATCCGATTACTTTTCCATAAGGACTTCTCAAATACCTATAAATCGTGTCTTTGCTAACATACGGAAGATCTAACTTATGATTTTTCAGTCTTCCGCTGATTGATTCCGGAGAGCGTCCTTCTAAAAGTTTTTCTTCAACAAAATTTCGTAAGCCAGAATTATCTACAATGCTTTTACCTCTATAACTTGCATTCAATCTTTTTACATACGATTTGTGCTGAGCTTTATCGGGAGTGTATTCTCCTTTAACGCTATTTCTTTTGATTTCATCTGAAATTGTTGAAACAGATCTTCCTAAAGCAATCCCAATATCTCTTAAAGAATAATTCTTTTTCAACAGAATGGCAATTTCCAATCGATCGCTCTTTTTTAAATGAACATATTTCTTAGTTTTTTTTCATCTTAGAATTTTATTAAAATTTATCTCTTATTCTAACACATAAGTGTTCGGCTTCAAATGCGAATGTGCGTTTAATGTGGTTTTAATGTTTTTTGAAAATTGGGGAGAAAAAGGAAGAAAGGTATGAAGGGAAAATTAGTTTTAAAAAGAACAAGTTTTTTAAAAGATGAGGATTCCATGGGAGAGGAAACCTTGTCTTTAAAGAAAACATTGCTTTCTTATCAAAAAAAATTAAGATTAAATCTAGAGGAGATAGAGGATTTTTTGTTTAAATTTGAGATTGGGA
>JAZDGL010000036.1:0-4460 GCA_043806975.1 bacterium
AAGAGTCGGGGGCGTGGGGCTGGGACATTATACTTATCATTTGTTAAGGAATTTAAAACAAATTGATAAAGATAATGAGTATGTGATTTTTTTTGATTCAACTGTGCGGCAAAAAGATATTGAAAAATTTAATTCGGGCAATTTTAGCGCGCGATTTTTTCCGTATCAAAAATATGGAAAATTTTTACCCGGCAAATATAAAGATATTATGCTTTCTGGTTTTTTAAATCGTGAAAAGCTGGATATTTTCCATATGATCGGGCTTTCTAATACAATTCCTCCAAAAATTTCTGCCAAACTTGTGTTTACAGCTAGGGGGCTGGGAAGGCTTAAAGCCCCGGAACATTATTCTTCTGGCGCGATTAAAACTGCTCGCATTGTTCGTAAAATGGTGATTGAAAATGCTGGGGAAATTCATATAATTGTTCCTACGGAGGAAATGAAAAAAGATGCAGGCGCGATTTTAAGAATTCCTGATGAAAAAATTTCTATTATTCACGAAGGAATTGACAGGCGGTTGTGCGATGCGGCGACGGAAGAAATTATTGATAGAGTTAAAAGAAAATATAATCTTGGCAACCATGCAATTCTTTATATGGGCACAATTGAGCCTTCTAAAAATATTCCAAGAATGCTGGAGGCTTATAAAAAATTTAGAGGGAAAATCGGCTGGTATTATAAACTGGTTATTGCGGGGAAAGACGGCTGGATGGCGGATGAAATAAGGAATATAGCGGTTGATTTAGAAATCGCTAACGATGTGGTATTTACAAATTATATTCCTCCCGAAGATTTAAGCGCTTTATTTAAGGCGGCGACAATGTTTATGTTTGTTCCGCTTTACGAAGGGTTTGGCACGCCAGTTGTAGAGGCAATGGCTTGCGGCTTGCCGATTGTGGCGTCCGATTTGCCAGTTTTAAGAGAAGTTGCTGGAAATGCGGCGCTGTTTGCCAATCCTTACGACACGGAGGCGATGGCAAACATGATGTTGAAAATTGCAAAAGATAAGAGCGCTGGCAAAACTTGCATAGAAAATGGGTTTGAAAGAATAAAGAATTTTTGCTGGGAAAAAACGGCGAGACAAACACTGGAAGTATATAATAAAGTTATAAAGTTATAGCTCCCGCAAAACAAATTCCGATATTTCCCCCTTAATAAGGGGGAAATGAAAGGGGTTTTTAAAAATTATCCGCTGTTTTCAATTTTATAACTTTATAACATTTAACTTCTTGGTATGTTTAAACAGATAGATCCAAAAAAGAAATTATCCGAATTAGAACATGAAATTCTTGATTTTTGGTGTGAGAATAAGGTGTTTGAGAAATCGGTTGAGAGAAATTCGGAAGATAGAGCTTTTGTTTTTTACGAAGGTCCTCCAACTGCTAATGGAAAACCCGGGCTTCATCATGTTTTAGCGCGCGCGTTTAAAGACATTATCCCTCGATATAAAACGATGAAGGGTTTTCGCGTGGAAAGAAAAGCAGGTTGGGATACACATGGTCTTCCCGTTGAAATTCAAGTGGAAAAACAATTAGGAATAAAGCAGAAACAAGAAATTGAAAAAATTGTTCCAGGAAATCCTAGAGAAAGTATTATTGAATTTAATAAAAAATGTAAAGAGTCGGTTTGGGAATATAAAGATGAATGGGAAAAACTTACTGAAAGAATGGCTTATTGGGTGGATATGAATAACCCGTATATTACTTATGAGAATAAGTATATTGAATCTGTTTGGTGGGTTGTTGCTCAAATTGCAAAATTGAAAGATAAAAATGGAAGCAGTTTAGTGTATAGGGGGCATAAAGTTATTCCTTATTGCTATCGCTGTGGCACAGCTTTATCTTCTCACGAAGTGGCGCAAGGGTATCAGACAGTTAAGGATAATTCTATTTATGTAAAATTTAAGTTAAAGCCGAATCCAAAAAAAGGTATAGATGAAAATACTTTTATTTTAGTATGGACAACTACTCCTTGGACTTTGCCGGGGAATGTGGCGTTGGCGGTAGGGGAAGAAATTGAATATTGTAAAATTATTCGTCATCCTGTAGGGGCGGAAAATTTTCCGTCCGAATTCCGAATCAAAAATAACGAGGAATTTTATATTTTAGCCAAAGAAAGAATTACCGATATTTTTAAAGAATCGTCCGAAGCCGAAATCACAGATGAATTTAAAGGCAAAGATTTAATTGGCTTAGAATACGAATCGCTTTACGAAATTACCGATGATAAAAATGCCTATAAAATAATTGGGGCGGATTTTGTTTCTGATAAAGATGGCACAGGAATTGTCCATATTGCTCCGGCGTTTGGAGAAGATGACGCAAAAGCGGGACAAGAAAATAATTTACCGACTTTAATTACCGTTGATGAATCAGGAAAAATTAATGTTGAAGTTCCGGGGAAAGGAATTCCCGTTAAGAAAAAAAATGATAAAAATCGCTATATGGCAGATGATTTGATTATAGAGGAATTGAAAAAGCGGGGACTGTTTTTTGCGGAAGAAATATGCGAGCATGAATATCCTTTATGCTGGCGCTGTGATACTCCGTTAATTTATTATGCAAAGCCGTCTTGGTTTATAAAAATGAGCGAAATAGCGGATGATTTATTTAAAAATAATGAACAAATAAATTGGGTTCCTGACTATATAAAATATGGTCGTTTTGGCGATTGGCTTAAAAATGTTAAGGATTGGGCAATTTCCAGGGATAGATATTGGGGGACTCCGATTCCAATCTGGCAATGCGAGTGTGGAGAAATAAAAGTTGTGGAATCGATAAAAGAGCTGGAGGATTTATCAGGAAAAAAATTAGATGATTTGCATAAGCCTTATATAGATGATGTTAAAATAAAATGTTCTTGTGGAAAAGAAATGAGAAGGACTCCTGAGGTTTTGGATGTTTGGTTTGATAGCGGGTCAATGCCATTGGCGCAATTTTCTTATCCGAATTTGGCGGACGAAAAGACGAAAGAAAAAATAGAGCAAGGAAAATATTTTCCAGCCGATTATATTTCTGAGGCGATCGATCAAACGCGCGGGTGGTTTTATACATTGCATGCAATCGCGACTCTTTTAAATAAAGCGGGGAAAATTCCGGAAGGGCGAGCTTATAAAAATGTAATTTGTCTTGCGCATATTTTAGACGCGAAGGGAAAGAAAATGAGTAAATCTCGCGGCAATGTTATTGATCCAATGGAAACAATGGAGAAATACGGCGCAGATGTTTTAAGATGGGTATTGTTCACAATAAACCAACCGGGGATGCCCAAAAAGTTTGATATAAAAGCAATGGATGATGCGATGAGCAGAATTTTTAGAATGATTTTAAACTCTTATTCATTTTTTACGATGTATGCGAATTTAGATAAAATTACGAATTACGAATTACGAATTACGAATTACGGGAGCTGGAATTTGTTGGATAAGTGGATAATTTCAGAATTAAATAATTTAATAAAAGATGTAAATGAAAAATTGGAAAATTATGATATTTATAATGCTGGAAAAAATATAGAAAAATTTATAGATAATCTTTCCAACTGGTATATTCGTCGATCGCGAAGACGATTTTGGAAGAGCGAAGACGACGCGGATAAAAACGGAGCGTATCAAACTTTATATACTGTTTTAGTTGAGCTGGCAAAGCTAATGGCGCCGTTTACGCCGTTTATTTCGGAAACGATTTTTAGAAATCTTGTTATTGGGGTTGATGGCGGAAATTCTTCTGAAAAAATTGTTTCTGTCCATCTTGAAAATTATCCCGTTGCCGATATGAGATTAATTGACGAAAAATTAAATGAGCAAATGGAAAAAACTCGCAAAATTGTTGAAATGGGATTAGCGGCAAGAGCGAAAGCTGGGGTTAAAGTTCGCCAGCCGCTGAATCAATTATTTGTGGTTGGAGTGGATGAATTGCCGGAGGAATTAAAGGAGTTGGTTAAAGACGAGGTGAATATAAAAAAAGTAAATTTATCATGCCATCCTGAATCGCCGAAAAGCGGCGAAGGATCTCGTGAGCAATCGGAAATAATTATAGAAGAAAATGGAATTAAAATTTTTCTTGATATGAATATGACCGAAGAATTGCGGGTTGAAGGAATGGCTCGGGAAATTGTGCGGTTAATTCAGGAAGCGCGCAAAAAAGCGGGGTTTGAAATAAGCGATAGAATAGATATTTCATGGTCGGCAAAAGATGATTTAATCCAAAAAGCTTTTTTGGATTTTCGGGAATATATTATGCGGGAAACTTTGGCGGAAAAAATGGAATTTAGTGAGAATTTAGAAAACGGAGTTGAATTAAAAATAGATGGGGAAGAATGGAAGCTAAAAATCAGCAAGAGATAAATGCAGGGGCTCTAAAATTTTCATCCTGTTCAAAAGGGGGTAAAATTTTGTGTTTTTATGAATTCAGTAGCAAATTCAGTAGCAAATCGGAAAGGCGGTGTTTTTGGTAATTGCT
>JAZDGL010000037.1:0-35150 GCA_043806975.1 bacterium
CCTCCGCGTCTTTCAGATATTTTTTAGTAAATTGACTGTTATATTGCTTGATTATTTTTTGTAAATCTTCCGGATACCTCGTAGCAAAATAATGCGGTGAAAGCCGTAAAATCATTTTTTTAGTATTTTCAGGAAATTCTAATTTAGTTTGCTTTATTAACAATGCAAAATCATGAGTATAAAGCGGGGGCTTATCTAATATCTCTTGAACCATCGCTTTCAACATCTTCTCCACCGCTTGATGCGCCATAAAAACAGCATAACTATAATACTTTTTCTTAAGCAAAGATTCCGCAACCTCAAAATCTTTATCAGAAATGCAAACCCAGATTTTTGTTTTATTGTCCATATTTTATCTTCAAACTAAACCGCCTCTCTGAATTCATTGCATCTTTATTAATTATATTCCATTTATTATCGCATTGCAAATCCAAGGCAGACAAACCTTTATCAAAATTTAATCCCTCTCAAACTTATCCACACCGCCATCCCATTTACACGAAAAGAAAAATGGTTTATGCTTTGTTTGAGGGAAGATATAGCTTTCGCAAAACAAATTCCGATATTTTCTCCCTTTAATCACCCTTCGCCCTAAGGGCTTCGGCGGGACGCGGCAAGGGAGATTGAAGAGGAATAAGGATATTGAAAGGGATTCCGATATTTTCTCCCTTTTTACCTCCCAAGGCGGTCTGCCCATTAGGCAGAAAGGGAGATTAAGAGGGATTTTGAAATAAATTCCGATTATTTTCCCCCCTTAATAAGGGGGGATTGAAGGGGGTTTTTAAAATAAATTTGTTTTGCGAGAGCTATAATAATTTAATAAAATAAAGGGAAATAAATTATGGAAGAAAAAAATTTATGGTCAATCGTTTCGGCGATTGCCATTACTGCTTTAATCGTTGGCGGAGTTACTTATTCCGCGCAAAGATCCAAAGTAAAAGAGCTGGAAAAAGAAACTGTTGATTTAAAAAATTCAACAAACCAATCTTCACAAGCGGAAATCAATAAATTGCAACAAAAAATATCCGAATTAGAAAATCAAATAGCTCAACTACAAGCAAACGAATTTCCCTCAGATGAAGAAGAAAATAACAACCAACCTATTAACGATAATCTAAAAAAATATTCAAATAGCGGATATGAGATATCTTTTGAATATCCAGCCGATTTTATTTTAAAAGATTCCAATAATATGTACCCGCTACCAGACGGAACAACAAATTATTTAGACCGCTTTGGCGTAGATATGGCTTTTTTATCTCTTTCAAAATCATCTTTCCCAAAAAACACAGATCTTTCCCGAGCTGATATATTGGTATCTATAAACAGAGATGTTGCTAAAAGTGATTACTTTTTTAAAGCATTTTCTAAAAATACGGGAAAAATTTCTGATGAGATAACCCTAGATAAAACAACAACTATAAACGGAATAACCTATGGTTTGGCAATCAAGAATGGAGCAGCCGCAGGGACACACTCACAGACAAAAATTTATCATACTTATCAAAACAATGCTTGGTATGAAATACAATTAAACCTTTGGACGGCTAATGATGGGACAATAAAAAATGTAAATGAAACAGAAATTTGGAAAACACTTGAGACTATTTTGCAAACAATCAAAATTGGTTCTAAAAATCAATAGAAATTTCTGGAAATAAAATTATAAAAACAACAGAACAGTATTTACCTTAAAAATAACACGCTAAGATTTAAAAAAGCGAAATTTTTTTTCCGCTTTTTTAAATCTTACACCCTATCAGGGAAATCAGAGAAAATTCCATCAACGCCTAATTTTTTCATCCGCTCAATGTCATCTAAATCGTTCACCGTCCAAACAAAAACCTTCATCCCTCTTTTATGCGCATCGTCAACAAAATCCTGATTTATAAATTCCATAGAAAGATTAACAGAATAAGCGCCTAATTTTTCAGCAAATTTAGCGTATCCTAACGGAATTCCCACAACCAAAGCTCCTGTCCTAATTTGCGGCATTAAATTATGAAAATCAAAAAGCTCGCGATGACTGAAAGAAGAAACTAAAAAAAGATCGCTCTGCCATCTTTTTTTAGTTATATACCGCTTTAATAATTCCGAAACTGGCTTTGCTGTTTTTTCGCCTTTAAGCTCTATATTCACAATCGCTTTTTTATTTATCAAATTTAGCGCTTCTTCAAGAGTTGGGATTTTGTTGCCATTTCCTGCATCCAGCGCCTGCAATTCTTCAAAGGTTTTTTCCTCCACTAAACCCTCGCCGTTCGTCGTCCTATCAACTTTATCATCGTGAATAACAACCAGCTCGCCTGTTTCGCATACATAAACATCTAGCTCAATCGCATCAACCCCCAAATCCAAAGCTTTTTTGAATGACGCCAAAGTATTTTCAGGCTCATAGCCCTTGGCGCCGCGATGTCCAATTTTTAACATTTATTTTTCCTTTCTACTAAATTTTACACTTTGCTCCGTCCTCTGTCAAAATTTCCAAATTTCTTATATAATTAATGTAATCTTAATTATCTTTAAAAAACCTCTCTACCCCACCTGCTAACACATTAAAAACTATGGAAATCAATTTAACCAATTTAATCCAAAATCGCGATCAAAAAGAAGCGGAACTTATTTCCAAGGCTTTTTATTTTTCTGAAAAAGCGCATAAAGGACAAAAACGAGAAAGCGGAGAGGATTATTTTTCACATCCATTAGAAACGGCAAACAAACTGACGCAGTTAAATTTAGACGCCGCCACAATCGCTGCGGCGCTTCTTCACGATGTAGTTGATGACACCTCAGTAAATTTAAATCAAATCAAAAAAGAGTTTTCTTCGGAAATCGCTGATCTAGTTGAAGGAGTTTCCAAGCTTGGAAAAGCAAAATATCAAGGGCTTGAAAGATACGCGGAAAATTTGCGAAAATTTTTTTTAGCGATAAGCAAAGATCTACGCGTTGTTTTAATAAAATTGACCGATCGCCTGCATAATATGGAAACCATCCAATATCTTCCGCGAAATAAACAACAAAGGATAGCGCGAGAAACCCTAGAAATATACGCTCCGATTGCCAATCGTCTAAGCATGGGAAATATCAAGGGAGAACTGGAAGATTTAGCCTTCCCCATTGCCTGCCCGGAAGAATACCAAAAAACTCTAAAAATCTACAATGCTCGCAAAGAAACTCATTCAAAATACATTACGGGAGCAAAAAGAAGCCTCGTGAAAACACTCTATAAAAACGGGATTAAAATAAAAGAGCTTCGCGGGAGGGTAAAGCATATTTATAGTTTTTATAAAAAATTAACCAAGTATAACGGGAACGCCGATTTAATTTTTGATATTGTCGCCCTGCGAGTTATCGTGGACGATATTAAAGATTGCTACGGAGCAATGGGGATTATCCATAGTGTTTGGAAGCCGCTGCCAAATAAAATTAAAGATTATATTGCCCTGCCAAAGCCAAATGGCTACAAATCTTTGCATACCACCGTTTTTGGACCGAGCGGAACTGCCATAGAAATTCAAATAAGAACGATGGAAATGCATCAAGAAGCGGAATTTGGGATTGCCACCCATTGGCTTTACGATGAAAATAAATCAACGAGATCATACAAACAAGGTCGAGCTGCTGCCCTAGATGCAAAAAACATAAATTGGATTCAACAACTTGCTGAACTTCAAAAAAAATCATCTGACACAAACGAATTTTTAAATGAACTAAAAATAGATTTTTTTAATGACCGGATTTTTGCGCTTACTCCCAAAGGAGATGTGATAGACTTGCCCGAAGGAGCAACAGCGCTTGATTTCGCTTTTAAAATCCACAGCGGTATCGGGTCTAAATGCGCAATGGCAAAAGTGAACCAGCGAATTGTTCCGCTAGATTATACTCTTCAAAGCGGAGAAATCGTAGAAATCATTACGCGCGAAAACACTCGCACAAACCCTAAATGGCTAGACATTGTAAGGACAAGCGAGGCAAAACATAAAATCAAAAATGCGCTGAAGAAAAAAATAGAAAAATAAATGTTAAACAAGCAGCCATAGATTTTTTAAGATATTATTAAATTCTTCTTCGCTAAAATATTCTATCATTATTTTACCCTTATTCAATGCCCCCGAAATTTTTACTTTTGTTTTAAATTTTTCCGCCAGTTCTCTTTCCAAGCTGACTATTTGAGGGGATATTTGCTTTGGCAAAACATTTTTCCCTGCCGCCCCTTTATTTTTATCTATGATTTCTTCTGCTTCTTTTGCCGAAAGCTGCTTTTCAACCATCTTTTTGGCAAACAAAATCTGCTCGTTTATATTTTCCAGTTTAAGCAAAACCAGCGCTTGCGTTTTAGAAATTTCCCCCAAAAGAACCATTCGTTGAACTTCCGCAGGAAGATTCAAAATTCTTAATCCATTTGAAACAGTTTCCCTGCTTTTGCCTACCGATTCAGCAATTTCTTCTATCGTTAAATCAAAATTATCTTTCAATTTTTGATATGTTTTAGCCTCTTCTATGGAATTTAGATTTTCTCTTTGCGCATTTTCCACAAACGCCGCCTCCATTTTTCTCTGATCAGAAAAATCTTTTAAAATAGCTGGAATATTTTTTAGCCCTGCGATTTTAGACGCTCGCAACCGCCTCTCCCCCGCCACCAATTCATACAATTCACCCTTTTTTGTAACCACAAGCGGCTGCAAAATTCCTTGCCTTTTTATTGACTGCGCCAAATCTTCCAGCGCCGCTTGATCAAAACTAATTCTCGGCTGGTGCGGATTGGGAACTATTTTATTTATATCAATCTCCAAAATCCCGCTTTCCGCGGATTTCCCCGCTTGTTGAACATTATTGTCAAAATTTGTTTTTTTGCCGGGTATCAAAGACGCAAGCCCCGTCCCAAGCCCGGAATTTTGTTTTGCCATATTGTTATAAAGGTTAAAGTTATTTTAAAATAAGTTTAAATAGAAAAATTTTCCTTTTCCAAGTCAATTATCTCTTGCGCAAGCTGACGATAGGCTTTTGCGCCCTTAGAATGCTCGTTGAATTCAACTATTGTTTGGCGAAAACTCGGCGCCTCCGCCAAATCCACGCATCGCGGGATTATGCTGGAAAAAACCCGGCCGGGGAAGTATCTTTGCACTTCTTTTGCCACGCCCCTGCAAAGATTATTGCGCTTATCAAACATAGTTATAACCGCGCCTAAAATTTCTAGATTCGGCTGTAAATTATTTTTAATCAATTCTACCGTTTGCAAAAGCTGTCCCAGTCCTTCTAGCGCATAATACTCCGATTGAATGGGAATCATCACACTATCCGAAGCCACCAGCCCGTTCACAGTTAAAATATCCAAGCTAGGCGCGCAATCAACGATAACATAATCATACAAATTTCTTATATCCGCTAAAATTTCCCGCAATTTAAACTCTCTTTCTTGCATATTTATCAATTCAACCCTCGCCCCGGCAAGCTGAGAAGAAGAAGGCAAAATATCAAAACCAGAAATCGCTGTGCGTTTTATCGCATCCTTCAAATGGATTTGGTCTGCCAAAACTTGGTAAAAACCATCATCCCGATCGGTTTTCAATCCAATTCCACTTGTCGCGTTAGACTGCGGATCTAAATCTAAAAGCAAAACGAATTTTCCTAACTTCGCCAAATATGCCGCTAAATTGATAGCAGTTGTGGTTTTTCCCACTCCTCCTTTTTGGTTGACCAATGAAATTATTCGCGCCATAAATATAGTAAAAATTGCAAGTTAAAAAATCGTAACTACTTACTACCCTTATTCAATTTTGTCATTGCGAGAAGCGCCTATTTGTCCTTAAAGACAAATAGCGCGTCGTGGCAATCTCGCGACAAAGCAGGATTTACAATTTATTTTTAACTTAATGTTATTTTCTGCATTGTCTCTAGATTGCTTCGTCGTCCTTGTTTCTTGCGAAACTACGGACTTCTCGCAATAACAAATTTAAAGTAGTGAGCGGTTACATAAAATCAACCCACTATCTGCCTTTATCTTATTATATTATATTTTTGCTAAAATTGACAATAAATGGCTAAAAATGTAGAATAGAAGCAGAAATTGCAAATTCGTAATTGAAAATTGATTAAGGGCGAGTGGCGGAATGGCAGACGCGCACGACTCAAAATCGTGTGAGGTTTCCTCATGAGAGTTCGAGTCTCTCCTCGCCCACCAATCGCAACTTTCAAAAAATTAACCGAATTTTTTATAAACGACGCAAAGCGCCGTTTATTGTTTTAGTCTATGTTATCCACATTCTAATTTACCACAACATTTACAGAAAAAAAAATTAGCTATACTGAATATATAAGAAGAATTTTAATAATTTGAGCTTTTGCAAAACAAATTTATTTGCAACAGCTACAAGAAAGGAAAAATAAAAAATATGGATGAAAATAATAATTTATGGTCAATTGTTTCGGTAGTTGCTATAACTGCCTTAATCGTTGGCGGAGCAGTTTATTATTCGCAAAGATCCAAAATGGATAATTTGCAAAAAGATATTGATGGATTAAAAAACCAAGCTCAAAACACTCAAAATCAAACGCAAGATAATTCAGAAATGCAAAATATAATTTCCGGTTTGCAAAATCAGATAACCGATTTACAAAATCAATTAGCGGAAAAAGATCAAAACGAAACAGAAAATCAAACCCCCGAGCTTACCGAGAAAGATGTCTTATCTCTTTTAAAAAACGATCTGCCATCTTATTTAAAAAATCCAGCGGCTGAAGAATGGTGCCATCCCTATGGAATTGGAGAAGTATATGGAACTTGTAGCGTAACAATTGAAAAATCCTTTACACATAATGATCAATGGAATGCTACGGTAACTTATGATAGACTAGCTGACGATTCAACAAGAGCACTTAAATTTACCGCTATAATAACATATAGCAATAATCAGTGGAAAAAAGTTTCTGTTACTAAAAATCAATGGTGTCAACCAAATCGCGGACATCAAGATTTTTCAACCGCGCCTTGTCTCTAATTTTACCTAAAAATCAAGGCTTAACCTTAAAAGCGTTCCCGAAAGGGAGCGCTTTTTGTATTGTAAAGGTCGCGAGAAGGCGCAATGAAGAATTAGGATTTTTTATAAAAGCAAAAGTAAAATCGCTATCCCTAACAAAATTCTATACCAAACGAAAGGACGAAAACTGCCTTTTTCTAGATATTTTATTAAAAATTTTATAGCGATAAAACCTGAAATCGCGGCAGTGATAAATCCTAAAAATCCAGATAAATTTAACCCGCCAGATTGGATAAAATCAGGCAATTCCTTTAACCCCGCCCCAAAAATTATCGGCGCGGAGAGAAGAAAAGAAAATTCAGCAGCAGACTTTCTGTCTAATCCAGAGAATAATCCCGCCGTCATTGTCGCTCCAGAGCGGGAAACTCCGGGAATTAAAGCCAGCGCCTGAGAAAAACCAATAAAAATTGATTGAGGCCATAATAAAAAACCCCCCAGTCCCCCTTTTTTGAAAGGGAAGGCATTCTTAAAGTCTGAAACTTTATCTGCAATAAATAACAAAATCCCGAATAAAATCATCACACCCGCAATAACAGCAGGCGATCGCAAAACCGACTCCACATACTCATTAAAAAAATATCCCGCCAACCCTGCTGGAATGGTCGCGGCAGCTATCATCCAAAATAATTTTTGATTTTGCTTTCTTCTTGCTTCATCTTCTTCCCGTTTATACTTCCCTCTTCTAAAAAAAGATTTAAAAATCTGCATCCACTTTGACCGAAAAAACCAAACTACTCCGATCAAAGTTCCCCAATGAAGCATCACATCAAAAGCAATACCTGGATCTTGCCAATGCAAAAATTCCCGCGCAATAATTAAGTGCGCCGAAGAAGAAATCGGCAAAAATTCAGAAATTCCCTGAATTATGCCAAGAAAAATTGATTGAAAAATAGACATAAAAAACAAAAAAGTTATAAAGATGATGCAGAAAATAGCGTTAAACTAAAAATAAACCGTAAATCCTGCCTTGTCACGAGATTGCCGACCGGTAGGCGGGTTGCCGCGTAACTGCTCACCAGCCTTTTTTCTTATTGTCACTCCGACCGAAGTAATTTCTGCTGGTAAAGCAGAAATTACGAGCGGAGGAGTCCCTTCAATAATTTTTTGCTAAAAATTTAAGGTCTTGTATATATTATTTAAGGGATCCCTCCACTCGCCTCCGCCTGAATACAGGCGGAGCTCGGTCGGGATGACAAATAAGGCAGTGAGCAGTTACATTGCCGCATCGCTATCCGCCTTTGTCGAATTAACGCTCCTTCCAATGACAAAATTAAAATGCAAGTAAATAAAAAATTCTAAATTTATTTTCCTTGGGGGCACCTCCCCTAACCCCTCCTCCCAGAGGAGGGGAATTTATCAATTTCTAATTTCTTCAGAATTTGTTTTGCGAAAACTATAACTACTCCCCTATGATTTCTATAAAAACAGGCGACTCCCCTAGTTTTACGCTTATAAAACCGCTTCTATCCGCTTTTTCGGTCTGGGACTTAAAAAATGATGGGTAATCTCCCGCCGTTATGTCTTTTCCCGTTTCCAAATCGGCGACGGCTTCTGTCATTTTTGCCTCTGCTCCCTTTCCAACCTCAACTTGAATTTCTCTAGATTCTTCGCCGTTATTTTCTTCAAAATAATCCCACCATAAAACAAACGCGCTTCCTCCTCCGTTTTGAGGAAATTTGTAAATATATATCTTATCGTCTTCCCGAATAGTTTCAACCGAATTCCACTGCGAATTCTTTAATTTTTCCACCATCAATTTATAGCTATAATAAGAAAGTTTTTTAAAGTCCTCTCCATCGTTAACTGAATTATTTATCAATCCAGTATTGTCAAAAAATCCATTCGCATCTCCGGAAAATTCATTCCACTCAGTTAAAGTTACCCAAAAAATTTTCTTTACCCCCTTGGAAAGCGGATAGACAAACCGTTTAACCAGCTCCAAGGCTTGCTCTTTTTCGGTTTGCAAAGGGCAAGATAAATTCTTTTTTTCCCTAGGATCCCCGCTATAAACAGCCGTCTCAGTTATCCAAATCTCGTCTGGATAACCATACCTTGAAAGCTCCTTTTTAATGTCCGCTATATACTGCTTGATATCATACGGTTTTGAAGATTTTACATATTGTTTATATCCTCCGAAATACCCAAAAAGATGCATATCAAAAATATCAAAATAATGCTCCCCGGGTAAACTGATTTTATCTAATTCTTCAAGAACCTTAATATAAAAACTATAAAATCCCTCCGGATTGCTTGGCCCCGACAAAAGCAGTTTGCAATCAGTGCAGCTTTCTTTCATTGCCTGATAAGTAAACTTTACCAGTTTAGCGTAATCAGCTTCGCTTTCTGTCCACGAGTGATTTTCCTCATTGCCTATCTGCCAATATTTTACATCGCTAGAATATCTATTAAAAATTTTTTCTAAAAAAAATTTGTAGCCGCTCCAATCGCAAGGAGTGCAATCTTTCTCACTTTGAATTGGATATTTTCCGCAAGTCTTTAAATCCCTGCTATTTTTGGAATTTATTGTCAAAACAAGACTAATTCCGTCTTTTTTCGCCATTTTAATATAGTTGTCTGAATAATCCCAATTAAATTTCCCTTTTTGCGGCTCTAAAAAATCCCAAAGCATTATCTGTCCGCCTTTCCTCGCCCAATGAACGCCCAAATCGCTTAATTTCTCGGAAGCATTTTTTTTCACCGCATAAGGCTCTAAAATCCCAAAAGGAGAATCGCTAAAATTTTCCGAATCAAGCAGACTAGGTAAAATATCAGGATTTTTATCTTTGAAAAATTTAATCGCAAAAATAATCACGGCAAAAAGAAACAAAGCAACTGCGCCAATTTTTATATAATTTTTTTTAAGTTTTTGCATTATGAAAAATTTAAATATAATAAACCGATTATTCCTGTAATTCCAAATAGGACAAACCACGATTGCGTAAAGCAAAGAATAATTAGCAATAGCCACGCAAATAACATTTTTCCAATCGCTAAATTCATCTCAAAAAACATCACATACTTTAAATACCCCGTCTTTTCGCCTTTTTTGTAAATAAACGACATAAACGGAACCCAAAGAGAATTATATAAATTTCTAGAAATAACATCCAAAGAAAAAATCCCTATAATAGAAGCAACAAAAGGTCTAATCAACCAAATAAACGAATTTAGGATAACCGACCACTTAAAAATCTTCTTGCCATTGAGCGAATTATTTGCAAGCCTTCCAATATAAACCGTGATTATTGCTACAAAAAGCAAAGATGCCGTGATTAGCCCGCCCATTTTTGAAATGCTCCCGACGGTAAAATAAATAAACATCGGCCAAAGAAGATAAGCGGAAAATTCCTCCGCGCACGCCATATAGGCAATTTGATCGCGGCGAGTATAAACTCCCTGCGGTTTAATAATCCTTCCAAACGCGTCTTTATAAGAAAAATGTCCGGGGGTAAATTGTTCCGCAGTAGTGAAAAGAGGAATTGCGGAAATAAAATACATTAATGCCCCCGTAAAATAAAGCGCCTTAAACCCGAATTTCGCGATTATTAAGCCTCCCAAAAGCGGTCCGATAATTCCAATTATATTCGAAAGAGCAAAAATTCCAGAAACCTCCCCGCCCCGATTGTCAGAATTTCCATAATGAGCAAAATTTGCGTGATACGCTGGCCAAAAAAGAATTTTAAAAATCGCCAATAAAAGCGCGCCTAAATAAAAGCAGAGATAAGGGAAGCTCGGCATATTGTATAAAATAACATAGTAAATTATCGCAACGGGAATACTATAAAAAATTGAATGTTCAAAACCATAGCGAGCGGCAATTTTACCACCAATCGGCAAAAGGAAAACATAAAGAGTATATGCAACCGCGTAAAAAAGCACAACTTTTATCAGCGAATGGAAAAGTGTGAATATAAAAATTGGTTCAAAAATATCCAGCATCCAAGTGGCAAGATCGTGGATCGCCATTGAAACATAAAGCTCCGTTATTTCTCTTTTAAATTTTCCTCCAAGAATTTTTTCAAAGATATTTTGCATAAATTTTATTTTTATTTTTTGATTTTTTATTTTTGTTTCTCCCTTTGAAGGGGAGGTGGGGGATTTTCTACACCACTATACTCACCATCTTCCCCTTAATATAAATAATTTTCTTCGCTTCTTTCCCGTCCAGCCATTTTTTTATTTTTTCCGAAGAAATCGCCGCATTTTTTATCTTTTCTTCCACCGCGTCTGCATCTACTTCTATTATATCACGAACTTTGCCATTTATTTGAATCGGGATGTTGATAATTTCTTCTTTAATCAATTCAGGATTATATTCCGGCCATTTTTGCTTGAAAATTGATTCAGAATTCCCTAATTTTTCCCAAAGCTCTTCGGCAAGATGCGGCGCGAATGGCGCAAGAAGAATTAAAAATTTTTCAATCGCTTTTTTATTATACACATCTCCTTCAAACTCATCCTTGTTATTTAATTTAGGAATAAAATCCCTATCATCAAAGCATATCATCAATTGGCTAATGGTCGTATTAAATTTTAAATTATCCAAATTATCAGTGCATTTTTTTATTGCCATATCAATGATTTTAGAATCATTTTCTACTTTCTTTAATTCTTTAATCGCTTTATTTATTACTATAAAAATTCTTTTTAAAAATTTATGCATTCCGTTCACTCCATCGTCGCGCCAATCCCCTCCCTGCCGCATATCGCCCAAAAACATTAAATACATCCTTACGGTATCCGCGCCGTAGTCCTCAATATATTCATCGGGGTTTATCACATTCCCTTTTGATTTGCTCATCTTAACGCCGTCTTTTATCAAAAGTCCGTGCGCTCTAAATTTTTCAAAGGGTTCTTCTTTCGGGGAATATCCTAATTCACACATCGCCATTGTAATAAATCGAGAATAAAGCAAGTGCAAAACGCTATGTTCTTTCCCGCCAATATACATATTCACAGGCATCCATTTTTTAAGACGATTTTTATCCAAAGGCTTGTCGGAAAAATCCGCGCATAAATATCTCATAAAATACCAGCAAGAATCAACAAATGGATCCGATACATCGGTTTCTCTTTTCGCCTTGCCGCCACAAACAGGACAAATTGTATTCACGAAACTTTCCACTTTATTAAGCGGACCTTTGCCGGATCCGTCTGGCAAAAAATCATCCATTTCCGGCAACTCAACAGGCAAATCTTTTTCAGGAACAGGAACCCATCCGCATTTTTTACAATAAATCATCGGAATTGGAGGGCCCCAATAACGCTGGCGGCTCACACACCAATCGCGCAATTTATAATTTATTTTCTTTCCTCCGATTTTCTTTTCTTTCAACCAATCTGCCATTTTCTCCCTCGCTTCTTCGGATGTTAATCCAGAAAAATCGCCGGAATCCGCAAGAATCCCATCGCCTGTCCAAATTTTCTCTTTTATAAATTTATCAAATAAATACTTATGCATCGAATCTTTAACTTTTTCCTCTGCTTCATTAATGGAAATCCATTCCACTTTAAATTTTCCTTTTTCTTCAATTTCATGTAAATTTTGTCCGCCATTTTCTTCATCTTCTAATTCAAAATAAAACCCAACAACCTCAATATTTCTATTGATATTTTTAGAAGCAGCAAAATAATGGTGGTGAATTTTCTCCGATTGAGAAATTAATTTAAAATTTTTATATCCTGTTTCTTCTTCTATCTCGCGCTTCGCGCATTCAATAGCATTTTCTCTTTCTTCAATCCCTCCTCCGATAAATAAATTGCCCCCTAAATTATTGCCCCAATTTATTGAAAGCAGTTTATCAGTTTTTGGATTTTTTACAATCGCAACAATTCTTTTGTTAAATTCTTCATTATTGCGAGCATCTCCTGTTATCGGTTCTATTACATTTTTTATCGGCAAGTTATATTTTTTCGCAAATTCGTAGTCCCTTTCATCATGCGCCGGAACCGCCATAACAGCGCCGGTGCCATAACCGCCCAGCACATAATCCGCAACAAAAATTGGAACCTCCTCGCCGTTAAACGGGTTCACCGCTTTAACCCCTTTTAACTCAACTCCTGTTTTTTCCTTGTTCAAATCCGTTCTTTCTAAGTCCGATTTATTTTTAACTTTCTCAATGTATTTTCCAACTTCATCAAAATTTTCAAGTTGATTTTTAATTTTTGAAATTATTTCATTTTCGGGAGAGACGACTATATAAGCGCATCCGAATATCGTATCTACTCTTGTTGTAAAAACTTTAATAATTGCGTCATCCTCTTTTTTCTCCCCCTTTCGGATGGGCAACGCCTCCTCTTTAATTCTTCCCCTCCAGGAGGGGGAGTTAGAGGGGGTGCGATTTTCATCTCTTATGAAAAATTGAATTTCTACTCCCTCGCTTCGCCCAATCCAATTTCTTTGAATCGTCTTAACTTCTTCCGCCCAATCAATCCAATCTAAATTATTCAATAATTTTTCCGCGTAATCCGTAATCTTAAAAAACCATTGATCCATTTCTTTCTTTTCTGCAACCGAATCGCACCGTTCACACCGCCCGCCTACAACTTGTTCATCCGATAAAACGGTTTTGCATTTTGGGCACCAATTCACCAGCGCTCCTTTTTTGTACGCCAACCCTTTTTCATACATTTTCAAAAATAACCATTGCGTCCATTTGTAATATTCCGGCTTATATGTTTCTACTTTTTTGTCCCAATCATAAGCATTCCCAATCATATGAAGCTGCTGGTAAAAATGTTTTTCAGTTCGCGCCGAAACATCTTTAATATGTTCGCCGATTTTAATCGCGTAATTTTCAGAATGAATTCCGAAGCCATCTAATCCAATCGGCTCAAAAACATCATAACCTTTTAAACGCATAAAACGACCATAAGCGTCGCTGTGCGTGAACGCATACATATTCCCCACATGCAAACCCTCCGCCGAGGGATACGGAAACATCATAAGATTATAAAACGGCTTTTTCGCCTTATCTAAATCAACCTTATAAATCCCCTCTCTCTCCCACTTTTCCTGCCATTTCTTTTCTATTTCACTAAAATTATATTTCTCATTTTCCATAATTTCATTCTACTACAAAATCTATCCGATTTCAAGAAAAACCCCATTTACAGAATCTGTAAATGGGGTTCACTAATAAACTTTTCGCCACAGGGGAAAACTATAGTTTTTCCTCTGCAAAAACCGAATCCTTTAGACTTCTTCTCCACAAAATTAATTCTTATCTCCTTTTATTTTCCTAAATAAACAATTTCTATCCCCTGTCGCCTAAACAACTTCATCGCCTCCTGATCTTCGTCAGGATAATGCGTATCAAAAACATATTTCTTAATACCTAAATTAGCAAGAATTTTTGAACAATCATAACAAGGCGAAAATGTACAATATACAGTCGCGCTTTCCAAGCTAACATGTTCCGAACTTGCATTGGCAATTGCATTCATTTCGGCATGCGCCCCTCTACATCTTCCTGATCCGTAAGGCAATCTTTTTCCGTTTTCATCTTCTTTGGCACACCCAACTTCAATACAATGCACTTCTCCTTTGGGAGAACCGTTATATCCCGCGGATAATATTCTTTTATTACGAACAAAAACTGCTCCTACCTTGAAGTGTTTGCAAACAGACCTTTTGGAGTACAGCCTGACAATCTCCATGAAAAGATTATCCCATTCCATTCTAGACATTACCCAATTTCTCCTCCCTCTCTAAATTTTCAAAAAACAAAAAGCTTTTATTAAGCCCTTTTTCACTTATTTTAATTTTTCTAAAACATTCCCGATGATCCAATTCTGCCTAATCCTCGGTCGGTTTCAGATAGCTCTTCCGCTTCAATAATTTCCGGATGGGAAAATTCTTGGATTAATATCTGGGCGATTTTCTGTCCCTTTTTAATTTCAATATTTTCTTTTCCTAAATTAAAGACAAGAATTAAAACTTCTCCTCTATATCCGGCATCAACCACTCCCGCCATTGTGTGAATGTTTTTATTCGCCAAACTTCCTTTGTCCCAAACCAAACCAATATATCCTTGCGGAATTTCCATCGCTATTCCGGTTTTTACGATTGTTTTTTCCCCTGCGATAAGCAATGTATCTTCAAGGGCAAAAATGTCCATTCCTGCATCGTCGTTATAGGCAAACTTTGGCAGCTTCGCATCAGGAGAAAGTTTTTTAATCTTTAATTGCATACATTTAAAATCCCCCTTCTACCCAAGGCAGACCGCCTTGGGCGGTAATCCCCCTTCCAAAAGGGGGAAATAACGAAGGTTTTTATTTCCGATTTATAATTACTAGTTTCTAATTTCTAATTATTTTTAAAAATTTTAATCTGCTAGACGAGCTCAAGCTTTTTTAAAAATAATTTATTTCTTCGCTTTTATTCCCAACTCTCTCAATTGCTTTTCATCCACTTCGCTTGGAGATTCCATCATTACATCGCGACCCTGACCGTCTTTAGGAAAAGCATACATATCGCGAATAGAATCCCAATCGTTCAGCACCATCAAAATGCGATCTATTCCAGGAGCGTTGCCGCCGTGCGGAGGCGCGCCATATTGGAAAGCGCGGATCATCGCGCCAAAACGGCGATCCACTTCTTCTTTAGGATAGCCGGCAATTTCAAACGCTTTATACATTATCTTTGGATCATGATTTCTAATTGCCCCGCTTGAAACCTCAAATCCATTTAAAACCGCGTCAAATTGATAAGCCAAAATTTTTAATTTTTCCTCATCTGTTTTTGCTTTTTCTAAAGCATCCAAACCTCCTTGCGGCATTGAAAATGGATTATGCCCGAAATCAATTCTTCCTTCTTCAATTTCCGAAAATTCATACATCGGAAAATCAACAATCCAACAAAAAGCGGCTTTGGAATTATCTTTTAATCCAAGTTTTTCAGCGCAAGCATTTCTAACTGCGCCTAGCGACTGGCTCGCAACGCGCCAGTTATCCGCGCCAAAGAAAATAATATCGCCCGCATCAGCGCCCGTTTCTTCAACTATTTTCTGCGCCAAATCTTCTCCTAAAAATTTAATTATCGGCGATTGTAATTCAAAATCATTCCTTGACTTGGAACTTGAAACTTTTGACTTTATAACTATATACGCCAGCCCCTTCGCTCCTTTTGCCTTCGCGATTTCTGTCAATTCATCAATCTCTTTTCTTGTAAATTCCGCCCCGCCTTCAACTTTCAAAACATTCACAATCCCGCCATTTTTAACAGCGTCCGCGAAAACCTTAAACCCGCTCCCGCAAACTAAATCTGATATATTTTTTATTTCCAAAACAAATCTTAAATCTGGCTTGTCGCAGCCGTATTTTTCCATCGCCTCGCGCCAAGAAATTCGTTTAAAATTTCCCTTTTCGTCCAATCCAACTAATTTTTTATCGCTAAATTTTTTCACCGCTTCTTTCATCCATTCTTCTGTAATTTCTAAAATATCATTTTGCTCCACAAAACTCATTTCCATATCAAGCTGATAAAACTCTCCATAATGGCGATCCATTCGCGGATCCTCGTCCCTAAAACACGGCGCGATTTGAAAATACTTATCCACTCCGCCCACCATCAAAAGTTGTTTAAACTGCTGAGGCGCTTGTGGAAGCGCGTAAAATTTCCCTTTATGAATTCGCGACGGCACCAAAAAATCCCTCGCGCCTTCTGGTGAAGAATTAGCCAAAATAGGAGTTTGCACCTCTGTAAACCCCGCTTCATGAAAATATCTCCGAGCAAAAGTCAAAAATTCATCTTTGATTTTAAGCATCTCCTGCAATTTTGGACGGCGCAAATCAATATAACGATATTGCAAGCGCAAATTTTCATTTACATCAGTCTTCTTTTCTTCATTTATCTCAAAAGGAGGCGTTTTTGATTCGCTTAAAATTTCAACTTCCTCCGCTTCAATTTCAATTTCTCCTGTTTTTAACTTCGGATTTATCATTTCTTTCGGCCTTAAAATAACCTTCCCCGAAATTTTTACCACGAATTCGCTGCGAATTTTATCAGCAACTCCCCATGATTTTTTAGATCTTTCGGGATTAAAGGTTGCCTGTATAATCCCGTATTTATCGCGTAAATCAATAAAAATCAGCCCCCCGTGATCGCGGCGGCTATGCATCCATCCCGATAAAACAACATTTTCACCAACATTTTCTTTATTTAATTGTCCGCAAGTATGTGTTCTATACATATTTCTATTTTAGCCCAAACACAAATTTTCGTAAACATTGTATAATCTGCTAAAATATGTTAAACTTTATTTTGAAATAAGTTTAAGCAAATTAATTATAGCTTCCACAAAACAAATTCCGATATTTTCTCTCTTTTTAAAGGGAAGCTGCCACCCAAGGCGGTCTGCCTTGGGCAGAGGAGGGATTTTAAAATAAATTTGTTTTGCGGGAGCTATATTTCAAATAACTTTCTCGCATTTTCATCCGTCTCTTTTTCAACATCCTTGGTGTTGATTTTTTTTATTTCAGCAATTTTTTCTGCCACATATTTTACAAAAAGCGGCTCGTTTCGCCTTCCCCGCATCGGCGCGGGAGCTAAAAATGGACAATCAGTTTCAACCATCATTTTCTCAAGCGGAACTTCGCGAACAACATTTTCTATTGTAGAGGCAGAAGATTTTCCGCCCCTACAATAAGTTATATTTCCAGTAAAAGAAATATAAAAGCCAAGATCAAGAAATTTTTTCGCTTGTTCAAGATTGCCCGAAAAGCAATGGATAACACCTACGCACCCCCTCTTAATCTCCCCCTCCGAAAGAGGGAGAAAACCGTTTGCCCCCTTTTTTAAAGGATGGCTAAGGGGGTTTTTCTTCACCCAACCCCCAAGAATTGCTAAAACATCTTCATAGGCATCTCTGCAATGAATTATAACTGGCAAATTTAATTCCTGCGCTAATTCCAATTGCGCGATAAAAAGTTCTTTCTGTTGCGCCCGCCGAAGCTCTAACGAAGGTCGGGTTTCCTCCGAATTTTCAATCTCCCCTTCTAAAATTTCTGCCGCATTCCTTCCGCTATTATCTAAATGAAAATAATCCAAACCAATTTCACCGATTGCGACAACTTTGGGATGACTAGTGAATTCTCTTAATTTTTCCCGTAGGGGCGGACCTGCGTGTCCGCCCTGAATGTTAGTTCCATTTTTAAATTCAGGATTGAATTTTGAACGCGCAGAAATACGATCAAAATTTTGTTCCGAATTTTTATAATTTTTCGCGCGCTCGGTGCGGATACATAGATCCGCACCTACATTCGGACATACAAAATCCGATGTAAACGCCGCGTCCGTCGGATGGATACCTACTACCGCGTAAATATCTTTATATTTTTCCGCCAATTCAATAGCCTTTTTTGCCCGCTCCAAATTACATCCGATATTTACAATTTTTTTTACGCCGCCGTCAAAAGCCCGCTGAATCACCTCTTCGCGGTCATTATCAAACTGCTCAAAATCCAAATGCGCGTGAGTGTCTATCATATTTTTTTAAAGGCAAAAATTTTCCGCCCTTTAATCAAATAATTATTTTATTATAATAATCATTCCTCTCTTTTTCCGATGTCATTTTAAAAACATCTTCATTTTCCACATCATTTTCCCAATCAGAAGGATTATTTAAAATATATTGTGAAATATTTTCATATGATTTTTGATTTCGGATTATGTGTTCGTAAAAATTACGCTGCCAAAATCGTTTATCAAACGGAATCAATTTGTTTAATTTAATATTTCTAATGTATTCATTGGTTGTCATTGTTTTAAACCACTGAATAATATCTGATAAAGAATTTTGTAGGGGCGGACCTGCGTGTCCGCCCGCATTAAAAGGGTTATCCGTTATTATTATGAAATGAATATGGTTTGGCATTATGCTATACTTACCCAAACCAACATTTTTAAATTTATTTTCTATTTCTTTTAACCATTTTTCTATCATCTCTCCAATTTTTGACAATTTCATCTCTCCTCCGGCAATTCTCCCAAAATAATTTTTCTTTCCTTCCGCGCAAATCGTGATGAAATAATTTCCCGGAAAACTATAATCATAATCTTTCAAACGGATTGATTTTCTTTTTGGAAATTCAGAATTTTGCATTTTATTTTAATTGCAACGGGCATACACATAGGTCTGCCCCTACAAAATTACTTAATTCGCGGGAATAATGACTCGCCTTTGCAAACATTTTTAAATTCCACGCTGCCCCATTCAACAGCATCGTCAAATGTTTTAGATAATTCCGCTTTGGCATCCAACCCCAATTTTTCAAAAATTTTCTCCGCGGTATCCGGCATAAACGGGTATAGCATCTGGGCCATAATACGAATCGCTTCAAGACAGTTAAGGATAAAAGGTTCTTTATCTTTTGGTTCAAATTTCCAAGGTTCTTCTTTCGCGATCATTTTATCTACCAGCCATTGGATCCTGATAACGAAATCAATATAAATAGTAAAATCTTTTTTTATCTTCAAAAAATCTTTTCCCTTTTCAGCCAAAAAACTTACGATGTCTCTAAAATCCTCTTTTTGAAAATCTACAGCCGCAAGACAGTTTTCAAATATTTCTTTCCTAATATTTTCTGGGACAATTATTTCCTTCGCGTTCTTTCCTGAAAAACATATCCCTTCCGCCATTTTTGTAACCCTTGCCGATGCGTTTCCAATTCCGTTAACCAATTCAGCATTGTATTTTTTTATCATTCTCTCTATTGCGATATCAACATCATTGCTAAATCTTCCCGCAGTCATCAATAGATATCTAGTGGCATCAACGCCAAATTTATCAATCATTTCGTTCGGGCTAACCACATTCCCAAGAGTCTTGCTCATTTTTTTCCCGCCAGAAATAATCATTCCATGAGCAAAAATTTCTTTTGGCAAATCAATTTCAAGATGCAGCAAAATCGCTGGCCAAATTGTAAAGTGAACTCTCAAAATATCTTTTCCAACTAGTTGAATATCGGGCGGAAAAAAATCCGGAATATTTTCCACGCTTCCATCCCATCCCAAAACAGTTAAATAATTTAAAAACGCATCCACCCAAACATAAGCAATATGTTTACCGTCAAAAGGAAGTCCCACTCCCCAGGAAACTTTTTTCTTATCACGCGAAATCGCGACATCCTGCAAATCTTGCCCGCTTAAAAACGAGAGAGCTTCATTTTTCCGCTTTAACGGAGAAATTTCAAATTCATCTTTTTCGATTTTTTTAATTAACTGATTTTTAATTTCTTCCATTTTCAATAAATAACTTTCTTCTTCGCACATTTCTGGCTTAATATTATGATCCGGACATTTCCCGTCAATCAATTGCGATTCCATTAAAAATTGCTCGCATCCCACGCAATATAGTCCTTTATAAACTCCTTTATAAATAACTCCTTTATCAAACAAGCTTTGTAAGGCATTTTGAACCGCTTTTATATGATTTTTATCTGTCGTTCTAATAAATCCGTCATATTTGATATTGAGTCGAGAAAATAATTCTTTAAATTCCCCGCATATTCCATCAACAAATTCTTGCGGATTTTTTCCCGCTTTTTCAGCTGTTTTTTGAATTTTAGCGCCGTGCTCATCCATCCCCGTAGAAAGGAAAACTTTTTTTCCTTCCCTGTGATGGAACCGCGCCAAAACATCCGCCGCAACAGTAGTATAAGCATGCCCTAAATGAGGGCTTCCATTCGCGTAGTAAATCGGTGTTGTTATATAAAATTTATTTTTCATAAAAAATCAACTACCTCGCAGCCAAGCTGTCGAGGTATGCAAGGAAGATTGATTATGTTCGATAAACCTACGGTTTCTCGAACTCTTCCCTGCAAGGTAACCCCGCAGCAAGCTGACGGGGAAAATCTACGATTTTACGATTATGTTATAGCCACCGCGAAACAAATTTCGATATTTTCCCCCTTAACAAGGGGGAATTGAAAGGGGTTTTGTAAATAAATTCGTTTTATGAGAGCTATATTTCCTTTTTAATTTTTTCTGCCGCTTGGCGCATTTCTTCCTCGCTAAATTGTTTCCTATTATTCATTTTGATTGATCCGTTATGTCCGTCGTTTGAAAAACGCGGAATAAGCTGAATATGTGCGTGCGGCACTTCTTCTCCTAAAATTACAGAAACAACCCAATCCGTATTAAACGCTTTGCGCTGCGCGTTAGCTATTTTTGCGGCAACAGTAAAATATTCTCCGACATTCGCCTGCCCTTTTTCATCCGATACAGGCAAATCCCAAACCCAGCGATAATGCTTTTTTGGGATTATTAAACAATGCCCCAAATTCAAAGGGCGAATATCCAAAAATCCAAGAAAATTTTCATCCTCATAAACTTTGTAAGATGGTATTTCGCCAAAAGCGATTTTGCAAAAAAGACAATCCATAAAATCAATTTACAATTTTCAATTAGCAATTTACAATCAATCTTCAATAATCAATTTCCGAAGTGTTTTGAAAATTGAAAATTAAAAATTGGAAATTATTACTACAAATTCTCCTTTCTGATTTTCCGGTTTGGACTGAATTTCCGATAAAACATTTTCAATATTTCCTCTATAAATTGTTTCAAATTTTTTAGTCATTTCCCGAAAAACCTCTACCGCTCTAAGATTATCAAATTCCGCGATTTCCTGCAATGTTTTTATTATCCGATGGGAAGATTCATACAAAACAACAGGAATTTCACCCCCCAAGATATTTTGAAAAAACTTTTTACGGCCTTTTTTAGCAGGCGGAAAGCCAAAAAATGAGAATCGCGAAACATCAAGCGCAGAAGCGCTTAAAGCCGCCGTTAATGCCGACGGACCTGGTATTGGGATAACCAAAATGCCATTTTCCACAGCAGTTTTCACTAAAAGCGACCCCGGATCAGATATATTTGGCGTTCCCGCATCCGTAACATAAGCGGCTTTTTGCCCATCGCGAATTTGCCCTATAATTTCTTCCAGCTTCTTTCCACTTGAATGCTGAAAAAAACTCACTAAGCGCGCGCTAATTTCATATCTATCCATAATTTTACGCGTCTGCCGCGTATCCTCGCAAATAACAAAATCAACTTCTTTCAAAATATTCAAAGCCCTTAATGTAATATCTTCCAAGTTGCCTATTGGCGTTGAAACGATGTATAATAACATTGAAATAATTTAAATAAATTTTATGCAAAATCAATACAAAAATCCAATTCAAATCCAAAATCCGCAAAAAGAGGCGAAGCAGCCGCCTGAAACCAATAAAATATCGTGGACTGCCTTTGAGAATTTTTATTTTCAAAAATCCCCTCTTTGGTTTACAATTTCCGTTTCTATTGCTATTATTCTGCTAGCTATCGCGCTGTTTTCAAAAGAGCCCTTAACAATTATAGTATTTATTTTGACAATTGTCACCTTTTTTGCCACTGCATTCAAAATGCCAGATGAAATAGAAATCACCCTTGATAAGCGCGGAGTTAAAGCAGGAAACAAATTTTATCCTTATCACGACTTAAAATCATTTTGGATATTTTACAATCCGCCCATTAATTATATCAGATTCAAGCACAAGAAAAATTTCTCTTTTGATTTAAAAATTATTTTTGAGGAAGAAGACCCCTTGATTTTAAGAAATTTTTTGAAAGAAAATTTACCCGAGAAAGAAGAAAAAGAAGATTTTATTGATATTATGGAAAGAATACTGCGAATATAACTAGGACTTACGCGTTTGGCGCATTTCTTCGTCAAACGCTGCGGTGCTTGCTCGTCGTACCCTTAAGTACGCCTCGCTCCGCTCCTCGCGTTTTCCTTGAACTGCACTCAAACGCGTAAGCCCTAATAACAACAGTTTAAAGTTAAGAGTTTTAAGTTTTAAGTAAAAACTCAGGCAGGCTAATCTAGGCATATTTAAATTTTTTCCTTGACTTGCAACTTTCAGCTTTTTAACTTTTCACTGTATTTGTCCTTGTAGTTCAATGGATAGAACATAGGCTTGCGGTGCCTACGATGCAGGTTCGATTCCTGCCAAGGACACCATTAGAAATAACTCTTGTTTCGAAAATAAAAACGAGATGTTGATAACTTGCTAGTTTCAGCAAATTACCAAACATCTCGTAAATAGCCAAGATTCCAAAGACCAAGAGCCAAGACTCCTGATCCAAGAACCACATGACACATCTCCTATTTTTACCTCTTACCCGAGGTACGGGTTACCCGAAATGGGCAAAAAAATTGTCAAAAAACTTGTTTATATTATAAACCTATTTATCGTTTTTGTCAAGCTTTAGAATAGAATTTAAGGCACAATTGGCAGAATTTTGGTTTCATGTAGGGGCAATTCATGAATTGCCCCTACTAAATTAATTTGTAATGAAACAAATTGGAATTTGTTTTTATGATGCTGTATAATTAAGGCATGGTTTTAGATGCGCCAATTTCAACACTAAAAATCGCCAAGCGGTATGAAGAACTGCTAGGGCGGCTTGGAGTTAAAACCGTTCGTGATTTGCTTTATCATTTCCCCCACCGATATGAAAATTTTGGAGAAGTTAAACTAATTAATGATTTAATCGGAGGGGAAAAAGCAACCATACAAGGAATGATTTTATCCGCTAAAATCACGCGCACACCTAGAAAAAGAATGCAGATTTTTGAAGCGGTTATTGCCGACAAAAGCGGAACGATCAAAGCAATTTGGTTTAACCAAACATTCTTGCAAAATACGCTTTGGAAAGGACTATTTGTAAGTTTAAGCGGAAAAGTTGATTTTGATTACGATAATTTGCAAATTATAAATCCATTATATGAAATTATCCCTGATTGTAGGGGCGGAAAATTTTCCTCTCCTGCAAATTCTCTCCCTCTTAATAAGGGGGAGATTGAAAGGGGGTATCCCAGCATTCAAACTGGCGGGCTTATCCCGATTTACCCGGAAACAGAAGGGCTCACTTCGCGGTGGCTGCGAACCCGCATAAAATCCATACTGCATTTATCGGACGAAATTTCAGAATTTTTGCCCGAAGAAGTTTTGGATCGGCAAGATTTAATGCTCGTCAACGAAGCAATCAAACAGGCGCATTTTCCAGAAAACGAAAAAGCTAAAAACGAAGCAAGAAAACGGCTCGCCTTTGAGGAGCTTTTTTTAATGCAAATTTATCTAAAAAAGCAAAAACAAAACTGGCAGAACAACCGCGCAGAAAAAATAAAATTCAATCAAAAATTAGTTAAAGATTTTGTAGAAAAATTACCTTTTAAACTTACCGATGTTCAAAGAAAATCCGCTTGGGATATTCTTCAAGACATTGAAAAACCCTTCCCGATGAACCGCTTGCTAGAAGGCGACGTTGGCTCAGGGAAAACTGTTGTTGCCGCAATGGCAATGCTTCAAGTTGCGGATTCGGGTTTTCAGGCGGCAATTATGGCGCCAACAGAAGTGCTGGCAAGACAGCATTATGAAACATTATCTCAACTGCTGCCAGATTTTTCAACAGCTTTATTAACGCGCTCTTATTGGGAAATGTCGGAAAAAGAAATTGAGGGGTTAAGAAATTCAGAAATTGAAAATCCCCCTGCCCCCTTTACAAAGGGGGAAACAGCGGAAGAGTTTAAAAATATACCTGCCCCTTCTACAAAGGGGACATCCTTATATTCCCCCCTTTTGGAAGGGGGACTACCGCCCAAGGCGGTCTGCCTTGGGCAGAAGGGGGATTTTAAAAATATACTCACTCCTTCTACCCCTTCGCTTTCAGCCGCGGACGAGGGCGGAAAAAAAGAAATAAAAAAGCGCGAGGATATTCTAAATAAAATAAAATCTGGAGAGATTAAAATTGTAATCGGAACACATAGCTTGATCCAAAAAGAAATAAAATTCAAAAATCTAGCGCTGGCGATAATTGACGAACAGCATCGCTTCGGAGTGTCTCAACGGGCAGCCCTTCAAAAAGAAGCCGCGCAAATTCAAGATAAAACCCCTTCAATAGTCCCCCACCTTTTAACAATGACAGCGACTCCAATTCCCCGAACCTTAGCGCTTTCAGCCTATGGAGATTTGGATCTTTCAATCTTGGATAAAATGCCCGAAGGACGGCAAAAAATCATCACCCAAATAGTTCCGCCCGCAAGATACGACGAAGCTTATAATTTTATAAGTTGTGAAATTAAAAAAGGACGACAAATTTTTATAGTCTGTCCACTTATAGAAGAATCAGAAAAAATGGAGGCGAAATCAGTTACGGAAGAATTTGAAAAAATTTCCCAAAACGCCATTTTAAAAAATTTTAAAATTGCTATGCTGCACGGACGGATGAAAACAAAAGAAAAAGAAGAAATTATGCAAAATTTTAAAAACTATGAAATAGATATTTTAATTTCAACATCAGTTATTGAAGTGGGGATAGATATACCGAATGCTTCAGTGATGATGGTTGAGGGGTCGGAAAGATTCGGATTAGCGCAGCTGCACCAATTCCGCGGAAGAGTCGGGCGCGGTCAGCACCAATCTTACTGCCTGCTTTTCACGGATTCCACTTCGCGAACCACTCACCAGCGATTAAAAGCGCTCGTTTCCAGTGCCAACGGTTTTGAACTGGCAGAAAAAGATTTGGAAATACGCGGACCGGGAGAATTTATTGGTTCGCGCCAATCAGGGTTGCCAGATTTAGCTATGGCAAGCTTAACAGATACCAAGCTAATCCAAACCGCCCGAGAGGAAGCAGAATTGATTATCGGTCGGATTGAGCAATTTCCCGAATTAGAAAAGAAAATAAAAAAATTTGATCAAGAAGTGCATTGGGAATAATGCGAAAATTGTTTTTGCGTCATTCTGAGCGACGAAGGAGTGAAAAATCCCGTTTTTTTCAGCTTGAATTCGGGATCCTTCACTTCGCTCCGCTCCATTCAGGATGACGCTTTGACTATTTGGCGACAGCCCCTTAATCCCCTTTTGCCCTAAGGGCTTCGGCGGAACGCAGTAAGGAAAATTGAGAGGGATAAGGAGATTGAGAGGGATTTCGGTATTTTCTCCCTTTGGAAAGGGAGATTACCGCCCAAGACGGTCTGCCTTGGGCAGAAGAGGGATTTTAAAATAAATTTGTTTACAAAACCCCTTTCAATTCCCCCTTACAAGGGGGAAAATATCGAAATTTGTTTTGCGGAAGCCAAATAATCATTAATTACATAGCATGCTACTGAATTAATTCAGTAGCAAAACTTGCGCAATAAAAAAGCCAGCAGAAAGCTGCTGGCATAAAACATTCATAAAAATACTTATCCCCCCCCTAGGAAACATCAGAATCATAAAAACAAAAAAATCCCCTATCTCCTACTATTTCCTAACTCTTTTGATCCCCCTCTTTATGATTTTCTTCCTTTCTTTTTTCAAAACATACCCCTCCCTAAAAAAGTTTTTGCCCAAAAACCCAAAAAGTTCTAATCTAACTCTAATATACAATACGCTTGGACTTTTTGTCAAATTTTCAAAATCCCACGAACAATTTCACCACTTTAGAAAAATTTTAAATCTCCACTCTTTTTCCGCCCAGTCGCCGGCGTAAGCTACGCCAATTCTTTTTCCTGAAACAATTTTTTCTCCGTCAGTTAAGCCGCCCTCAGTTATCCACAGGCCGCTTTCTTTTTTGAACGCTTTCACGCCATTCAAACTTCTATCAATTTCCAAATCGCGGCATAATTTTCCCGGACCATTTGCTCCGTTAAAACCCACCGCCCTAATCAAAACCGCCGCGGGAAAATCTTTTTTTTCGGTAATAACATTCAAACAATGATACATTCCATAAATCATATACACATACCAAAATCCAGGCGGTCCAAACATAGTTTCCGTCCGTTTAGTCCTTCCTTTTGACGCGTGGCAAGCCAAATCTTCCTGCCCGATATACGCTTCTGTTTCAATAATTCTAGCTTTAATTATTTTTCCATCTTCCATCCGGCGAACTAAAAAACAGCCCAAAAGATTTTGGGCAACCGACAAGGTATCTTGATAATAGAATGATTGAGGAATTATTTTTTTCAACACAAAAATTAATTTCTAATTTCTAAAAATCCCCCTACCCCCTTTTCAAAGGGGGAAACAGCGGAAGAGTTTAAAAACATACCTACCCCCTTTACAAAAGTGGGCAAGGAAGGAAGAATTTAAAAACATACCTGCCGCCCTTTTCAAGGAGGAAATAGTGAAAAAACTTAAAAAACACCCTAACCCCCTTTTCAAATGGGGAAAATTTAACAGAAGGAAATTTTAACTTTATTTTTTATTTTTTATCAAACTCTCATACACCCCTGCCATCTTTTCCGCGCAGTTTTCTATAGAATATTCTTGCGCTGTTTTCAGGGCTTTTTCGCTAATCTTTTTTCGCAAATCGCTATCCTTAATTATTTTTCCCAACTCTGCAGCAAATTCTCCTTCATCATTTGCAGTTAAAATTCCATCTTCTCCGCTCGTGATAATATCCTGCGCTCCCTGCGCCTTTACAGCAATAACAGGAATCCCGCTCGCCATCGCTTCCACCGTCATTATCCCCTGCGTTTCAGAAAGCGATGCATACATAAAAATATCCCCTGCCTTAAAATAATCGCCTATTTCACTATGCGCGACTGCTCCAGCGAAAATAACCCTATCGAAAATCTTCTTTTTCCTCACAATTTCTTCCAACCTCGCCCGATCGCTTCCATCACCCACTATCATAAATTTCAGGTTCCCCTTGTTCCCGCTTATTTTCGCAAAAACATTCACTAAAAATTCAACATTTTTTTCCAAAGCCAATCGAGCAACCGTAAGAAGCAAAAAATCCTTATCCGTAATTCCAAATTTTTCCCTAACCATCCGTCCATTTGCGCTTTTAAATTGTTCCATTCTAACCCCCGTCGGAATTATCTCAATCGGGCTTTTCACCCCCCACTCGCAAATAATTTCTTTGATAGATTCACTCGGAGCAATTACCATATCACAATTATTGGCAAAATTCGCGGCGGTATTTTTTACATACCATTTCAAAAAAGACTGCGACAAAAAAGGAATAAAATGCGTATAAATATCGTAGCGAGTATGGTTTGTAAAAACCGCAGGAACCCCCAGCTTTTTCGCAAATTTTAACCCCGCCGCTCCGGCGTTAAAAGGATGCTGGCAATGAATAATATCCAAATCAAGATCTTTCGCTTTTTTAAAAATACCCCTATCCCAAGTTATCGCAATCGGAAATTGCGTTTTGTATTTAAAATCAATAGAAGGAAAGCGAAAAACATTCGGATTTTCGTCTTTATATCCCGGAAAATTCGGAGCAAAAATATACACTTTATGCCCCCGCTTTTCCAAACCCTCGCGAAAAGACTCCACCGATTCTGTTAGCCCGCTGATAATAGGCTTATAATTGTTGGTAAAAATTCCGATTTTCATAATTTTCATCTTTAACCCACATTTTTTTCTATAAACTCCAATATCTTTTCAAAAATTTGTTCTGCGTAAATATCTACAATAAAAGTATGGTCAGAATCTTTTATCCATACCAATTCTTTTTTATCTTTCGGAGTTTTTAATAAACTAAATACTTTTTTCACATTGCGATCTTTCAAAAGCTGATCTCTTGTTGACTGCATCACAAGCGCGGGACATTCCACTTTTTGCAATTTCTCTTTGCTGTCAAACATACCATCAATAGCATCTCCTACGCTTTTTGTGGGAAATTTCCAATAATGCTTTTTATACTCCAAAATTTCTTTCCTTACATAGTTAGAATATCTTTTTGTATTTTCCGGATGAACTATTCTCAAAATAGGAAGAAAAAATCTTAAATAAAAACTCCTTAACCGCAAGGGCATCCCCATTAAAATTATCCCCTGCATTTCTGGATTGCCCGCAGCGACATTCACCGCTAAATTTCCCCCCATTGAAACCCCTCCGATAAAAACCCTCTCAACTTTTTTCTTAAAATCTAAATATGCTTCATTCGCCGCTTTTTCCCAATCTTTCCATCCTACTTTATATAAATCCTGCCAAACGGTTCCATGACCTGGCAAAAGCGGCGCATGCACGGTGTAGCCTTTTTCACAAAGAAATTGAGCAAGTTTTCTCAATTCAAACGGAGAGCTTGACCAGCCGTGGAATAAAAGCACTCCTATTTTTTTATCGTTTTCAGGGTTAGGTTTTAGCAAAAACGGTCCCGCGCCAGAAATCATAATAATTTATTTAATTACTCTAAATTTTCCGCTTTTCCTGCTAATTTTTGTATTATCTTTACTAAAATAAGCGCGGATATTATAATTAAAGCGATAACAAATCCGACCTGCGAAACATTTTGGCTTATTCTTTCAAAACTTTCTCCAAAAAAATACCCCAAAGAAAACATAAAAGCAACCCATCCCGCACTTCCAATTAGGTCAAATTTAATAAACTTTTTAAAATTCATCCTGATTGACCCCGCCGTCAAAAGCATTATAAAGCAAAATCCGCTTGTAAATTTTATAGGAATAATCACTCTCCCGCCCCTTTCATTCAAATATCTCTTTAATTTTTGCATTTTCTTTTCCGCGCGCAAAAATTTAACAAATTTTTGAATGATATTGCTCCCGCCAAAATATCCCACAAAATACCACATCGTATCGCTTAATATATCTCCCAAAAATAACAGCAATAGAACCAGCCATATATTCAAAATCCCCAGCGCCACAAAAAACCCCCCAATCAGCATTATATTTATCCCCTCAATAAAAGAACCTAAAAAAATCGCTAAATACTTATATTCTTTTATTAGAGCAAGGACGGTTTGAGTATTGATGTTAAAAATCATTTTTTTATTTTCAATATCATTATATACTATTTTAAGTAAAAATGAAAAGTCAAAAATTGCAATTTATAACCACCCTCTCTCCTCTTGCTTTCTTTTCCATTATTTGTTAATATAAAAGTAACGATATGGGATTTATTTTTTGTTCCATAGCCAATTCCCTAGCGCTTTTAACAGCCGAATATTTTTTAGCAAATGTTTCTTTTACGGGGAATAATTTGCTCCCTGTTTTAATCGCAGGCTTGGTTTTGGCTTTGGCAAACACAATTTTAAAGCCGCTTCTTAAAATCTTGTCTTTCCCCTTTATCCTATTAAGCTTCGGGCTTTTCTCATTTTTAATCAGTATGGGAATGCTTTGGACAACCGACCAGCTTATGCCTGAACTTACCATCAAAGGCTTTCCTGCGCTGTTTTTAACAACTTTAATAGTCGGGGTTTTTAATCTTTTAAGCTCTGGACTAAAAAATTAACCAATATGATCACAAAAATTTTAGATATTGCGCATATTACTTCAGCGGTTTTAATGATTGCAACAATTCTATTACAAAGAAGAGGCGCGGGGCTTTCTATGACATTTGGAGGAGATGGAAACTTTTATTACGCAAAAAGAGGCTTTGAAAAAGCGCTTCTTATCGCCACTATTATTTTGGCAATAATTTTTCTAGGCAGCGCTCTCGCAAAAATCGTTATCGCTTAAATCTTGCGGGCAAACTTTTCTAACAAACTGCTTTTACGGCAGCCAAAGCCATTATTAGTAATCTACTTAATGTCTGAAGATAAAAAAGGATTCTTTCCTAAATCAAAAACCAGGAAAATAAATTCTTTAAAATATCCAAATTTCAAACAATGGACAAAAATACCTAAACTGCTTAGCAAAAAAGAAAAATTGTTATTGGGTGTTTTTGGCGCGCTAATTTTGCTTTCTTGCGTTGCCCTGCACACAGTTAACTTTTACAAAACAGCAAACAAAATTCCCGCAGAAGGAGGAGAATATACCGAAGGAGCCCTAGGACAGCCGCAATTTATCAACCCGATTCTTGCCATTCAGAATGAAATTGACACGGATTTAACAGAACTGGTTTTCTCTGGACTTTTTAAATATACAGAAAACAGAGAAATTATTCCAGATATCGTAGAAAGCTGGGAAATAAGCGAAGACAAAAAAACTTATTCTTTAAAAATCAGAAATAATTTACTTTGGCATGATGAAGAAAAATTAACTTCACAAGACATTCTTTTTACATTTCAAACAATCACTGATCCGCTTTACAGCAGCCCCCTTAAAGAAAGTCTGGAATCGGCAGAATGCCAAATAGAAAACGACTTGGAGCTTAAATTTATTCTGAAAGAACCCTATGCGCCATTTCTATATAATTTGACTTTCAAAATTCTACCGCAACATATTTGGAAAGATATTCCTCCGTCAAGCTTCCGCTTGGCATCAGGAAATTTAAAGCCTATCGGTTCAGGTCCTTACAAATTTGAAAATCTCTCAAAAGACAAAGACGGATTTATCCACTGGATTTCCTTAAAAAAATGGGAAAACTACTATGGAAAAATCCCTTTAATCAGCACAGCAACTTTTAAATTTTTTAAAGATCAAGAAAGCCTTTTTAAAGCATATAATAAAAAAGAAATTTTAGGAATTAGCAAGCTTCCTTTTGATTATTCAAGCAGCATTCAAAATCCTGAATCAGCCCAAATTTTTGAAGTGAAACCTTTTCAATATTTTGCCGTATTTTTCAATAATTCAAATAATTGGCTTAAAGATAAAAATATCCGTTTATCTCTTGTAAAAGCGATAAACAAAGATACTCTTATATCCCAAGTTTTCTCTTCGGAAGCAGAAAAACTCGCAGGATTGCCTTGCTGCAATGCGACAGAATACGAATCTTTATCTTTTTCTACAGAAGAAGCAGGTGAAATTTTAAACGCGGCAGGATTTATTGACCAAGACCAAGATGGAATTAAAGAAAAAACTATCGGCAGCGAAACCAAAAAGCTAGAACTTTCTTTTATAACCGCAGACCAAGACTGGCTCATTAAATCAGCTGAAATTTTAAAGTCCGAGTGGGAACAGCTAGGATTTAAAATCAATTTAGAGATAAAAAACCTCGCCCAGCTTCAAAACGAAACTTTAAAAAATCGCCAATTTGATCTATTCCTATTCGGTCAATCTTTGGGAGCAGAACCAGATCCTTACGCGTTTTGGCATTCATCTCAAAAAGATTTTCCAGGACTTAATCTTTCAATGTTTTCCAGCCCAGAAGCAGATAAAATACTAGAAAGCCTGCGAACAACTTACGATCCATTTGAAAAGAACAACCTTTGCCTGCAATTGCGCGATATTCTTAATTCAGAAATCCCCGCCTTATTCCTATTCAACCCAAAAAGAAAATTTTTAATAAATAAAAAAATAAAAAATGTGGCTTTCGGAGAATTCCGTTTGCCGCAAGCAAGATTTGCAAATATAAGTAGCTGGTACATAAAAACAAAATATGAAAGATGAAATAAAAACATTTTCAAACCAAATTGAAGAAGCTCTCGCGCTGAGCAAAGACATTGAAATTGAAACGGAAAATCTTGAAAATATAATTATTGATGGGATGGGAGCAAGCAGTATTGCAGGAGACATTTTCCGCAATCTTTATCAGGGTCCGATTGGGGTTTTTGTAAACAGAAACAGCCAGCTTCCCCCTGTCGCCAATGAAGCAAGCCTGCTAGTTTCCATTTCTTATTCAGGAGAAACGGAAGAAACAATAGACACCCTTGAAGAAGCGCTTAAACAAGATTTAGCCATTTTAGCAATCACAACAGGAGGAAGACTAGGAAAAATCTGCAGCAAAAAAGACATCCCCTATTGTAAAATTCCCGCTAAATTAGAACCGCGATCCGCTATCGGATATTTATCTTTTATTCTTTTGGGAATTATGGAAAACTCCTCCCTTCTCCCCAATGTGCGGAAAGACGCAAAAAATTTGATTGAAACTTTATCCGATCCCGAAATGCAATTTGAAGAAGCAGGAAAACAAATTGCTAAACTGCTAAAAAATAAAATTCCGCTAATTTACAGCCCTTACAATTATTCTGCTCTTTCTTACCGCTGGAAAACGCAAATCAATGAAAATGCAAAACAGCTTGCTTTCGCAAATGTTTTCCCAGAGATATTCCATAATGAAATTGAAGGATTGCTTTTAAGCCCTTCTTCTTTGCACATTATTTTAATCAAAGATCCCGAATCACCGAAAAAAATCTTAACGCAAATGATTAAATTTAAAAAACTCCTAGAAAAAATCAATGTATCGTATTCCGAAATTGAAATGATCGGCAATTCTCCCTTGGAAAAAATGTTTTTAACCATCCACCTCGGAGATTGGGTTTCTTATTACTTGGGTCTGCTAAATAAAGTTGACACAAAAAAGGTAGAACTAATTGGATGGATGAAGAAATAAAAAATTAGAAAATTATATTATATGGAAAACACTAAAAATCATCAAAAAACTCAGAATGATCAAAATTCACAGCCCAAATTAAGAATTATACCCTTGGGCGGGCAAGAAGAAGTCGGCAGAAATATGACTATTTTTGAATATGGCGGCGACATCTTGATATTAGATATGGGACTGCAATTTCCAGAAGAAAATATGCACGGAATTGATTACATTATCCCCAATATCTCATGCCTGCGGGGGAAAGAGAAGAACATTAAAGCCGTGATATTCAGCCACGGACACCTTGACCACATTGGAGCGGCGCCAATTTTACTAGAAAAACTAGGGTATCCTCCTATTATCGGGCGCGACTTAACATTAGCGTTGATTAAAAACAGAATGGAAGATTTTAAGCCAGAATCTTCTAAATTGCTTAAAACGATCAATATAAAATCTTTTCAAGACAAATTCCAATTTGGAAAATTTGAAGTGGAATTTTTCCCTGTGGAACATTCGCTAATTGATGCCGTTGGCGCGATAATAAAAAGCCCGCAAGGAACTGTTATTCACCCTGGCGATTGGACAATGGATTACGATGCTCCGTATGACCAAGCGATTAACTACAACCAGCTTGCCAAACTCCCCAAACCGACTATTTTAATGCTTGAAAGTTTAGCGGCGACAAACTACGAACAGCCTGTTTCAGAAAAAACGATGCACGAAAATCTAGAAAAGCTGGTGCGAGAAGCTCCTGGAAGAATACTAATTGGAACTTTTTCGTCCCAGCTAAAAAGGATCAAACACCTAGTAGAATATTCTCACAAAATCGGGAAAAAAATAGCGCTAGACGGATACAGCCTAAAAAACACCATTGAAATCGCAAAAGAACTAGGCTATGTAAAATTTCCCAACCATGCGGTGATTCCGATTAAATCAGTTTCGGATTATCCCGATAACAAAATAGTGATCATCTGCACTGGCGCGCAAGGAGAAGGAAAAGGAGTGCTATCTAGAATTGTCAACGACAACCATAAATACATCAGATTGAAAAAAAGCGACACTGTTGTATTCTCATCTTCTGTCGTGCCTGGGAACGAGAGAACCATTCAAGCGCTTAAAGATAGTTTATACAGAAAAAGCGATAATGTTATCCACAGCGATATTATGGATGTCCATGTAAGCGGACATTGCACAGCCGAAGATATAAAAGAAATGCTCCGCCAAGTAAAGCCATCGTTTTATCTGCCCGTTTACGCCAACCACTACTTCTTAAAAGAAGCAGAGAAAATTGCCGTTTCAATAGGGTTCCCAAAGCAAAATATATTTATTTTAGATAATGGATCTATCATAGAATTTTCAGGAGAGAAAGGACGGATTTTAAAAAAGAAAGTGGACACCAGCTATGTTTTTGTGGACGGACTTGGAGTAGGAGACATCGGTCATGTGGTTATTCGCGACAGGCAAATGATGGCGGAAGACGGAATGTTCACAATTTTTGTTATCATAGACAGCAAAACAAGCAAAATAATGGCTGAGCCTATCCTTATTTCCAGAGGCTTTATCTATATGAAAGGCTCTCCTGAATTGATTAAAGAAACAAAAGAAAAGGTTAAAGAAATTGTTGACAAAAGAATCTCCAAGCAAAATACCGCATCGACAACCGATTGGTCATATCTGCGTGATTATATCCGCGACGACATCGGACAATTTCTATATAATAAAACCGAAAGAAGACCGCTGGTTTTGCCCGTTATATTAGAAATATAAACTCTAAATTCTAGTTTTGATGAAAAAGAAATATAAAGAAAAAAAAATTGAAAAAACCCCCGTTATACACCACGAAACTAAAAAAGCCGTTATCGCTGTTTTATTTTTTGCCTGCTCCATTCTAATTTTAATTTCCGCATTCGGTTTTGGAGGAAAAAT
>JAZDGL010000038.1:0-11837 GCA_043806975.1 bacterium
TATTGGAATCCCTCTTAATCTCCCTTACTGCGGAGGAAAAAATATCGAAATTTATTTTGCGGAACCTATATGTCCTAAAACAAACCTATATTCATTATATCTCTTTTTTTGATAAAGTTTAAGAGGAAGTTATGCACAGGGGAAAGATCTCTCTTTCTCTCCCCCTTTGATAAGGGGGAGCTGGAGGGGGTGGGAATTTAGTATTCCTTAACTACCTCCCCTTCTGCCCAAGGCAGACCGCCTTGGGCAGTAATCCCCCTTTCTGCCTAATGGGCAGACCGCCTTGGGAGGTAAAAAGGGAGAAAATATTAAAAACCCCCTTCATCCCCCCTTACTAAGGGGGGAAATAATCGGAATCCCTCTTAATCTCCCTTACTACGGAGGAAAAAAATTTAAAATCCCTCTTAATTATTAAGGGATAAACACTCCCGCCCATTTTTTTATTTTTGCAAAAAAACCTGATAAAAATGAAAAACCCTTGAATGATTTTCCCGCTTTTTTAGCATCTTCGGATGCAAACAGCGCCAACCCTATCGCAACAGCAAAACTTGGATCGTCAACTTTATCAATAATTCCGCTTAAATTTTGAGGGAATCCTAATTGCGCCGGCAATTTCAAAGAAGCTTTTGCTAGATCAACCGCGCCAGCCAATTTAGCTCCCCCACCCGTTAAAATTGCGCCTGCCGGCAAAAGTTTTTGATGACCTATCTTTTTCAGCTCCTTATCAATCAAAAAGAAAATCTCCTGCATTCGCGCCTCAATTATCTCCGCTACCTTTCTTCTAGAGAATGTCCCTTCTTCGGCAGAATCAATTTTTGAAATATCAATTTGATCTTTTCTGTTAATTTCCTCGGGAATAGCCGAACCAAAATCAACTTTTATCCTCTCCGCCATTTCAATTGGAATTTGCAAACCTAACGCAATATCTTGGGTTATATAAAAAGCCCCGATTGGAATTGTGGCAAAATGGATTAACTCATCATCTTCATAAACTGCCATACTGGTTGTCCCTGCTCCGATATTTATGACAACCGCCCCCAAATCTTTCTGCCTTTTTGTCAGCACCGCTTTCCCCGCAGAAATCGCAGTCGGAATAGTGCCCAATATATCAACCCCAGATTGAAATATGCACTTTGTTAAATTTTTTATTGTCGGAGTAGCGCCGGTTAAAATTATCGCTTCCGCTTCCAAACGAACCCCGTTCATCCCCACGGGATCTTTTATCTGCCTCTGATCGTCAACGGAAAAACTTTTTGCAACCACATAAATAATTTCACGGTTTGCCGGAATTGAAATTGTTTGAGCCGCGCTCAATGCCCTTTGCACATCATCGCGGCTTATCTCTCCATCCGCCCTAGATACAGCCACAACGCCCTTGCTTTCTTGCGCTTCAATATGCATCCCGCCAATATCTATAAACACCTTGTCCAGCGCCACCGCAGAAATTCTTTCTACCTTTTCCAGCGCATCTATTATGGATTTCTCCACTTCCTCCATATCAGCCACTGCGTCTCGGCGCATCCCTTGGCATAAAGAGCTTGAAGCGCCCATAATCTGCATTTTTCCGTTCGCATCTTGCGCAACAACAATTTTAACGCTAGAAGAGCCAATATGTAACCCCGCAAAAGTTTCGCTTCTCATAAAAATACCCAAAATAAAATCAGCCAAAAACTGATTTTATAATTTATTAACTTTATTTTTTATTTTCTCTAAAATTTTGTTTTCTTCGCTTCTCATAAAAATTCTTTCCTTTTTGTTTTTATGGTCAAACCCCGTTAAATGCAAAACTGAATGGCTTAAAATATGGGTTAAGGCAAAATAAAAACTCTCGCCTTCCTTTTTTCTCCCCGCGACAATCTCGGGAGAAATTACAGCTTCCCCCAAAAAATTATTTTCTCCCTCAAATGATAAAACATCCGTAGCCTTATCAATCCCTCTACAACGCCTGTTTAGCTCCCTAATCTCATCTTTTTTTAAAAAAGCCAAACTGATTTCTTTTTCAGACAAATCTCTGCTTTTTAAAATCAAATTTAGAATTTCCCGAACTTTTTTTTTATCTATTTCAAAACCGCTTAAATTATTGATTTCAATTTTATTCATAAAAAGCTGCAATTACTGCAAATTTTTTTCCACAATTTGTCTGATTCTTGTTCCGTCTGCTTTGCCCTTCAACTTTTTCATCGCCTCGCCCATTGCTTTGCCGATATCTTTTTTATCAGAAATCCCAGTTTGAGATATAACTTCTTTAACCGCCAGTTCAATTTCTTCATCAGATATTTGCCGAGGAAGATAAACTGCTAAAATCTCCGCCTCCCTTTTCTCTTTTTCTGCCAAATCAGGACGGTTTCCTTTTTCAAAACTTTCAATCGCTTCTTTCCTTCGTCTTGCCTCCCGCGCAATAATCTCCAAAGAGATTTCATCTGTCATTTTATCTTTTCCAACTTCAATTTCTTTATTCTTTAAAGCCGCTTGAAGCATTCTCAAAGTAGAACTCTTTTCGGAATCCTTGTTTTTAAAAGCTTCTAGGACATCTTTTTTGATTTGCTCTTGAATCGTCATTTATTTTGATCCAAATCTAGTGGTTTCTTTTAATTTGCCAATTTTTTTAAGATAATCCCTTTGCTTTTGCATTTCGCTTCTTCTGATCGCATCTTCTCTTAATCTTGACTTGCTTTTAACTTGTTCTCTAAACCTAATTCTGCGAGCTTTTAACAATAAGCCGCTTTGCTGAACTTTTCTTGAAAATCTTCTAAGCAAACTTTCATTGCTTTCTTTTTCTCTTTTTCTAACTTCTACCAAGTTAATTCACCTTCCTTTCTAAAAACTAATTTAAGAATAACATCTAAATCTGCTTCCGTCAAATGTTTTTTAACATTCTCTTCACTTCCGAAATAATTTTATTTAAGCCGACTATTTCTTGCGCCCCGCTTGCCATATCACGGATAATCACCGTTTCATCCAAGGCTTCTTTTTGTCCGATAATAAGCGACAGCGCCACAGTCTCTTTATCGGCAACTTTCAATTGCGACTTTAAGCTATCTTTTGAGAAAGCTTCGTCCGCGGGAATGCCCGCATCAATTAGCTCGCTTAAAATCTTTAAACCTCTTTTTTTTCCCGACACGCCCAGCGCAACTACAAACACCTTTGGAGATGGCTTTTTAATGGCAGGAATTTGATAATACTCCAAAAGATTTACTATTCTATCCACGCCAAAAGCAAACCCTACCGCAGAAACTTTTTTACCGCCTAGAAGTTCCACTAGCCCGTCATACCTGCCCCCTGCGCAAAAAGCAGTTCTGCTCTCTTTAAACTCTTCTTCCTCGGACCAAATTTCAAAAACAGTTCTAGCATAATAATCTATTCCCCTTACCAGCCTAGAATTAAGAAAATACGGGATTTCCATCCCATCAAGATATTCCAAAAGAAGTGTTAGATGATCGTGGCACTCTTTGCAAAGATAATCAACGATTTGCGGCGCTTCTGCCAGTGTTTTTTGACACTGAGCATTTTTACAATCTAAAACGCGCAAGGGATTTAACAAAATTCTTTCTGCGCAATCTTTACAAAGATCGCCTTTTTTACTTTTTAGAAAGCTCAACAGCACGCCTTTATAATCTTTTCTGCATTTTTCACAGCCAATACTATTTACCTGCACGGAAACATTTTTTATCCCCAGTTTAACAAAAGTTTTCCACGCCAAATAAATCAGCTCTACATCAATAATCGGATCATCGCTTCCAAATACATCAAAATTATATTGATAAAATTCTCTTTTCCTTCCCGATTGAGGTCTTTCGTATCTATACATTGGACCATAACTGCAAAGCTTGATCGGATGCGCCCAATTTACCATTCCATTCTCCAAATAAGCTCTTGCCAAAGACGGGGTGCCTTCTGGCCGCAAAGATAATTTATCGCCCCCCTTAGTTGTGAACGAAAACATTTCTTTTTGCACAATATCAGTTGCCGCGCCAGTCCCTTTTTCAAACAATTTCGCATATTCTATTATAGGAGTTTGAATATACTCAAAATTAAAGCTTATTGCCAGCTTTTTAATTGTATTTAGAACCATCTCCCAATATCTGTATTCCTGCGGCAAAACATCTTTTGTCCCCCTCGGAACAGACATTGCAAGTTTTTGCGATTTTTTTTGAGATTCTTTTGCAATTTGCTCTTTTTGTAGCATATAAACCCCCAAATTTATTAAAAAATGCTCTATTTATATAGCTTCCGCAAAACAAATTCCGATATTTTCTCCCTTTTTAAAGGGAGATTACCGCCCAAGGCGGTCTGCCTTGGGCAGAAGAGGGATTTTTAAAATAATTTATTTTGCGGTAGCTATAGCTAATAGCTCGGCTCTTTAATTATATCCATTTTATTCAATGGCCACAGCCTTAACCAAGTTCTTCCAATGATATATTTTTTATCCAGCAGCCCCCAATGCCTAGAATCGGAACTGCCGTTTGGATTGCGGTTATCCCCAAGCACAAAAAATTCATCATCTCCAAGCGTAATGTAGGTATTCCCAGATGTATAAGCGCTATTTGGCAAATAACTTTCCGACAAAACAAGCCCATCTTGATTTTCTTGATTAAAAATTATCACTTCCCCTTCTTTGATATTAACCGTCTCATTCGGAAGCCCGATTATTCTCTTTATATAGTATTCGGAAGGATTTCGCGGATACTTAAAAACGATTACATCGCCTCTCTCGGGTTTCCGCAAACGATAGCTAATTTCATCAACAATTAGATATTCTTTATCGTGAAAATTCGGCTCCATACTTTGCCCTTTTACAAAAAACGGCTGAATAAAAAAATATCGCACCACCAAAACGACTGCCAGCGCGCTCAAAAAAACCTTTAATAAATCCCAGCTAATTCCCAAAAAACCCTTTTTAAAATTTCTTTTTTGTTTCATAGCTGAATTTTACCATAAAACTTAAAAGGTGGCAATTTTTCGTGTCGCAAAACAAATTCCGATATTTTCCCCCTTAATAAGGGGGAATTGAAAGGGGTTTTGTAAATAAATTTGTTTTGCGGAAGCTATACCCTGCATCTTTCTAACAAAATGCGCTTAATTAGTTAAAAGAAAGTTAAAATTTTGAATTTTGCTATTTATCCCTTATAATTATTCTAATGAAATTAGGAACAATAATTAAAAATACAATTCTTGCTATTTTGGTTTTTGCTTCCACTTTTTTAATTGTATTCTCAATAAGCCCGACTGGCTCTCCTGAAATAAAATCGCAAATCACCGCTACCGATAACCAAGAAAAAGGCGAAATTAAAGATGCCCAGCAAAAACCAACAGAAAAAACTAGTTTTTTATTTGGAAATTGGAAATTAAAAGGCGAAGAAAAAAACCGTGTAAATTTTCTTCTATTGGGAATAGGCGGAGAAGCCCATAATGCAGGCTACCTCGCCGACACCATTATTCTAGCCAGTTTTCAGCCATCATCACAAACCTTAGCGCTCATTTCCATCCCTAGAGATTTATTTCTCAAAATGCCTGGGGAAAACTATTTTACTAGAATTAACGCCATAAAATATCGCGCGGAGCAAAAAAACGAAGACGGCATTGAAAAAATGAACCAAGCAATTCAAGAAATCACCGGAATTTATCCCAATTACCATATCGTTTTTGATTTTTCAAAATTCAAAGAACTAATAGACGAGTTGGGGGGAATTGATGTATATTTAGAAGAAGCTGTCCACGATCCGCATTTTCCATCAACAGAAAATAAATATGAAACTTTCCATTTAGACGCAGGTTGGCAGCATATGGACGGAGATTGCGCTTTAAAAGTAGCGCGATCGCGGCACTCCGAATGGGGGGATTTTGACAGAAGCTCGCGCCAGCAAAAAATTATAGAAGCGATTTTTGAGAAAATCCAAAGGCAAGGAGAGAATGCGTCCGATAGCTTTTTTAAGGCTATCAAACTTTGGGATTATTTCAGAAAAAACATTGAAACGAATATCGGGATAGTAGAAATTAGGCGAATTTTGGAAATATCCCAAAGCGCTGGAAAAATTTCTGTTAAAAATATCGCGCTTACTAGCAAGCCCGACGGGGAACTAATTAATGCGCGAATTAAAATGTCAGATGGAGTCGCAATGGTGCTTCTGCCAAAAGATGAAAGCTGGGAAGAGATAAAAAAAATAACAGAAGAAATTTTTATAACTCCTTAACATAGCTCCCGCAAAATAAATTCCAATATTTTCTCCCTTTGAAAAGGGAGATCAGGAGGGATTTTAAAATAAATTTGTTTTGCGGAAACTACAACTTTTCAACTTTATAACTTTATAACAATCTTTATGAAACTATTCATCGGCATCGGCAATCCGGATAATGAGTTTTTAGAAACCCGGCACAACATAGGGAAGAAAATTATAAACGATTTGGCTCGTGATTTTTCCGTTGAGCTAGAAGTTAAAAATAATTTGGGAGCGGAAATCGCAATAATTGGTTCTGACGAAGAAAAAAATATTCTCGCCAACAGCCTTTCTTTTATGAATGATTCGGGATGGCCGGTAAAAGCAATCGCCGGATTTTATAAAATTTCTTTGGAAGATATTTGGGTTATTCACGATGAGTTTGATATTCCTCTCGGGGAAATTCGGGAAAACTTTGATTCGTCATCCGCAGGACATAATGGAATAAAATCCATAATCAAAGAGCTGGGATGCCAAAAATTTAACCGCGTCAGAATTGGGATCAAGCCGGAAAAAGAAACCAGAGAGCCGCTGGAAGATTTTGTTTTGAAAAAATTTAGAAAAGAAGAGGAGAAAAAATTGGAAGAAACAGTAGAGAAAGCGAAAAAAATAATCAGTTGCAAGTTAGAAATTAAAAATTAAAGAAAAAAATAAAAAGCATTCCATATCTGCCGCAAAAAAATTCCGATATTTTCTCCCTTTACCTAAAAGCTTCGGCTGGACGCAACAAGAGAAGTTGAGAGGGATCCCAATATTTTCTCCCTTTGAAAAGGGAGATTACCGCCCAAGGCGGTCTGCCTTGGGCAGAAGAGGGGTTTTAAAATAAATTTGTTTTGCGGAAGCTATACCTAGCAGCTGTCATACAACTTTCCAAACTAAAAAACCTTCCTTATTGTATCCTACTTTTAAAGCATAGAGATTAGGAGGGGAGGTCTCTAGCCCAAAAATAGGACACAGCAAGAAAGATTTTCATTAAAAATACATTAAACTATCCTTAAAAAGATTATACTCCCTTAAAAAATGTATGTCAAAACTCATTGATAAAAAATATCTGAACGCATTTAACCTTATAGGCGGATTTGGCTGGAATAAAATCCAAAAAATTACAAACTATTTTTCAAACCTAGAGAATGGATGGAATGCAAGCGAGTCTGACCTGCAAAAAGCAGGATTAAGCGGTTCCGCTTTAGAAAATCTCCTTTCGAAAAGAGACAAAATCAACCCCGAAAAAGAACTGGAAAAAGTTTATTTGGAAAACCTAGAAATTTTAACAATTTTTGAGGAAAATTATCCACAACCCCTAAAAGAAATCTATAATCCGCCTGCCGCACTTTATATAAAAGGAAAAATTCCGCAATCTTCCGCGCGCATCGGGATTGTCGGATCTAGAAAAATCACTTCTTACGGAAAACAAACTGCCTGCTTTTTCGCAAAAAACCTCGCTTTGCAGGGCGCAATAATTGTGAGCGGACTAGCGTTTGGAACAGACACAATTGCTCATTGCCAAGCGCTGGAAGCAGGGCAAGAAACCATTGCTGTGCTGGGAAGCGGAATTGATAAAAATAGCATTTATCCCGCTGCCAACAAAAAACTTGCAGAAGCGATTGCCAGCCAAGGCGCTTTAATTAGCGAATTTCCCGTTGGAGCCGCTCCCCTGCGCCAAAATTTCCCCCTGCGAAACAGAATTATCAGCGGACTTTCACTGGCAGTTCTAGTTATTGAAGCGTCGCAATCAAGCGGAGCGCTAATTACAGCAAAATTCGCGTTAGAGCAAAATAGAGAAGTTTTTGCCGTTCCAGGATCAATTTTTTCTGAAAATTCAATCGGAACAAATAATCTGATAAAAATGGGCGCAAAACCCGCAATAACCGCAGAAGAAATCTTGGAAGATTTAAACATAAAAGCAATTATTCCTTCTTCCAAAAAACAGTTTGCAGCAGAAACCTTGGAAGAAAAACTTATTTTAGAAAATCTTTCCCGCGAACCCATCCATATTGACAAGATTTCAGAAATGACTAAACTAGACATTGCGGTCATATCCGCTACAATTATTATGCTAGAAATGAAAGGGCTAGTTAAAAATTTGGGAGGAATGATGTTTGTGATTGGTTAGCAAAAATTAAAAAATTAAAACTTACCCTCATTGAAACTACTATGCAATTAATTATTGTTGAGTCGCCTACTAAGGCAAAAACGATTTCTAAATTTTTAGGCAGCGAATATAAGGTGTTGTCTTCTTTTGGTCATGTGCGCGATCTGCCTGCAAAATCGCTTGGAATTGATATTAAAAATAGCTTTGAACCTGAATACGAAATCACCGCAAACGGAAAAAAATCGCTAGCAGAAATTAAAAAAGAATTTAAAAAATCCGATTACACGATACTGGCGACTGACGAAGACCGCGAAGGCGAAGCCATTTCTTGGCATTTAAAAGATGCTTTAAAATTAAAAAATGGGAAATATGGAAGAATAGTTTTTCACGAAATAACGAAAAATGCCATTTTAAACGCGCTAAAAACTCCCCGCGACATTGATATAAATTTAGTTGACGCTCAGCAGGCGCGCAGAATTTTAGATCGGCTGGTTGGATACAAACTATCGCCTTTTTTATGGAAAAAAGTCGCGAAAGGATTAAGCGCCGGGCGAGTGCAATCCGTGGCAGTGCGGCTAATTACGGAACGAGAGCGAGAAAGGGAAGCTTTTAAGCAAGAAGAATACTGGTCTATCTCGGCTTTATTTAACGAAGGCTTTGAAGGAAAGCTGGCGAAAAAAGACGGAAAAACGCTGGATAAACTTGCAATCGTAAACCAAGATGCAGCAGAAAAAATTATTTCCGATTTAAGCGGCGCGCGCTACAAAATTGAGCAAATTGAAAAGAAGGAAACAAAAAAAAATCCCCTTCCGCCTTTTACCACAAGCACCTTACAACAAGAAGCCAACAGACGGCTTGGATATTCCTCAAAACAAACTATGATGATTGCCCAGCAGCTTTATGAAAACGGACATATCACATATATGAGAACGGACTCTATGAATTTATCCGCAGAGGCGATTGGAGCAATGCGCGAATATATTGGACAAAACATCGGCAAAAAATACTTGCCCGAAAACGCGATTTTTTATAAAACAAAATCAAAAGGGGCGCAAGAAGCGCACGAGGCAATTCGCCCCACCAATCCTTCCGTTTCGCCCGAAAAAATTGGCGGACTGGATGCAAAACAGCAAAAAATTTACGCCTTAATTTGGCAAAGAGCAGTCGCCTGCCAAATGAATCCCGCAATAATTGATTCTACCGCGGTGGACATAAGCGCAGGAAACTTTGGATTCAAAGCGAACGGAGCAACAATTAAATTTGATGGATTTTTGAAAATATATCCTTCTAAAACAGAAGAAACCATTTTGCCAGAATTAAAAGAAGGGCAAATTTTAAATCTGAAAGAATTAAAACCCGAACAACATTTTACCCAGCCACCAGCGCGATATTCCGAAGCAGGTTTGATTAAAGCGATGGAAGAATTCGGCATCGGCAGGCCTTCCACTTACGCCCCGACAATCAGCACAATTATTGCGCGAAAATATATTGATAAGGACGAAAACAAAAAACTTTTCCCCACAGAAATTGGAAAATTAGTTAACGATGTTTTGGTAGAACATTTTTCTGATGTGGTTGATTATAAATTTACCGCAAAGATGGAAGAGGATTTGGACGAAATCGCCGACGGAAAAAGACAATGGGTTCCAGTAATTAAAGAATTTTACGAACCGTTCGCAGAAAATTTAGAAAATAAATCCAAAAATTTAAGTAAAAAGGACTTAGTAGAAGAAGCCACCGACGAAATTTGCGACAAGTGCGGTTCGCCAATGGTTATTAAAGTTGGAAGATATGGAAAATTTTTAGCTTGTTCCAAATACCCTGAATGCAAAAATACAAAACCGCTAGGATCAGACGGAAAACCGGAAGAGCCCGAAAAAACCGACGAAATTTGCGACAAGTGCGGTTCGCCAATGGTTATTAAGCAAGGCCGTTTTGGAAAATTCCTCGCCTGCTCGGCTTACCCCGCCTGCAAAAACATTAAAAATTTAGGCAAAGAAGGAAAACCCGCCGAACCTGTCGCAACAGGAGTTAAATGCCCCGAATGCGGAAGCGAAATTGTTGAAAAACGCTCCCGTAGAGGAAAAAATTTTTACGGATGTTCCGGCTATCCAAAATGCAAATTCGCTTTATGGAATAAACCAACTGGCGAAAAATGTAAAAAATGCGGAAGTTTAATGGTTTTGAAAATCACCAAAAAAAATGGCGAGGAAATTGTTTGCAGCAATAAGGAATGCGTTTAGTTTCTCTCCCCCTTTCAGAGGGGGAGGTTGGAGGGGGTGCGTAGGTAGAGTTGCGGCGAAAATGTAGGGGCGGAAAATCTTCCGCCCCTACATTTATTTCGTATTTAGACCCCCCCCTTATTTCCCCCTTTGAAAAGGGGGTTAGGGGGATTTTTGAATTTTGAAATCATTGGAATAATTATTTTCTAGATATAAATGGTTCCAATGAATTTCCTTCTATATCCTTAACCCCGCTCGTCAATTCCAATTCATAAACGCAAGAAGCGCACCCGCCAATATGTTCACCTGTTTTTGAAATTATGGTTAAAATTTGATCAACTTCGTTGTAGCTATATTTTAACATTCCGCTTAAATCCGTTCTTTCTCCTTCCATCCCAATACCTTTGCCCACAGCCCATAACTTAATAGTCGAAAAATTGGCAGTTGCCTCGTTAATCTTATTGTCAAATTTGACCTTTATTTCCTCGTTTCCTGGGCTAGGAGATAAATTGAAAGAAATAATATACGCTCCAAACCCAGACGATTCATGACATTCTTCACTTTTTCCGCCCAACTCCTCTATTTCCTTCCGCATCTTTTCCACTTTCAAATTTTGCCCATAATAAACCCCTCCTCCAACTAAAAGCGCCGTGATAACAATCGCGCTTAATATAGTTGGAATTGATATTATTTTTGTTTCATTTTGTTCCATATAGTTTCTCCTTTTTATTTATTAATAAAATCTAATAGATATTTGCAATATTGATGATATTGTTTTAGCGCGTCGCCGATGGAACTGTAAACTGTTCCGATACTTATATCGTCGTAATCGTGGATAAGCGCGTTTCTAAGCCCCGCGCTTTTAGAAATTTCTTTCGCGAAATCACGCGGACATATTTTAAGATAGGATAAATTTAAAAATGTCTCTTTGTAAGTCGGCCTTTTTTCGCTCCCGTTGCTTAACTCCGAAAAAATATGTTCATTTATATCAATCGCCCTCATTATTATTTTTTCTAATAATCGCTTCACCACATTCAGTTTGATAAAATCTTTCGCGATATCTTCAAATAAATCATCTTTATACGCAGAAAGTTTTTATAAATCTTCCTCTATCAACTCGATTTTGTTTTTTATAAATTCTTTTCTAACCATAAATTTTATTTTCTAACAATTGATCCGTCCTGTATATACTGAACCAGTAGGTTAAGGAAAGTTTAAAAGTTGATTTTTTACAACTCCGCGAAAATTTGTTATCGTGAAGTTAGAAAAAATAACTTTAGAAAGAAATAAAAACATATGTCTCAAAAC
>JAZDGL010000039.1:0-2254 GCA_043806975.1 bacterium
CTTCAGCAGAATCATTTAATGCAAAGTTGAAAGGATTCCGAGCTTTAGTCAGAGGCGTGAGAGATAAAAAGTTTTTCCTTTTTAGGATTGCTAAAATTTACGGCTAATCTTATTTACTCCACCTGATTTGCGTATGTCCCATAATAACCAGATCAATAAACATCTTTTTATCTGTTAACGAACAGAAACTAAAATGCTTAATGACCTGCATTAAAATGTCATAAATAAATCCATAGCGCGCGCCAAGATATTGGCATTTATCAAGTTGGATAAAATTACCGTTGCAGGAATTTGATTGCGGGAATAAAGGACGCTGTTTAGATTCTTTTTCTATCCAAAGAGTGGCTGTTTTTTTAAGAGCATTCAGTTTTTCAGGATTGTGAGCGCTGCCAATGTGTGCGGCAATAATCATCTTGCGATTTTCATATTTAACCACTTGAACGGCAGTAGCCGATGATGAAGTTTTGGTTGTGCGAATGTGATACATAAGGGCATGATTTATGCTCTTAGTATGACAAAAATATTTTTTTTTGACAAATTTTATTATATTTTAGCCAAAATATTTTTCTAAAAAATCCTTTGGTACAAGTCAGGACGGTTTTTTTCTTCGGCTATTGCTTTCAAAACATTATTGATGGCAATTTCTTGATAATATCGTTTGCCATATTCGCCTTCGTTGGGAATGCTCGCAAATTTCTCTTTCCATTCAGTCCATTTTGCAACTTGTCCTGAGCTTGCCGTGGTTCCTGAGCTTGCCGAAGGAAAAGTTTTATTCCACAATTCATCGGGAGTTGGGAAGTCGGCAATCTCGCCCTCCTCGCCGGTTTTCATTGATATGGCGTAAATCTCTTTGCCGTTGGTGGCGTAGGTATAATCAATATGTAATTTTTCGGCATAAGCTTTGGCTTGCGCCACTCCAACACTCGCAGGTAAATTCTCGGCTTTGGCTTCTATCACACCGATTTTTTGATTTTTATATACCAAAATATAGTCGGCAATCTCCGGCTTGCTTCTTGTCCCGCCAGTCTGGATTCTCCCGTCGGTAATACGAAATTCACGCAGGACTTTTGATCCTTCCACTTCGCCCCATCCGCTCGCCTTGAGCTTCGGGTCAATATATTCGGCTCTTGTTTCTGATTCGTTCATAAACTATTTATTTTATTATCAACTCCAATTTTCCAACCCCCCTTTTCCCTAAAAGCAGAGATAGTTTGTCTCTTAGCCTTATTAAGAAGAATTTTAAGTGATTCTTTTTTTATTTCAGAAAATTCAGCCAAGGTAATTATTTTTTCACCCTTCAAATACGCGATTCTTTTGTGAAAAGATTCCATAAGCGCCAAAGAAACAACCCTGTTCATAATGGCCGTTTTTTTCTTGTTACTATTTCTATACTCGCCAAAAGATTTATAATAAAGCGCTTTTTCTTTATCGCGAATAATAATCGGGGGGAATCCGAGTTGCATAAGCTGATAATTGATCAATACTCGTCCGATTCTTCCATTGCCGTCGCAAAATGGATGAATGTGTTCAAATTCAAGATGAAACTTAGCAATTTTTTCAAGAAAATATTCTGTATGACTGCTGGAATATTCCAGAAGCACGGCTTCAACCATAGCCTCAATATGTTCCGGCGCGGGAGCGATATAAGTTCCGACCCTGACATATTCATATTGTTTTCTAAATCTGCCGGCAATGTTTTCATCTATATTAAGAATGAGCATTTTATGTAAAAGCAATATCAAATCTTTATCAACATTTTTTCCATTTGTTTTCTCTTTAATATAACCGAAAACTTGCGCCAAATTTTTAGCTTCAAAAACTTCACGCACCGAGACATTGCGAGAAACTTCCATATTCAAAAGAATTTTCTCTGTTTCGGAAATAGTCAAAGTTGAGTTTTCAATGGCGTTGGAATTATAGACTGATTCCGGCAGTTCTGCCTCAAACACAATATCCAAAAGCGACTCTCTATTTTTTTTGAGGATTTCATACTGTTGCTTTAGCGAATCAATTTTTTCTTTAATGTCTTTTGATATGTTCATAATAATAAATGCTATGAATTTATATGATAATTATAGCAAATTCACGCCAAAAAGTCAATATGCCGTGAATTTAGTCAAAAAGTATAACAAATTCACGCCAAAATTTACAATTCCCCCACAAAAGCCTTTTTTCTTGTCATTCCCGCGAAAGCGGGAATCCAGTTTCATAATTCCCCACTAAAAGCCTTCTTCAGTATCGATTTTTTCAACTC
>JAZDGL010000040.1:0-2803 GCA_043806975.1 bacterium
TTGTTATCGAACTATTACAAAATGGACACTTTTTTTGTAGAATACACCATAAATTTAAATTGATTTGAATTTATTAGCTAGTTATGCCTTATTCTACAATAAAAGCGACTATTTTACCAACACTTTTTTACCACATTACCCCATTTCAGCTATCTTTAATATAGTATAAAAGTTAGGGATTGTCAAAAAAAGAAGCCCAAAGGGAATTTTTCCCTTTGGGCTTTGAAAATTCAGCCACCTGTATGCAATTTCACCACCTGCTCCACGGTCAACTCGTAGAGCTCGGCGTTGACTTCATATAAGAACACATTGAACTCCCTGCTTCTTTCTCTCGAAAGAAGCGAAAAAATTTCATCATCATCATCATAGGCAGTAATGACAACCCCCCACCACCCCGTAAAGGCAGCGGCGCAATCACCCGAAACCCATACATCATAACAGGGACGAAATCCCCCGTTATTCGTTCCAATACTATAATCTTCATGGGGAGTATCGCAATTCTCCCCAAATTTGCAACTGCACCTGTATTCCTTCGGATTTTTAAAAATCCGGTTTAAAATTCCACACGCCCTTTTCCCGCTGAGGTTATACCCCAACGGAATCCTTCTCCCTAAAATATTTAAAACATATCCTTTTTTACTCATTTTTCTCCTCCTTGATTTTTTCTTCCATCCGCGTTCACAATGACTATCAATAGATAATCACCGTGAAGGCGGATAGAAAATTAAGGAGAAAGTATTTTTTAAGAAACTTGATCTTATGCCCCTATTATATCACATTTTCAGAAATTGTCAAGAGGGGAAAGAGCAGAAAACCCGCTTATGCCTTAAAATGCCTAAAATAAGGCATTTTGATATGTCAGATAATTTCAACAAATTCGATCATAAGGATTTTTCTGTCTGAAAAATGGAATTACTTTGGTCGCTTTTTTAAGCTACCTCCCCTCAATCCCCTCCTTATAAAGGAGGGGGGAAATTAGGTTTATTCTTATGAAGGAGGTCAGGGATTGGGTTTATTCTTGTAAAGGAGGGGAGAAAATTCTAATATAGCTGCCGCAAAACAAATCTCAATATTTTCTCCCTTTAAAAAGGGAGGTTGAGAGGGATTCTAAAATAAATTTGTTTTACGGAAGCTATACCTTATAAAGGAGGTCAGAAATTGGGTTCCTCCTTATAAAAGAAGTCAGATTCTCTCCCCCTTTACAAGGCAGCCCATTATTCTCTCCCCCTTTATAAGGGGGAGTTGGAGGGGGTATCTAAGGCAAATTTTCATAAATCACATCCAAAACTCCTTTTAGATTCTTGAAAATTTCCACCGCCTGAAATCTTAAAAATTTTACTCCAAAATTTTCTAAAAATTCCTGCCTAATTTTATCATAATCAATCTTCTTCTCGCTTAAAAAATGCTCATCACCATCAATTTCAATAGCAAGTTTTATTTCAGGACAATAAAAATCTACAACAAATTTTCCTATGCCATATTGTCTGCGAAATTTATATCCTTTTAGCTGCCTGTTTTTCAACCTAGACCAAAGAATAATTTCTGTTTTAGGCATATTGTTTCTTAAACTTTTTCTTTTTTGTTTTTCCGAACCCAAATTGTAGATTTTTGTCATTGTTTTAGTTGGTTGTTCTTTTAGCTACCTCCCCTCAATCCCCTCCTTATAAAGGAGGGGAGGGATTGGGTTCACTCTTATAATTCTCTCCCCCTTTACAAGGGGGAGTTGGAGGGGGTATCTAAGGCAAAGATAAAAGTTGGCAACCCCTGCTTTATCTTACCTGCAAATTTTCCGCCACTATGCTGCCATCGGAATTTGCTTGCCCGTTTGCCATAATGTTCGTTCCAATTTGCAAATCATCCAATGACCCTTCCGCCATTTTTGAAATTTTTGTGGAATCGGAAAAGAAAATAATTTTAGAACCGCCATTTTCAGAACCTTGCGCTTCTCCGCTTTGCGCTTGGCGGTCACTGCGCAATTTAATAGTTATGCTATTTTCTCCTTTGGATATTATCTCCCCATTAACCGCGCCGCCAAAATTAAATCCGCCCTGTCCGTTCGCCGCGCCTCTTATTGCTCCCGATCCTCCCATCTCTTTCATCCTTTGCTGCCGCTCTTCGGCTGTCATATCTTGAAAATTTCGCATTCCCGCAGAAAAAGAAGCTGAATTTTTGCCGGAAGAATACTTGGTTCCGCCATAAAAACACCCTCCGCCAATAACAACCAAACTTATTAAAAAGAATAAATTTTTCTTCATATTTTTTCTCCTTTATTGTTAGGACTTACGCGGTTGAGCGCATTTCAAGGAAAACGCAAGGAGAGCCGCACCTCCCCCTGCCCCCTCCTCCGAGAGGAGGGGGAATTGCTCAATGCAAACGCGTAAGTCCTAATTTTATTAAATTACATAAAAAAATTATAGCTCCCGAACTCTCGCAAAACAAATTTATTTTAAAAACCCCTTTCAATTCCCCCTTATTAAGGGGGAAAATATCGGAATCCCTCTCAATCCCCCTTGCTACGGAGGAGAAAATATTGGAATCCCTCTTAGCCTCCTTTACTGCCTTAATCTCCTTTACTGCGTTCACCGAAGCCCCTAGAGCGAAGGAGCATTAAGGGGGAAAATATTGGAATTTGTTTTGCGAGAGCTATAAATTACATAAAAAAAGGTAATGTGGTAAAAAAGTGTTGGTAATTCTATGGGTTATTTTTGTAAAAGATGTAATACAAAATAAAACTTTTGCGATGTTCCCGTGTCATCCCTCTGTGAATTTTTACATCATTTTTTAAAAAAGAAAATCTTGTTTC